>JABXIW010000273.1 GCA_013372875.1 Gammaproteobacteria bacterium | reverse complement strand
TGAATTTCTTCGGTTAATTGGTTACCACCAAATAATTGCTCACGGTTATAAATCACTTGACCGTTTTGCAGCACGTTTAATGAGGTAATGGTCGCGCCGATATCAATAATCGCCACCACCGAATTTTCAATATGTTCAACCGTCTTTTTCTTCGTTAATTGATAAGCGCGCTCAATGGCATAAGCCTCAATATCGACGATTTTTGGTACTAAATCAGCATCTTCTAGCGCTTCAACGCGTGAATCCACGTTAGTACTACGCGAAGCAGCCAACAATACGTCCACCATATTGTCAGCACTGGCAGAGTCGCCCAAAATGCGGAAATCCATATTCACTTCTTCAAGTGGATACGGAATATATTGATCAGCTTCGATGCGGATACGATCTTCCATTTCCTCATCGTCTAAGCCTTTTTCCATTTGAATAGAACGCGTTATCACAGCCGAACCAGAAACCGCTACGGCGGCATATTTGGTATTGGCACGTGCTTTTTGAATGGCTTTTTTAATGGCATTACCCACCGCTTCGGTATCGCGGATGTCGCGCTCAACAACGGCGCCTTGTGGTAAGGGCTCAACAGCATATCGATCAACTCGATAGCGGTTGCCCACTTTGCCTAGCTGCAACACCTTCACTGCGGTGGAGCTGATATCGATGCCGACAACGGGCACCTGTTTCTTTTGAAATAACCCCAGAACCATAAATCCTATGCCTCTTATATATGTGGTTCAACAATTTCCTTATACAAGCCTATACTAGCGCTTCCCTATTGAAAGATAAACTTTTTAATCGATAATAAGTTAAACTTTTTTCTTAACTAACGTCTCTAAGATACTATATTTACTATAATTTACAAAAAAAAACAGCCATTTTTTTGTAAAAAGGTATACTGGTAAGCAGTTTCAGAATCTCGATCTCAATATAACCTTAATTCTTTTTATGAGCATTGCCATCAACATATTGAAAAAAATCGCCTTTTTTGTGAGTTTACTCACAATATTTGGGGTTATGATTGTTTTGGGCGCCTACCTCTACTCGGCTCCCCAAATGCCTACTATCGATTCGCTAAAAAATGTCCAATTGCAGACACCAATGCGGATCTACACCAAAGATAAAAAACTGATTGGTGAGTTTGGTGACGTCAGGCGGATACCCATTTCACTAGCTCAAGTGCCTGAAGACTTCATCAATGCACTGATTGCCACCGAAGATAAGCGCTTTCGAGAACACTCGGGCGTTGAT
The DNA here is from genome assembly GCA_013372875.1 of Gammaproteobacteria bacterium. Next base: position 38,910 of record JABXIW010000273.1, on the reverse strand, counting down.
CTTTTAGGGATTTTGCGCGTTATCAAAGTTGCCCTCACCACTCAGGAAGCTACCGAAGGCGCCAGCACCTTAACCATGCAGACCGCGCGTAATATGTTTTTGACCCGCGATAAACGCTTGAAACGTAAGTTAATTGAGATGTTTTTGGCCATTCGCATGGAACAAGAATTAAGCAAAGATGAGATCCTTGAGCTGTACACCAACAAGGTACATTTTAGCCATCGCGCTTATGGTTTGGGCGCTGCAGCACAAGTTTATTACGGCAAAGACGTTTCCGAGCTGGATTTGCCGCAAGCGGCGATGATGGCAGGTTTGCTTAAAGGTGAGTCAGCCTATAACCCCATTTCCAATCCAGAGCGCGCCATTGGCCGTCGCAACCTGGTGTTAAGCCGCATGCTCTCAGAAGATTATATTTCTGAAGAGGAATACCAAACCGCCATTGATACGCCGCTCAGCGCCAAAAAGCATACTGCCGATTTGGATCTAGATGCGCCTTATGTGGCGGAAATGGTTCGCCTTGATACTCTTGAGCGTTTTGGCCGAGAGAAGGCTTATACCGAAGGCTTGGAAATCTATACCACCCTAGATTCTCAACAACAATTGGCCGCCACTGACGCTTTAAGAAAAGGCCTATTAGCCTATGATCGCCGTCATGGATATAAGGGACCGGAACTAGTCATTGAGAACTTCGATGCCAATGATAAGGAAGCACTTACTACGCTGCTGGAGTCCACACCATCAATAGGCACACTTGAGCCAGCGATCGTTACCAAAGTCGAAGAACAGTCTATTCAGGTATTAAATACCAATCTTGAAACCATCGATATCGACTGGGATGGCTTAAAATGGGCAGCGAAATTCATTAGCGACACTCGAATTGGCCATAAACCGAAAAAAGCTGAAGAAATCGTTTCCGTAGGTAGCCTGATCCGGATCATTGATACAGGCCCGAAAAAAGACAAAGAAGGCAATATTGTAGCTGAGCACCAATGGCAACTGAGCCAAGTGCCCGAGGCAGTTTCAGGTTTTGTGGCACTCGATCCGAAAAATGGTGCGGTAACCGCGCTGGTTGGTGGCTTTGACTACTTATCCAATAAATTCAATCTAGTCACGCAAGCTCGTCGCCAACCGGGCTCCAACATTAAGCCGTTTATCTATGCAGCAGCGCTCAGCAAAGGCTTTACTCCAGCGAGCTTGGTCAATGACGCGCCATTTATCAAGGTCAACGAAGCGATTGATGAAGTTTGGCGTCCGCAAAATGATAATTTGAAATACAATGGACCAACTCGCCTGCGGGTTGGCTTAAAACGCTCTATTAACACCATTTCCACTCGCTTGATTGACGCCATTGGCGCCGATTATGCCGAGCAATATTTGGTGAAAATTGGTTTACCCGATGAACATATGGATCCTTACCAGTCTTTGGCATTAGGCACCGCCAGTTTTACCCCGTTAGAAATGGCCATGGCTTATGCGGTCTTAGCCAATGGCGGTTATCAAGTCGATCCTTACTTTGTGCAAGAGGTGCGTACTTCTGAGGGCGACGTCTTATTCGAAGCCACGCCAAAAATCGTCTGCAAAGAGTGTGAGCAGTTGATGATTGAGCGCCAGTTAAAGGCCGATCAATCATCTCCTGAAATTCGTAATTACCCAGAACTGCCTGTAGCTGAGGAACAAATTGCGCCATTGGTAATGGATCCACGCGATGCCTTTATTATCTATGACATGATGAAGGACGTGATCAAAAGCGGCACTGGCTATACACCATTAAAACGCCGCAACAGCGATTTATTAAAACGCAGCGATTTAGCGGGCAAAACGGGCACCGCCAATGACTATAAAGATGCTTGGTTCTCAGGCTTTAATAGCGAATTGGTTGGCTCGGCTTGGGTCGGTTTTTCCGATCACCGCCGCAGCTTGGGCAAATTTGAATATGGCGGCAAGGCGGCCTTGCCGATTTGGGCGGAATTTATGGAGCAGGTTCTCGCCAACAAGCCCGAAAAACACATAATTCAACCGCCAGGCGTGGTTTCTGCCAAAATTGATCCTGCCTCCGGTAAATTAGCAGCGCTTGGTCAATCTAATGGCATCTTCGAATACTTTAGAGATGATAATGTGCCATCGGAAGTGGCTGAGCTTGATAACAGTATCATCCCCGACTTCGAAACAAATGATCCACTGGATGAAAATTTTGAAGACGAACCCGAGGAAGAAGGCTCAATTTTCTAAGTCCGTTCAAGCTATTCACAACAAAAAAGCGACATTCTGTCGCTTTTTTGTTGAACTCCTTTTTAGTTCAATATTGCTGGCAATATTGCTTCCCGCATAACCTTAAAAGGCGCATTCGTTTCCGATTCTAGCGAATCCCAGTCACTAGCAAAGACTACAATCACAAGCTCCAACTCTGGGATCACCATTAAGGTTTGCCCGCCAAATCCTCGTCCAGCGTATGATAAGTATTCTGTTTGCTCAATTTCAAAATAGCCCAGCCACCATAGATAACCATAACCACTTACTTGCCAATCAAATTTCTCGGGGCTTAACCAACTTAAATCAAAGTAACTTTGCGTTGAGGCATTAACCCAAGCCTTAGAGATTAATTGCTGTCCTTGCCATTGGCCATCATTCAAATAGAGCTGGCCAAATTTGAGCAAATCTCTTGCCGTTAGAAACAGCCCTCGCCCGAGATCCATTAAGCCCGAAGGCGTTTGCCGCGCTTCAATTTGACTAATGGTAAGTGGTCCTAATAAATACTGACTACCAAATTGCTCTAGGGTCATGCCTGTTGTGTGCTCTAATGCTTGCCCTATTGAAGCTGAACCAGGAGTACTATAGGCAAAACGAGTGCCAGGCTCATGAACGATTGGTAAATCTAAAAAGGCTTTACTGATATCATACTCATTGTTATAAAGTTGGTGCATTTGGTTATCATTAGAGCTATATGGAGGATCCCACTCATTCCAATCTAGCCCGAAGCGCATGGTTAAGGCATCTTCGAGACTGATCTGAGATTTCTGCGGATCCCAGTTTTGGTAATTAACATAATTAAACAGCGCTAAATATGGCGTATCAACATCAGCAATATAGCCCTGATCGATAGCCACTCCTGCAGCAATTGAAGCAATGGTTTTCGAAGTTGAAAACATCGCATGCAGATCGAGATCTTGATTGCCAACCATCTCGTCAAACCGATCCAAACGGGTTCTTATGGTCTCATCGAAAATTAACTGACCTTGGTAAGACACAGCAATTGCATCAATATGCGAAAACTCTCCCTGACGTGCTTTGTCCACCATCTTTTCTAAAGCTCCGACATTCACACCTAAATCTTGCGCATGACGCACATCCCAACCATCATTAATATTGGCTGGCACTTGATAAGTGTATTTCGTCACTGCCGGTGGTGGTGCCACGTCATTATCACTCGATCCCCCACAGCCTACGATTAACACCAATCCAAAACCAGCCGTTATTGTTTTCAAATTCATCATTAAAATACCTTATTCAATTTACTACGCTTAGCTATTGTCATAAGAAAGCTACTTACAAGGCAGTTTCTCGGGATGATTGACCTTAGTCTGGGACCATTTAACGGCATAACGGGATGAAATACAGAGCATTTACAACCTCTAATCATTGAAAAAATGGTTTACAAATATTTTTCGCTATTAAAAGACAGGCTTGCTATTCTTAGTGCAATCTTCTTGTTATTTATCGACATGATTTTTTTGAAAAAATATCAAGGCGTTATATTCCTTTGCTTATTTTGGTTAATTTTGATTAGCCTGTTTTGGGGGCTCGATCTGATGAGTAAAATCGATGAGCGTGCTCGCCTTGGCTATGGCCTAGACAATTTCCGACTGTATTCGGAGCAAGCAACCAGCGCCATATCAGTCCTCTTACTCCTACCATTAATTTATCTTTTTGTGGCAAAAACTCGGCACATCACGGCAAACCTATGGGCGCTTATCCCATTGCACATTGGCGGTTGGATTACCTTTGCATTTCTACATTTCAGTCTGATGATTGTGATGCGTGAATTAATAGCCTTCTTATATAACTACGATTATGTTAGTGATTCTTTTTGGTATAACTATCGGGTCGAGCTAAGGAAAGACTTCAAAATTTATTTTGCCATCATCGCCATTATATATGGCATTCAAATGTTCCGTAATTATAAAAATACAGCAACCGCTCAGATTGAACAATTTCCGAGCCAATTGATGGTAATGACAGGAAAAGGAGAAGCTATTATCCAAGTCTCGGATATTTACTATCTCAGCGCCGCAAAAAACTATGTCAGCTACTACACTTTGGATAAAGAGTTTTTGGTGCGCGAAACCATCACTCAAGCCGAGAGCAAACTCGATCCGAAGCAATTTATTCGAATTCACCGTAGTTATATAGTCAATTTACAGCACGCTAAAGAGATAAAAAAGCACCTGTCAGAACGCAAATGGCTGATTTTAAAAGATAATAGGGAAGTTCCGATAAGCCGCAGCTACCAAAAAGAACTCTTGCAACGACTCAGACAATCAGCAAACTAAAATAGTAAATTAGGGAATATTTTATTGCTAGCTTCGTTAATCTAATGAAACCAACAAAATCTGGAGCTTTAGGTGACTCATAGCCAACCTCAAGAATTACTGCAATTTAGCCATAAGGCTTTGATATTTGCTAAGCAAATGCTGGGCAATATCAGTGATGCAGAGGATTTGGTTCAGTCCAGTATCGTCAAAGTCTTGTCACATCCCAGCGCCCCTAAAGGCGGCGTGGATTTGCAGAAATGGCTTTATCGAGTCGTCCGCAATGCGGCGATTGATAAGTTGCGCGATCAGGCACGCTATCAAGAGCTTGATGAAACGCCAACCATTGATGAGCAGACTCCAGAGCAAACCTTAGCGCAACAGCAACTCAAGCAGCGATTAGAACAAGCGTTAGCTTCATTGCCAATAGCGCAGCGAGAAATCGTAGTGTTACGCGATTATCACCAAACATCCTATGAGGAAATTGCGGATATTTTAGCCATTGCCAAAGGAACCGTTATGTCGCGTTTACACCGTGCTCGCTTGGCCTTACGCCAGAAACTCCTTGAGCAACAGGCGTTAGATCCATCAATAAATCAGCAAACTCAAGAGGTTAGTCATGAATCCCTCTCGTAACGATCAATGCCATCAAACTCAAGAATTGATCAGTGGCTATTTAGATCAAGAACTTACTCAGCAAAAAAACCAAATGGTTCGAGTGCATTTAGAGTCTTGCAAAGAGTGTAATGCTATCTATCAAGATCTTAAAGCAATGAAAGAAACCATTGGCAATTTGCAATATCCCGACTGTGAGGCAACAAAAATGGAAAAAATATTACAAGAGCCTGTGGCCAAGAAAATATCCATTCTCGGCTGGATTTTGCTGACTATCCCCTTAGCAATATTATTTATTTATCATATCGTGACTATATTCACGGTAGGATCTTTTAGCTTATTCTCGATGAAAACCATTATTTTATTGCTTGAGGCTGGAGTATTATTACTGTTTATTGGCGTACTTCGACAACGACTGATCGCCAGAAAATCCGATAAATATAAAAACGTTAAATTATAGGAGTGCGCTTACATGAGTTCAGATATCAAAGTATTTACCGTGGAGCAGGTACCAAACCATAAGGTCATCAAAGTCATTGGCTTAGTCCGAGGCAATGCAGTTCGCGCTCGCCATCTAGGTCGCGACATCTTAGCAGGACTGCGCAACATTGTGGGTGGCGAAATTATGGAGTACACCAAACTGATGGCCGAAAGCCGCGAACAAGCGATTGATCGAATGACAGAAGAAGCTCAAATGCTCGGAGCCAATGCGGTGGTTGGCGCCCGCTTTACCACCTCTATGGTTTCTCAAGGCGCAGCGGAACTTTTGGCCTTTGGTACTGCGGTTGTTATTGAGGAAGAGTAAACTGTAACTTTTCGCTCTCCGCATTATCTAATGGCTAAATGAAAATACATTTTCAAGCCATTAGATAATTATGAAACTTATTAGCTCCATCACTATAGCGACCTTAATTCTCGTCGGTACCTTTTCTGTTACCAATTATCAATTCAATACAAAAACAAATTCTTCAGCTGCTGATAAAAAATCGATAGCTCAAGATATGCAGGCTACCAAACAGTTGGACTCAATTGTATTGGGCGAAGGCTGTTTTTGGGGCGCAGAAAAACGCTTAGAGGCATTGCCTGGTGTGGTGGATGCGATATCCGGGTATGCCGATGGCCGTGGTCTTAAAGCTAGTTATCAAGAAATTATTCAACGCAAGCATAAAAACAACCCCAATAATTATGCGGAAGTGGTTAAAGTGATTTTTAACCCACAACAAATTAGTTTAGAAACTATCTTAAAAGATTATTTTGAGGCACACGATCCAACTCAGATCAATCGCCAAGGCAATGACATTGGCACTCAATATCGCTCAACAATTTTAACCAATAGCGATAAGCAAAATCAGATCGCTAACCAATTAATCGATCAATACCAACCGCTATTAACTAAAGCGGGTTATGGTCAAATTGCCACTATCGTCAAGCCACTAGATAAATTTCATCCTGCTGAAGAGTATCACCAGGATTATTTGCAGAAAAATCCCAACGGCTACTGCCCAGATCACTCCACTGGCGTCAAGTTTGATGGCTCAGAACGAGTCGCCAAAATGGATAACTCTGCTTTACTAAAAGGCAAGCAAATTTTAGTGATCGATTCGGAAAACTATTGCCCATATTGCGAGAAATTTAAGCAAGACGTCGCCAATGATTATAAAGGCTCAATTCCTTTAAGCTACCGTTATGCCTCGCAACTAGATGGCTTAACGATCACGACAGAAACATGGGCTACGCCAACTATTTTATTTTTAGAAAACGGCAAAGAAGTGTTTGGCCATAGAGGTTATTTAAGCGCTGAAGATTTTTATAAGGTTTTTGGCGCTTTTAAGCTAGGTAATTCGGAAGCCTATAAGGTCGCTTTTCAACAAGGCACTGATGGACGTTTTTGTAAGCAATACGAAATTTTTAAAAACACCCCTGATGGTATTTTTATTGATAAACTCAGCGGCGCGCCTCTTTTTGATACCCGTGATCGTTTTAACTCTGGTACTGGCTGGCTTTCTTTTACCAAACCTGTTGATAATGCAGTTACTGAGCACCTAGATACCAGCTATGGCATGGTTAGAACAGAAATTCGCTCTAAATCATCTGGAATCCACTTAGGCCATGTATTTGATGACGGTCCCAATGGCCAGCCCAGATATTGTATCAACGCGACAGTTTTAGAATTTAAGCCTAGAAATTCTGGTTAGCGATATTTATATTACGCCTATGAATAACAAAAAAAGTTTTTTTCAATGTTAAAACTCAAACCCTCATGTGAGCATTGCGATAAAGATCTTCCAGCCAACTCAACCCAAGCGATGATTTGCAGCTTTGAATGTACTTTTTGTCGAGATTGCGTTGAAAATGTTTTAGACAATGTATGCCCAAATTGTGCAGGTGGCTTTGTTCCAAGACCAATACGGCCTGCCAACGAACATATCGATGGGGTGAGTTTAAAGCAATACCCCGCCTCTACTGAAAAAGTATTTAAAGCCGTGGATACACAAAAACATCAAACTTTTATTGAGACAATTAAAAGTATTGCGCCTGAAAAACGCTAATAGCATTTAAAAGGGCTTTACTACCACCAAGATAATTATTGCCACCAGAATCAACACTGGAAACTCATTAAACCAACGGAAAAAAACGTGACTTTTTTGACAGCGCCCTTCTGAAAATTGTTTTTGAAAATGTCCACAAACAAAGTGGTATACCACCAAGACAACCACTAGAGCCATTTTGACATGAAACCAGCCGGCAGTTTGATAGTAAGACCAATTATAGCTTGTTAACCAAACTCCAAACACCACCGTTAAAACCATAAAAGGCGTGATAAAACGGTAGAGCTTTCTTGCCATTAAATTTAATTGATTAAAGGCGCCATCATTTTCAGTCATGGCCAAATTAACAAAAATTCGTGGCAAGTAAAAAATCCCAGCGAACCAGCTAACCATAAAAATAATGTGTAGTGATTTTATCCAAAGCATAGAGTTTCCAAGGCGCAATCTTTAAGCAGTTTCTAAGCGACCAGTATCTTTTTTGGCAAAGATGTATTGATCGGTAATCATCTCACGTGTGATGACACCATATATTTTTTCTTGCTCATCAGCCGTTAAACGGTAGACATAAGCCGCAGTAATTTTACGCTGCTCCATCTTATCGAAGGTCTCTTCTAAAGTAGCCTGCAAGTTGATGGAAATCACGTCTTGACGATTAGCTGGGATCTGCATCAAGTCAACTTTTTCTCTGGTGACCGATTCAGCATCCGCATCAGTGTCAGCTTCTTCGTTTTCTTCTTGTTGTAATTTTTCCAAATCAAGCAAATGACGGGCTAAATCACTCGCCACCATCAATGAAACCACTTGATCCTCTTCTTTAATTAGAACCCAACGCGGATTATCTTTGAGCAACATTTCGAGCTCAAAAGGATCGTTAAAGCGATCTGAAGTCACTATCTTACGCTCCATCACACCAGCTACCCCAATACTGCGTAACACTTGTTTAATAGGGCTGATCTTAATTTCCAGACCGCGATCGCCCATCTGAGTTTCCCAGAAAGCACGCTGCTTAAAGACTTGCGTTACCACCATATTGGCAATCACAATCGAGAACATCCCTGGCAGTATAATGTTTGGATTATTGGTGAGTTCGAGTAAAGCAATCAAAGCCGCCAGCGGCGCTTGTAACACCGCGCTCATCAAAGTACACATGCCGATGATGGCGTAAAACCCCTCGAAACTGGCATGATCGGGAAAGGCTTTACCACCAAGATTCCCCATAATGCCGCCAAGCATAGCCCCCATAAACAAGGTCGGGCCGATTACCCCACCAGGCAAAGATAGGCCGGAACAGATAATGGTGGCCAAAAACTTACCCGCTAACACCATCAACAACACCGATAAATACAGCTCGCCATGGATTGAGCTGTTAACAGTGTCATATCCAACGCCCATTACTTGCGGCACCCCAATAGCAATCACGCCAACACAAGCGCCTGCTAGGGTAGTTTTAATCCAGACATTCCATTTCTTGCTGAATCTCGAAACGCGACGGGTTAAATAGATAAAGGCACTGGCGAGCGTTCCGCCCAAAATTCCCACCAATAAGAAGTAAGGCATTTCCCACAGAGATTGCACGTCCAAATTCGATGGCACATCAAACGCAGGATCAGAACCAAAAACCCATTGAGTTAACACTGCGCCTGCGACAGAGGCCAAAATAATCGGAATAAAGCTGGCCACCGCATATTCCATCACAATGATTTCCATCGCAAAAATTACGCCAGCCAGTGGCGTATTAAAACTGGCGGAAATAGCGGCGGCACAACCACAGCCCACTAGAATTCGGGTGCTATTATTGGGTAACTTTAATTTGCGTCCAAGCCATGAGCCCGAAGTCGAGCCCAAGTGAATACCAGGACCTTCTCGCCCTACCGATTGACCTGAAGCGATGGTTAAACCACCAATAAAAAACTGCGCAATCGCATTTTTAACGGGAAGATTACCTTGATGGTAATTCAGTCGCTCTAAAACGTGGGAGACCCCCACTTGACGAGTCGCTGGCGCTAGTTTTTGTAAAATCAACCCAACCACCAGCCCACCCAAGGTAGTTAAAAGCAGTCGAAAGATCCAAGATAAATCTTCAAAATCGCGATCAGTATGTTGAGTCTCAAGATTGGCCGGCGCCCATAACACCAAACTGGACTCGGTGAATAAACGGAAAAGGATATTTGAACCGCCGGCCAAAATGCCACAAATCAAGCCTATAACCGCCATTAATGCCAATGCATCAAAGCCGCCAAGTTTCAATCGTAAGCGATCAATTAAGGTCATAAGTCACAGCTTATTTAGAAGCTAATTCCCTTGATTTGCGTTTTTTGTTCTAATAGGCTCAATTATAAAGCCATTCGAAGTATCGTTTTTTGGCTACTAAAACTAAAATTAGCCATTAGATTCAATTAGTTACATAATAAGTAAATATGGCTTTAAGAACAAATACTTTCATTACTATTATGGCTAGTTACTTATCACTAACGATGCCTGAGGTTATAGCCAAAAGATGACTCAAGACGACCACAAACCCGATTATGTGATCAGAAAGCGCCGCTCCAGCAATTGGTATTGGGCGTTGGCTTTGATTATTTTGGCGGCTTTACTGGCAGCGGCTGCATTTGGTTATTTTCTAAATCAAAAACGTTACGATTTTTCAGAAACCGCTGAACAACAGTTTTTGCAAGTGCAAGATAGCTTAAAAGAAGCCAACGCCAGTGCGGTACGTTGGCAGCAGCAATACGAAGTGGAAAAAGCCATCAGCGATGAGCTGCGCAAACATACTTTTGACTTGGAGTTAAAGCTCTACAATCGCAACAAAGAAGTTGAAGCCTATCAACGTATTTTCGATCCTGACTCAGTAGAATCGGGCTTGCAAATCGCCAGTTTTAGCTGGGAGCCGCTTAACCCTGAGCTATACCAGTACCGCTTAATTTTAATTCAAGCCAAACAACAGTCGGCCAACATTAGCGGTAAATACGAATTGAGCTTAGTCGGCACATTAGAAGGCGAAGAGCGTGAAATCAGCTTTGATGAGCTGGAGTCTTTAACCGAAAAAGACCGTAAATTTAAATTTAAATATATGGAAGTTCGCTCAGGCAGCTTTAGTTTGCCCGCCAATTTCCAAGCCAGATTTATTCGGGTAGTTGTCACCAGCAGCGGCCGCAACGGCAAGTCAATCATGCAAGATTTCGATTGGCAGCCAGTAGCCGCGAGCAAAACTACTAATAATCAGCAACTACCGTCAGAAACAACCGATCCAACCGGAGGTCACTAGCTTTATGTGGGGCAACAAAAAGAAAGGTAATCAAATCGATACCATTATCGCCAAAGGCACTTGCGTTGAAGGCAACTTCAATATTGCAGGTAATTTATTTATCGATGGCGAAGTCAAAGGCGATATTCGCAGTGATCACAGCCAAGAAGCAGTGGTTTCTGTAGGCTTGAATGGCGAAATCTCTGGCGATCTGTATGCGCCTTATGTCATCGTGTTTGGCCATATTAAAGGCGATGTACATGCCGCCGAAAAAGTCGAGTTAAAGCCAGGCGCTAAAGTCGAAGGTGACCTTTATTACAAAGTTATCGAGATGAATGCAGGCTCGGAAGTGAATGGTAAAATGATTGCCATGGGCGAAGCAGCGCAACTGGAGCATCAATCAGAAGCGATGGAAACTGACGCTGCCGATAGCACTGCAGGCAACCAATACAATGTCGCCAAGCAAACCTAACGCTTCGTTAGGCGCATTTGGGACTAGAAATAGGCTTGAAGGGATAGCGGCCTATCCCCATATCAGTTTATAATCCTATAACTTGTTAAAGCATCTGCTCAATTAATAGCGAATTTATGTCCATTACCGTTACTCAAGCTGCCACCGATAAGGTGCGCACCCTCATCGAAGAAGAGGAAAACTTAGAATTAAAACTGCGCGTTTTCGTGACGGGCGGCGGCTGTTCGGGTTTCCAATACGGCTTTAGCTTCGACGAAGAACAAAAAGAAAACGATATGCTGATCGAGCAAGATGGCGTCAAAGTAGTGATTGACCACTTGAGCTTTCAATACCTAATGGGCTCGGAAATCGACTACACCGAAGGTTTGCAAGGTTCCCGCTTCCTAATCAACAACCCAATGGCCAAATCCACTTGCGGTTGTGGTAGTTCTTTTACGATTTAAACACTCCTAATACAGCAGCTCGCTAATGACTAGATTTTTACATTAGAGCTGCCACAACAGATTATAGCGGCGACTATAATCCTAACCAGCAAAAATCACATCACCGGCTAACAAACATTAGTCTAACTTATTGATTTTAAATAAAGAGAAAGTAATTAAGGGATCCTTTAATCCCGAAATTACCAATAAAATCGACACTTCTAAATTTTTTCTTTATAAATTAAGGTGTTACAATCGGATTCATATATTGTTATGTTAAATGCTAGGAGGCACCGATGAATGATGTGGTCCCGGATCGGGAGCTTACTCAAGAAGAGCTGGAGCTAATCGCAACTCTTTCTGAAGGACAGCTTGCTGAAATAGATGAAATGCTATTGAGCCATGTTCATCCCAAGTACAATCGCAAAGTGGCTTACCTTGTCGGTGCAACAATGAGCGATTTACCAAATCGAGTAAAGGGCATCCCTGATGTCTTCTACTCTCAAAGGGTTGCTCGCTTAGTCGAGCAAGGAAAACTGGTAGCTGAAGGTAATTTAAGTTACATGCGTTACAGTGAGGTGAGGTTCCCGTAGCATGCAGCATTTAACAAGTTGCTCAAGCAACGTTACGGTAGCTTCGCTACCTCCACTGGACAGCCACTGCGTGGCTGCCGCTTAGCAAGGCGTTATGCACTGGATGAGAATTGAGCATGGAACAAATAATTACAGCACCTGATGATGAATGGACTACTTACATTGCTCAAATGTGGCTACTTGGCAGCCAGATTTCAGAAGATGTAATTGGTCAAAAAATGGATGGTTCAATGCATGACATTGACCGTTTGCAGGCAATAATAGATTCATCACAAGTATCAACTGAAAATACCCAAGAGCTACAGTCGCTTGGCATTCTCCTTGGTAAAGTTTTTGTTAATGAAACACCCAATTATGATTGGTGGGTTATCGAAGATGAATATGGGAAAGATGCTTGTGTTCGCTACAAAGAAACAAGTTTACTTATCTTTCCACAAACTATGATTTCAAAGCGCATAGAAGATGGTGAGCAAGTAAATGTATCAGAGTTGTTTCTAGGTCTATGCCAAGACCTAGAAAGGATCAAAAACGAAAACTATGCAAATGCATAACCAGGCCAGGCATTGGACAGCAAAACCTGTCACCTTTTGTGCAAACAACCGCACAAAAGCCGCCAGCTTCCGCTGCCCATGCTGGCGGCGTTATGCCTGCTTAGAGAAAGAAAAATGGAAAGCCTGAAACAAGCATTCACAAAATATGGAGAGGTAACAATCGAGTTTACTTCAATACGAAACCAATTAAAGGGGTCGGTGACAAATAATTATCATTCTCAATAGACTTTTTTTCCTTAGTCACAAAAAAAGCCAGCTGAAATCAACTGGCTTTTTTTATGTTTACTCAGCCTATAGCGATTTTTTCAACTCATCGGTCATTAATTCAAAATCTTCTTTACCAACGCCACAATCCGGGCAATACCAGTCATCAGGAATATCTTCCCACTTGGTGCCAGGAGCTATGCCATCTTCTTCCCAGCCTTCTTCTTCGTCATAAATAAAATCGCAAACCAAACAACGGTATTTTTTAAATTCCACAATAAACCTCAATAAATCTTGCTAATCGCGCTTTTCGCCAGCGGCTATTCTAGTGATTTTGGCCAGAATTTCCAGCAAAGCACCTAAATATGGCAACAAACCGCAAACTTCATGCTAAAATTGCTGCCAATATTCTCGGGCTATATCTTTGGGTGATTTATGGATTTTCAAGGGCAGCATATCCTTTCTATCGAGCAATTTGATCGTGACGCGGTTGAGCAGGTTCTAACCATTGCCCAGAAGATGACGCCTTATGTTGAGCGCAAAAAGCGCTGCACCGCATTAGATGGCGCGGTTCTCGCAAGCCTATTCTTCGAGCCAAGCACCCGAACTCGAGTTAGTTTCTCAAGTGCTTTTAACTTACTCGGCGGCAAAGTGATGGAAACCGTTGGCATGGGCGCTTCCTCGCTAACCAAAGGCGAGTCATTATTCGATACCGCCCAAGTGATTTCAGGCTATGCAGACGCCATTGCCATGCGCCATCCTGAAGCCTTTTCTGTTAGCGAGTTTGCCGGCGGCGCAACCGTTCCAGTTTTAAATGGCGGCGATGGCCCAAATGAGCATCCAACTCAAGCCCTACTTGATACATTCACCATTTTTGATGAACTCAAACGAGTCGGCAAAAGCACCGATAAAATAAAGGTGGCCATGGTTGGCGATTTGAAAAACGGCCGTACTGTGCATTCGTTGAGTCGAGTGTTAAGCCTATTCCCGAATGTGGATTTCACGTTTGTCTCCCCGAATGCTTTGGCCATGCCCGAAAAAATCATGAACGTTTGTGATACCCAAGGCCATCGTATTTCAGTGACTCAAGACCTATCCACGGGTTTGCAGAATCAAGACGTGGTTTATATGACGCGAGTGCAAGAGGAGCGCTTCGAGACGCAAGAAGAAGCCAATTTGTATCGCGGCAAATACCGTTTAACACAAAGTATTTATGATAAATATTGTGCGCCGAATACCATTATTATGCACCCGCTTCCGCGCGATTCGCGCCCAGAAGCCAATGAGCTCAGCGACGATATGAACCGCAACCCGAACTTGGCCATTTTCCGCCAATCGAATAATGGCGTGAAAGTACGGATGGCTTTATTTGCCTTAGTATTAGGTGTACAAGATCAATTACAGAATCACGAAGCCAATGTTAATTGGTTTACCAATAAATAGTTTAATTTTCTAAAATCACTTTTAACCACTTTTAAAAATGAATCATTCAGAGCAACTTTTTTCGCGCGCTCAAGCGCACATTCCGGGCGGCGTTAATTCGCCAGTTCGTGCTTTTAACGGCGTTGGCGGCACACCAATTTTTATCGAGTCAGCCGATGGCGCTTATTTTACCTCTGCCGATGGCCAGCAATATTTGGATTATGTGGGCTCATGGGGGCCAATGATCTTAGGCCATAACCACCCTGCCATTAAAGAAGCAGTGATTAAAGCCGCAGAAAAAGGTTTGAGCTACGGTGCGCCAACGGAAATCGAAGCGGAAATGGCCGAAAAGATTTGCTCCATGATCCCGTCGATAGAAATGGTGCGTATGGTCAATTCAGGTACCGAGGCTACCATGAGTGCTTTGCGTTTGGCGCGTGGTTATACCGGTCGCGATAAATTCATTAAGTTCGAAGGCTGTTACCATGGCCACGCCGATTGCTTATTGGTTAAAGCTGGCTCTGGCGCTTTAACTTTGGGCGAGCCCACTTCTCCTGGCGTTCCTGCGGACTTTGCTAAACACACCTTAACCGCTGAATTTAACAACTTAGATTCGGTTAAAGCCTTCTTTGAGCAGTATCCCGAAGATATTTCCTCAATTATCGTTGAGCCAATCGCTGGCAATATGAATTGCATTCCACCAGTTGCTGGCTTCCTCGAAGGGTTACGCGAACTTTGTGATCAATACGGTGCAGTGTTAATTTTTGATGAAGTCATGACGGGTTTTAGAATGGGTATCGATGGTGCGCAAGGTTATTACAACATTAAGCCCGATCTAACTTGCTTAGGCAAAGTGATTGGCGGCGGTATGCCAGTAGGTGCATTCGGCGGCAAAAAAGAAATCATGAGCCATATGGCGCCGATTGGACCTGTTTATCAGGCAGGCACCCTATCGGGCAACCCAATTGCGATGGCGGCAGGTTTAGCGGCTATGAATGAAATTTCCAAACCAAACTTTTACCAGCCATTATTTGATTACACCGATAAATTAGTGGCGGGGATACAATCCATTGCCGATGAAAAAGGCATAGCTTTCACCACCAATCATGTGGGCTCAATGTTTGGCTATTTCTTCTCGGAAACACCACAAATCACCCGTTACGCACAAGTAGCGGCAGGTGATATGGACTTCTTTAAAAACTTCTATCACAAGATGTTAGATAACCGAGTTTATATGGCGCCCTCCGCTTTTGAAGCAGGCTTTGTTTCTAGCCAGCACAGCGAACGCGAATTAGACATCACTTTGTCCGCCTTTAAAGCTGCTTTGTCAGGCTCTTAAAAACCCAAAACCTAGCCCTAGACATCAGCTGACTAGGGCTACCGCTTCTGAACGAAATTTCGCTTAAATTAGTTTAAATTCTTCGAATGGCTGTCAAACGGCTTGCAAACAGCTCAAACCAACAAATAATACACAATTTTACATTCCCAGCTATGGGATAAGGGTATGATCATCTTAAATTGCATGCGTTTTGCTTTATTGTTGGAATGGAGTGTGGCGATTTATGGCCGCTGAAAATAAAGGATACCTCAACTTCCTTATGTTTAGCTTGATGGCTTTGGCTATCGGGGTGGCTATCCATGTCTACAATGCATACATAAATTCTCAAAATGGAAGTGCAGAATTTCAATATCAGCAAGCCTTCGCCGACTATCAAAAAAACAATATTTTTTACCTGCCAGTTAATACCATTAACTGGATCGAAATTCGGCAAAATGAAAATGGCTATTTTGTCACCAATCCCGATTTAATTAACGAGCCTTCCCAATACAATCAGAATAGTTTACGTTCAACTCGTTACGCTCTAGCCACTTTAAGTCAGCTCAATGGTACTGGCAGTATTGATGAGCAAGCGGCATTGGATTTTGTTAAACGTCGTTATCATGAATTTAGCGATGACAATAATGTGCCATTGGCAGGCTTTTCAACCTTAGAAAATACAGAGATTGGCATTCGTCCAACCATGGATGCAATTCTGACGTTAAAGTTTCTTGGAGCACTAGGTAAAGCAGACATCGACTGGCAAGCGGTTCGACGTTTTATTCTTAAACATCAAAATGCCGATGGTGGCTTTTGGGATCCACATTATCCAAAGTTTGGGAAGACGTCCTGCATCCAGTGCAGCTCCTTTGCTTTAAGGGCATTAGGAACATTAAACGAGTTCGAGAGCCGCGAGTTTTCTGAGGCCTTTAAGCAGCAAATGGTTGATTATATTAAAGCCAGTTGGGATCAGGAAAATAAAGCCTACTCTTCAACTCTTGGTGCAAGCGCTAACGATAGCTACGATATTTTTCGAGCATTTATCATCTTGTGGCATCTTGAAAATAAGAGCATTGAAGAGAAAAAACGGTTTGTACTGAGTCATTTGCCGATTAAACAGATCGGCCAAACTCTCAAGACACACTTTAGTGCTGAGCAGGCATTTGCTCGCAAGTGGGATGCCAACTTCCCCTCTATGAAAGCCACGCACTTAATGGTTTGGATGTACTACAATTTAGACCTGCTAGATGAATTAGATAAAGATAAGATCCTAGAGTACGTCTTTATCAACGAAAAGAATCCTGGCGAATATGGCGGCGATATTTATAACACTTACTCTGCGACCGGCATATTGACCAAGTTTGGCGTCAGCACCAGCCCATTAGTCGCACCTAAAAAACCAAGGTTCAAAGAGTCCGTATTCCCAGACTTTGCGCCATATTTACTCTATGTCTTGGCATTAAGCTTAGCTTTGATGTATTTCAATCGCGATAAACGACGCTTAATCGACAAAAATCTATTGCTCGAGAGCAAAGCCTTCAAAGACAAATTAACTGGCTTACACAATCGTGATTTTTTTGAAAAAGCCTACGCTTACCACCAAGAGTCCGACGAGATCATGAGTTTGCTACTCATTGATATTGATAGTTTTAAAGCTATTAATGACCAACATGGTCATTTAGTAGGCGATATAACTTTGCAAGAAATTTCAAAGCTCTTACAAACCAGTTTAAGAGCATCGGATACACTGGCTCGTTGGGGTGGAGAGGAGTTTGCTTTACTTTGCCCCTATACCGACATGAGCTCCGCATTAACTTTAGCGGAAAAATTACGCACCATTATTGCGAACCATAACTTCAAACACGTGGGCACAATCACTGCCAGTTTTGGTGTTAGCACTCGCAACGAAGAAGATAATCTCGATTCCTTTTTTGAGCGCGCTGATAAGGCCTTATACCAATCAAAGCAAACGGGCAGAAATAAAGTTTCCCATAGCTAGCCTCACAAAGCCGAGCTGTTAATTGGCGATGTGCTTGAAATATGCTTAAATAAGCCATC
Source organism: Gammaproteobacteria bacterium (assembly GCA_013372875.1). The sequence continues at coordinate 20,936 of JABXIW010000273.1, read as the reverse complement.
ATTTTAAGCACACGAAATTTAGCATCAGTATGCAATTATCATTAAAAGGCAAAAGAGCCCTAGTCTGCGGCTCGAGTCAAGGCATGGGTAAATCCATTGCCATTCAATTATCCAATCAAGGTGCCGATGTGGTACTGCTAGCACGCAATAGAGTCAGCCTGGATGAAGTAAGAGCTGAGCTAGACACCTCTCAAGGTCAGCAGCACGATATTTTATTAGCCGATTTTGCTTATCCAGAGCAAGTTAAAGCCTCGGTTGGTGATTACTTAGAGTCAGGCAAAACGGTTCAGATATTAATAAACAATACGGGTGGCCCTGCGCCAGGTCCTGCTCATACCGCCGAGACAGAAAATTTCTTAGCCGCTTTTAACCAGCACTTGGTTTGTAATCATGAGTTGATGAAGCTATTACTACCAGGCATGCAAGCTGCTCAGTATGGCCGTATCGTTAATGTGATTTCGACCTCGGTCAAGCAACCATTAAATGGCCTTGGCGTTTCCAATACGGTGCGTGGCGCGGTAGCTAACTGGGCGAAAACCCTGGCTAATGAGCTAGGTCAATTTAACATTACCGTGAATAATGTTTTGCCGGGGGCCACTAATACCGTACGTCTTGAAAGTATTATCGAGAATAAAGCTAAGAAGAAAGGGGTCTCCATTGAAGAAATGGAAGCCGAGGAAAAATCCATTATTCCAATGCAGCGATTTGGCGAGCCAGAAGAGTTTGCCAATGCGGTAGGGTTCTTAGCATCGCCTGCGGCAAGTTACATTACAGGCATTAACTTGCCCGTCGATGGCGGCCGAACTTCTTGTTTATAAATCACAGCCTTGAGTGAGCCTATATAACTTGAATGAGACAGTATAGAAAGTGCAGCAAATCGAAAATTATATTAATGGCAAAATAGTTGCCCCAACTGCTGGCAACTATATCGACAATGTTGAGCCAGCTACCGGCAAAATCTATAGCCAAATTGCCAATTCCGATGAACAAGATTTAGAATTGGCTATCCAAGCAGCAGAAGCAGCTCAAGAGGCTTGGGCTAACACCTCACTCGAAAAGCGCGCCGAAATTTTATGCCGTCTAGCTGATTTAATAGATGCCAATGCAGACGAGTTGGCCAAAGCCGAAGCAATTGATAACGGCAAAGCCATTACTTTTGCCAAGGCCGTTGATATTTATCGATCTTCTGCCAACATTCGCTTTTTCGCTCACGCGACAACCCAATTTTCCAGCGAAAGTCATGCCATGGGCAATTTAGCCATAAACTATACATTGCGCGATCCGATTGGCATCGTTGGCTGTATTTCTCCGTGGAATTTCCCGCTTTATTTATTTACTTGGAAAATTGCCCCAGCTTTAGCTAGCGGCAATGTAGTGATCGCTAAGCCGTCTGAAGTAACGCCAATGACTGCTTACTTGTTCTCCAAACTGTGTATCGAAGCGGGCTTACCGAAAGGCGTGTTAAATATTCTTCATGGAACAGGGCCATCCATTGGCAGCCCCATCACCACTCACCCCAAGATCAAAGCCATTAGCTTCACTGGCGGATCGGCCACTGGTGCGCATATCAGCAAAGTCACCGCTGGCATGTTTAAAAAGCTTTCTTTAGAACTCGGCGGTAAGAATCCTACAGTAGTTTTTGCTGATTGCGATTTTGATGAAACCGTTAATGAAGTAGTTCGCGCAGCCTTTTCTAACCAAGGACAAATCTGTTTATGTGGCTCACGCATTTATATCGAGCGCCCTATTTATGAGCAGTTTAAAGCTGCATTTGTCGAAAAAGTAAAAGCATTAAGAATTGGCGATCCACTGGATGAAGCGACCCAACACGGCGCCACCGTTTCCAAAGCTCATATGGAAAAAGTTTTATCTTACATAGAGTTAGCGCAACAAGAAGGCGGTACTGTTTTAACGGGCGGCAAACGCCATCAAGTGGATGGTCGCTGCCAAGATGGCTTTTTTATTGAGCCTACTGTGATCGAAGGCTTGGCCAATCAATGCCGTACCAACCAAGAAGAAATTTTTGGCCCTGTCTGCACCATAATGCCATTCGATACGGATGAAGAAGCCATTGAGCTAGCCAATGGCACTCAATATGGTTTGGCATCTAGCGTTTGGACGAATGATTTAAAACGCGCTCACCGTGTGGCCAAGCAAATCGAAGCTGGTATTGTTTGGATTAACTGCTGGTTGCTGCGCGATTTACGCACGCCATTTGGTGGTGTCAAAGCATCAGGTGTTGGCCGTGAAGGCGGATTAGAAGCAATGCGTTTTTTCACCGAACCTAAGAATGTTTGTATCAAATATTGATAACCGAGCGGTTCTCATAAGTACAATTAGATACAAATCGACAATATATTTTTAACCCCATAAGTTGCTAGTATCAGCCTCGATAAATTTTAGGCATGATTTTGGGGTAGCTCGTGATAGCAAAAATAAAACAAACATTCAGAAGAGCTTCGCGTGAGCGTTTGTCGCTTTCCGCGAGCTTAATAAGAGGCGAAAAAGTCTTAGAAACTGAAACCATCAACATTTCAGATACGGGTGTTTTATTAAAAAAGCCCAAGAAAAACGCCGACATTTTTATGATTGGCGAATATATGCAATTGCATATCGATGGCTATATCAAAAGCAGCACACCAAAAACTTCCGTGTTTCCAGTAGTGTTTGTTAGAAAAGAAAACAATACTATCGCTTTAGAGTTTGTATAGCTTGACCTTATACGAAAACCTCAACGTTTGCAGTTTAAAGGAGAACTCTCCTAATTTGGATTCTTAGCCCAAGCTGGAATTTAAATGACGAAGTTCTTAACTGTCCTTAGCGAATCAGCGCTAAGATTAACAGGAGCATGCAGAAGCAGTTGTCGGCTAGATGTTTAATTAATTACTAATTTTATAATACAAATCATCCCAGTTTGGATTAACCTTTTCAATCAGGTTAATTTTCCATTGCCGCAGCCATGTTTTTATTTGCCGCTCCCTCAAAAAAGCGCCCTGAAAACCTTCGTGAACCTCAAAGTAAACTAACTTTTTCACAGCATATTGTTTAGTAAAGCCTTCAACCTGCCCCTGTTTATGCTGATAGATTCTTTTCATTAAATCTGTTGTCGCGCCAACATATAAGACCCCATGATACTTTGACGCTAATATATAAACATATCCTTGTTTACTCATTTACTTCTCAAAGTTGGATTCCAGCCTACGCTGGAATTTCTTTCAAATACACAAAATTATTGAAACCCCAGCGAAGGCTGGGGTCCAAATGACTTAAAACTCTTATTTACTAGCAATCCATTTATCAATTTTGTCATTGAGTACCGACATAGGCACTGCTCCGCCAAGCAAAATCAAATCATGAAACTCTTTCGGATCAAACTTATCACCAAGTGCCTTACGCGCTTTGGCACGCTGATTCACCAGATTAATCATTCCTAATTTATAACCTAGTGCTTGCCCTGGCCACGTCATATAGCGTTCAATTTCAGCCACCACATCAGACTGAGCAGTACCGGTCGTTTCCGCCATATACTTAATCGCGTCTTCACGTGACCATTTTTTTGCATGCAAGCCAGTGTCCACCACCAATCGAACAGCTCGGAACAATTCCGCTTTTAAACGCCCCAAATCCCCAAAAGGATCATTTTCATACATGCCTATTTCCCAAGCCACCAACTCAGAATACAAAGCCCAGCCTTCCACATAAGCGTTATAAGGTGCGAGTCGACGCAGCAATGGCAAATCATCCTGCGCCATATTCAAAGCGATTTGCCAGTGATGACCAGGATTGGCTTCATGATAAGTCAAAGTTTTTAAATCAAATTTTGGATTGGCTTTCATATCTCGCAGGTTAATCCAATAGATCCCTGGCTGAGAGCCATCGAGTGACGGATTAGTATATTGACCACCAGGCGCACCGTCTTGACGCTCCACCGGAATGCGGCGAACTTCGACATCATAAGGCGGCTTAGTGGCAAACTGCTCAGGCATGCGCTGATTGATTTCGGCAATTTGCGAGTTCAAATCATCAAGTAACTGCTGACGTCCTTGATCAGAGTCTTCATACAAAAACCGCGGCTCATCATTCAGTTTCGCCATACGCTCGCCAACGGTTCCCTCTTTGTAGCCATTGGCGGTTAAAATCGCATCCATTTCTTTAGTAATGCGCTCTACTTCCGCTAAGCCAACTTCATGAATCTCATCGGGCGTCATATCAGTATCACCTAACTGACGTACCGCATCGGCATAATAAGCCGCGCCATTAGGTTGCGCCCAAATGCCTGACTCGCTAGTTGCCTTATCCGACAAAGACTCCATGGTCTTAACTAACTCTAGATAAGCTGGATAAACAGTGTCTTCAACCAACTGTTTAGCTTGATTAAGCAACTCGGTCTTTTGCTCTACATCTAGTTCTAATTGCTCAACTTTTGCCTGAAAACTAGCCACCAAACTGTGTTCTTCTGGTTTATTGCTGGTAAAGCCGTTTAGGAAGTTTAGTGCACCGCCAATAATCACTTTAGGCGGGATCCAGCCTTTTTCGGCATCGGCTAAAACTTTTGCATTGACGCTACCTATCACCTCATCAAACTGCGCCAAACGAGCTAAATAGTCCTCAGCGTCTTTTAGGTTTTTAATTGGATGGTTATTAGCCAAGGTAGTTGGCACATCAATCGCCGGACCATTAATTTGATTAACCACAAAAGCTGACTGCCCCATCCAAGTATCGATATAACCAATACCAAAGTTTGGCTCGCCCGAATAGTAACGCGCAATCGATGCCATTACTTGACGGTTTTCATCTGTCTTTGCGTCGTCAAACTTCATTTGATTAAGCTGTTTAGCATATTCAGCTAATTCAGCTCGCAAATCCGCTTCAGCTTTTGGAGAATAGCGCTCTAAACGGTCATTAAAATAACCACCCGCATCACTTTCATTCACTCCAAAAGCGGTAGCGCTCAATGGACGCGCTTTTAACAAAGCAACCGTCGTTTTGTGGAAAATTTCACTGAGCTTATTTATTTGCTGTTTTTCTTGTTGCGCAGCTTTAACCGCAGCCTCATCAATGACTTTAACCTCTTGTTTTTCAACAACTTGTACGGGCTGTTGAGACTTGTTAGCTTCTTGTTCGCAAGCCGCTAGCACGAATGCTGCGCTTACCGCCATGACGATCGTTTTTTTAATCATTTTGCTACCAATTGGTCATTCAAAGTGAATTGATTATTAACAATCTGCTCAAGTTTGTCATCTAACCGCTTATCATTTTACCCATCAGCCTCTTTTGGCATATAATCGTGCCCATTACTGAATATAGAGTTTAAGAGAAAACCATGCCTTCATTTGATATCGTTTCTGAAGTGGATAAACACGAAATTACCAATGTGGTGGATAACGCCAATCGCGAGCTAAGCACCCGTTTCGACTTCCGTGGCGTCGATGCCAGCTTTGAACTAACTGGTGACGCGGTCAAAATCACTGCTGAAGCGGATTTCCAAGTGGACCAAATGATCGATATTCTTTACAAGTGTTGTGTAAAGCGCAATATAGACACAGCTGCCTTAGACATCACCGAAGACGCCACACATTCTGGCAAAACTTTCTATAAAACCGCCACCTTTAAACAAGGTATCGAGAAAGATATGGCCAAAAAGATCGTCAAAACAATTAAAGACGCCAAAATGAAAGTCCAAGCCGCCATCCAAGGCGACGAAGTACGCGTGACTGGCAAAAAGCGTGATGACCTACAAGGTGCCATTGCTTTAATTAAAGGCGCTGAGTTAGGCCAACCATTCCAATTTAAGAATTTTAGGGATTAGTTTGGAACCTTTTGAAATAGGAAATAAAGCAATGGCGGCATCGCTTCTGCTTTATTTCCATATAGCTCGTGAAAATGGAATCACAAACGATCAAACAATTTATTTAGATAGTTTTGATTTAAATCCATTTGATTTGATAAACATTGAATTTGATAAAGAAATTCTAGTTGATATTGATCAAGACCTTGTTCAAAAAGGTGCGATTATTTCGTTAATATGCGATTTAGACGACCTGATTAGTAATTATGAAGATGACTTCAAATCTCAGGAGCAATTCAATAAACTTTATAACGCCTTATTTTCCGTCAAAGATAAAGTGCCAGGACTTAGAAAACTTCTTAGCATCTTATGGCTTGATGAGAATAATTTTGACTACTCAACCTATAAACAAGTCTTGAATGAAATTGTTCAAAAAGAAGTCTTTAGTAAGTTCACGGAACTTGGTTTACAAAAATAGTCACAAGGTGCTATAAATACCTCATGCGCTATTTTCCTCATCAGAAAACCTCAGGTTCAATATTTGCTAGTTCTTCTGGCTGCAAATGGATCTTAAATTAACGTCCTATTTCATCAGTTTGTCATAGGCGAATATTTGCGTGCGCCTATAAATCCTAGTATTTTCTTTTAATTAGCTATTTAGCAACCAAATTCTATATAGGTGAATTAATGTCTGAGAAGGTAGTTTCATCCAAAGCACCAGAACCAGTAGGTTTGTATCCACATGCCAGAAAGGTAGGCAACTTATTATTTTTATCAGGCGTTGGTCCGCGTCAAAAAGGCACGAAAGATATTCCAGGCGTCACTTTAGATACAGATGGCAATATTACCGATTATTGCATTGAAACTCAGTGTCGTAGCGTGTTTGATAATGTTCGTGCGGTATTGGAAGATGCGGGCTCTAGCTGGGATCAGTTAGTAGATGTACAAGTGTTTTTAACCAATATGAAAGATGACTTCAAAACTTACAACAAGGTGTATGCTGAGTACTTTGCTGACAATCAACCTTGCCGTACTACTATTGAGATCAATTGCTTACCAACTCCGATAGCTATCGAGTTGAAGTGTATTGCGACGATAGATTAATTAAAAGGAGTTTAAAATGTCTGAGTCCAAACCAATGGCGCCTTTTAATTTCCAACAGTGGATTAATGAGCATCGCCATTTGCTCAAGCCACCAGTATGTAATAAACAAGTTTTTGAGCAGGACGATTTTATTGTGATGGTAGTGGGTGGTCCTAATGGTCGCCGTGACTATCATTATGATGAAGGTGCTGAGTTTTTCTATCAACTCGAAGGCGAAATGCTGCTAAAAACTATTCAAGACGGCAAAAAGGTCGATTATCCAATTAAAGCGGGCGAAGTTTTTTTATTACCACCGAAAGTACCTCACTCGCCTGTACGCTTTGCTGGCTCGATTGGTTTAGTGGTAGAACGCAAACGAGTCGAAGGCGAACTCGATGGCTTAATGTGGTTCTGCGAAAACTGCGACCACAAACTTTATGAAGAATATTTCACTTTAACCGATATCGAAAAAGACTTTTTCCCAGTGTTCGATAGATTTTTAGAGAGTGAAGAACATCGTACCTGCGAGCAGTGCGGCACTGTAATGCCAAAAGAAAACAAACTGGACTTGTAGCCATGACCCAAAATACGACTATTAGCTCATTAAAAATTGATATTCATACCCATATCTTGCCGGAGAATTGGCCGAACCTAAAAGAAAAATACGGTTATGGTGGATTCGTTTCACTCGATCACCATAAATGCGGTTGCGCTCGCATGATGATCGACGATAAATTTTTCCGCGAGATTGAAGAAAATTGCTGGTCACCGGAAGTGCGGATGCATGAATGCGATCAGCATGGCGTGCATGTACAAGTGCTTTCAACAGTTCCGGTGATGTTTAACTACTGGGCCAAGCCTGAACATACTCATGATCTATCGCGTTATCTAAACGATCATATCGCTGGCATCGTCAAAAAATATCCAAAGCGCTTTATTGGTCTTGGTACTGTTGCCATGCAGGAGCCCAAGTTTGCGATCCAAGAAATGGAGCGCTGCGTTAAAGAATTAGGCTTAGCTGGAATTCAGATAGGTTCCCATATTAATGATTGGAATTTAAGCGATCCGAATCTATTTGAAATATTCCAAGCCGCTGAAGAATTAGGCGTTGCTATATTTGTCCACCCATGGGATATGGTCGGCAAAGAAAAGATGGAGAAATATTGGCTTCCTTGGTTAGTGGGAATGCCTGCTGAAACTTCGCTAGCGATTTGCTCGATGATTTTTGGTGGTGTATTAGAGCGCTTACCGAATTTGCGTATTGCTTTCGCTCACGGCGGTGGTGGCTTCCCTTCAGCGATTGGTCGAATTGAACATGCTTTTGAAGTACGCCCTGATCTATTGGCAGTGGACAATCCGCATCATCCGCGTAAATATTTAGAACAAATTTATCTCGATACGCTGGTGCATGATCCCAATATGCTCAAATATTTAGTGGACTTAATGGGACCACAAAAATTAGCGCTGGGCACTGACTATCCATTCCCATTAGGTGAGTTAGAACCCGGTAAGTTAATTACTTCCATGAGTTACGATCAAGCAACCCATGATCGCTTAATGCATGGCACCGCTTTAGAGTGGTTAAATCTCGATAAGGAACTATTTTTGCCATGAAATTAGCCACTGAAATTAACGGCAAGTCTTATCAGTTGGATTTAGAAAATCCAATATCCATTGCCATTCCCGTAAAATTTAATGGTGAACAACCCAATCATTTTGGCGCGCCAATCGCCAGTCGTAAACCCTTAGCTGGCGGCGGCTTTGTCGGCGATACCAAACAAGGCGGTAGCTGTAATGTGGATCAAATAACCATGGTACCTCATTGTAATGGCACCCATACCGAATCTATTCATCATGTGATCAATGATTCAATCAATATTGGGACTATTCATTCCGATAGCCTTACGCATGCGCTTGTAGTTAGTATCACACCTAAAGTTGCCAACGAAACGAGTGATACCTATATCCCAGACTTAGATGAGCATGATTGGGTTATTGACTTAGCAGAATTAAAATCTCACATTACTAAAAGCGATTTAGACCATGCCGAGTCACTAGTTATTAGAACTTTACCGAATTCTGCACATAAAATTTCGGTGATTTATAGTGATGAAGCTCAGCCGCCATTCTTTACTAGCGAAGCAATGCAGTGGTTAGCCGCAAGTGGCATTAAGCATTTATTAGTAGACTTCCCATCGCTGGACAAAATGTATGATGATGGTCATCTGCATAATCATCACTTGTATTGGAACCTCGAAGCCGATAGTCATGAATTAAATCCTCAGGCAAAGCTGGACAGAACTGTAACGGAAATGGTTTTTGTACCAGATTTGGTTACTGATGGTTTTTATGCACTTAACCTACAAGTTCCAGCGTTCGAGTTAGATGCAGCACCTAGTCGTCCGCTGCTTTATCCGCTAATACCTTTAACCGAACTTTAGAAAACGAAATATAGAAATCAGCCATGAATATTTTTTCAATTGAATATGCGCGCCAGCTAGACGCACAAGATAACTTGAGCCATATGCGTCAAGAATTTCATATCCCGAAACAAGCCAACGGCGAAGATGAAATTTATTTTTGCGGTAATTCGCTGGGCTTACAGCCTAAGCGCACTCAGGAATATTTAAATTATGAGCTTAGTCAGTGGCAAAAACTAGGTGTTAAAGGCCACTTTTCAGGCGACTTTCCTTGGATGCCTTACCATGAATTCTTAACTGAAGAGTCAGCTAAACTAGTTGGTGCTAAAACATCGGAAGTGGTTTGCATGAATTCTTTGACCGCAAACTTGCACTTTATGATGGCATCATTTTATCAACCGACTGCAACGCGCAATAAAATTTTGATCGAAGATCACGCCTTTCCATCCGATCATTATGCTGTGGAATCGCAAATTCGTTATCACGGTTTTGATCCAAAAGAAGCGATGTTATTAGCTAAACCACGCAATGGTGAAGAAACTTTAAGAACTGAGGATATTATCGCTTTAATCGAAAAGCATGGCGATGAAATCGCATTGGTTATGTTGCCTGGCGTGCAATATTACACTGGCCAAGTATTGGATATGAAAGCCATTACCGAAGCTGGCCATGCACAAGGCTGTAAAGTAGGATTTGATTTAGCTCATGCTGCGGGAAATATCCCGATGCAACTGCACGACTGGGATGTTGATTTTGCAGCTTGGTGTTCTTATAAATATTTAAATTCAGGGCCAGGTTCTGTGGCAGGCTGTTTCGTACATGAGAAACACCATAAAAGAGAATTATTTTTGAATAATGAATTGCCTCGTTTTGCAGGCTGGTGGGGGCACGACAAAGAGTCGCGTTTCCGTATGGAAAATAATTTTATGCCCATTGAATCGGCCGAATCATGGCAATTATCTAATCCGCCCATTCTATCCTTAGCGGCCATTCGTGCATCACTTGATACTGTTAAGCAAGCGGGTGGTATTGAAACATTACGTGAAAAAGCGATTAAGTTAACAGGCTATTTGCGTGAGCTATTAGCACAAGAACTTGCGTCCGATATTAATATTCTAACGCCTAAAGAACTTGACGCTTCTGGCTGCCAGCTGTCTTTAGTTGTGGATTTGCATGGACTTGATAGCAAAACCGTTTTTGATCGGATTGAAGCTGCTGGCGTTACTTGCGATTTCCGTTATCCAAACGTCATTAGGGTCGCACCGGTACCGCTGTATAATTCCTTTGAAGACTGCTTTAAGTTTGTGACTATTTTGAAAAGTAGCTTGGAGTTAGACTCATGATCGAAGCAAAGCTTAATAAAAGCATCACTATTGTTGGCGCGGGCTTAGTCGGCTCATTAATGGCCATCTATTTAGGGCAACGAGGATATAAAGTTACTGTTTTTGAAAAGCTACCAGATATCCGCAAAGAAGCTATTCCCGCTGGTCGCTCGATTAACTTGGCGCTTGCCAATCGCGGTATTCGTCCACTGCAACAAGTTGGCGTTATGGACAAAGTTAAAAAACTTTTAATCCCAATGAAGGGCCGTATGCTGCATGATATTGTAGGTGGGTTGCAATTCCAATCTTATGGTCAAAAACCTGAAGAAGTAATTTATTCAGTTTCGCGCGCTGGCTTAGTAAGTTTATTGCGTGATGAAGCCGAAGCAACCGGCAATGTTAGTTTTTACTTTAAACATAAAGTCGATGATATTGACTTTAATGCTAACCGAATCACCATTAAAGATTGGCTAAACGATAAAACCTTAACCCAATCATTTGATATTTTACTCGGTACCGATGGTGCAGGTTCAAAAGTACGCCGCCTGATGGAATCTCATGGAATCGGCGATTTTTCTTCAGAGTTACTTGAGCATAATTATAAAGAACTAACTATCCCAGCGGGTGAGGATAATAGTTACTTAATCGATAAGGAAGCATTGCATATATGGCCACGCGGCGGCTATATGTTGATCGCCCTGCCGAACCTTGAAGGTGACTTTACGGTAACTTTATTTATGCCAAAAGCTGGCGAGCCGAGTTTCGACCAATTAACCAATAAAGCTGCTGTTGATGATTTCTTTAAAACTCAGTTTAAAGACGCTTACGATTTGATCCCTAATTTAACGGATTTGTATTTTGAAAACCCAACAGGCATTTTAGGCACGGTACGCAGCAAAGATTGGTATCATAAAGATGTACTGATTTTCGGCGATGCGGCACATGCCGTTGTGCCCTTCCATGGTCAAGGTATGAACTGTGGCTTTGAGGATTGCGCTGAATTAAACTCGCTTCTCAACCGCTATCAAGATGACTGGGCACAAGTAATGCCCGCTTTTGAGCTGGCGCGCAAAGCAAACGCTAATGCTATAGCCGATATGGCTTTAGAAAATTATGTGGAAATGCGTGATTCTGTACGAGATCCCAAGTTCCAATTAAAGAAAGCCATTGCTTTCGAGCTTGAAACAAAGTATCCCAAGCAATTTATTCCGCGCTACTCAATGGTGATGTTTCACCATATTCCTTATGCCACGGCTCAATCCAGGGGTGCTGCCCAAGCTAACATTTTGCAACAATTATCTGCTGATATTGATGCGCCAGATCAGTTAGACTGGTCGCTTGCTGAACAGCTTGTTGCACAACTAGAACCAATTTCTCCAGAATATTTACCATGACAAAAAAATTACTGTTAATTTCAGCGCTGAGCTTGCTCACCACTACCGCTTGCGCCAAAAGCAAATCCGTGGTCGTAAAGCCAGAACTCAACGCTAAGCAAATGATGGCCTATTTAACCGACGATAATAAATTAGGCCGTAAAACTGGCTCTGCTCCAATGACAGAAATACAAGATTGGCTTGTTGAGCAATTTTCGCAAATCGGCTTGCAACCACTACCTAATAGCACCTCTTTCCTACAAAAGTTTGAGGCCACAGATGCAAAACTTCCAGCTGCAAACATCATAGGTTACTTACCCTGCAAATGTGAAAGCGATCGTTATTTTGTTATTGGCGCTCACTACGACCACGTAGGCGTTAACCCTAAGCTAGAAGGCGACCAAATTTTTAATGGCGCCGATGATGATGCCAGTGGTGTCGTCTCATCTTTACTCATAGCACGTCAATTGGCTAAAGCTCCAAAGCTACCCTTTAACGTCATTGTTGCTGCTTGGGATGCCGAAGAAATGGGCCTGTTAGGCTCTAAGCACTTCGTAGAAAACCCATTAGTACCTTTGGATAAAATTGAATCTGGCTTTATGTTTGAATTGGTGGGCTCGAAAAGTGAAGCCAATACGGCTTGGATGACGGGCTTTGCTTACTCCTCTTTGTATCCACTCATGAAAGAGCAAATGGCTAAACAAGGTTGGAACTTAGGAGAAGATCCTTTTGCAGAGCAATTTCTTTTTATGCGCTCAGACAATGCGCCTTTTGCGCTCATGGACATGACTCGTGAAAAAGGTAATCAGGTGTTCAGAGAGGGCAAAAAAGCAGACATCCAAGGGATACCTGTTCACGCCATTTCTATTTGGAAAGGTCAGCCTCACTACCATCAGGCTAATGATGATATGAGCGTAATTGACTTTGAAAATATGACTAGGTTCTCAGCGGCGATTGCTAATGCAATAACAGCCATACCCGAAGGTACGAAAGTTAAATGGCTTGAAAACAACCACTTCAACTTTAAGCGCCCAGAATAAATGTTTTAACTAAAAAGAGCTCTTATCGAGCTCTTTTTTATGCCGGCACAAAACTGTCTAACTTGCTAAAGAGCCTTTGTAAGCGTGCGGTAATTTCCAATAACTCCACTTCTGAGTAACTTTTAACAGCTTTCACACCCCATACTGGCGCTGGCCAAGCGATATCATTTTTATATCGGACAATATGATGAATATGTAGCTGCGAAACCACATTACCCAAAGCTGCAATGTTCATTTTATCCGCCTTATATTCCTCGGCAAGCAGCGTCGCAATTTGATTAGACTCTTCTGCCAATAGCTTTCTTTGCACATCATTGAGTTGATATATCTCTGTAATCCCAGCTACTTTCGGCACTAAAATTAGCCATGGATACTGGCTATCATTCATCAGCAATAATCGGCACAAAGCTAGATTGCCTATGGTAACGGTATCGTTATCAAGCCTTTTATCTAATTCAAACATTATTCAGTCTCACATTGAGCAACTACTTTTGGAGCCTTGCCATGATTAAAAGGAATGCTCATGGTTCTAGTGCAATTATCCCCAGCCAAGTTACCAGTCTGTAAATCAATCCTTTGCCATTCGATTTCTGGGTTGTAGCCCAATTTTAACGACTCAGTATTGATCCCTTCAAAAATATCAATAAACACCGGCAAAGCAGCCGTCGAACCTGTGATGTTCGCTGCCTTATTATCATCTCGGCCAACCCAAACCACGCCAAGATGTTCGTTACTAAAACCTGCAAACCAAGAGTCTTTTAAATCGTTGGTAGTGCCTGTTTTACCTGCAAATTTGGTCCAAGGAATACGTTTGCTTAATTGACGGCTTGTACCAGACTGAGTGGCTTCCAGCATATTGGCTTTGACCAAATAATTATGGGTTTCGTGCATCACCCTTTCCGCATGGATCGGATAACGCTCCAATAAATCACCTTGATTATCTGTTACTGCCTCAATTGCCGAAGGTTTGATTTTTAAGCCTCCACTGGCCAGCACTTGATAAAGCTCAGCCAACTGCAGCGGTGTTAACTCTAAAACTCCTAATGGCAACGCATCCAAACCACGAACAGTTTCAGCGCCCAAATTTTCAAGATAGTTAGCGATACTATCATTACCAATATCTTGGCCAACTTTAATTAAAGGAATGTTGTACGACTTGTTTAGCGATTCAAAAAGCGTCACATTCCCATGAAATTTCTTATCATAATTTTGCGGCTGCCATTGAGAGCCATCTCTTTGCTTTAGACTAATGGGCACATCAGCTATCAGCTTATTAAGTTGGTAGTTTTCATCTTCATCTAAAGCTGCAGCAACAACTAAAGGTTTAATTACCGAGCCAATTTGGCGCTTCGCGTCCAAAGCGCGATTAAAACCCGAGTAACCTTCTTTGCGATCACCCGCTAGCGCAACAATTTTGCCCGTTACCGCTTCAGTAATAATCACCGCCGTTTGCAAAGTATCTTCTTTAACTCCGCGAGATTGTTCTACCTTTCTCATGGCTTCACTCAAACGCTTTTCAAGATAACGCTGAGTTACAGGATCTAACGTAGTAAAAATACGCAAACCTTCGGAACTAAGCTCATCATCCGAATAGTTTTGCTGTAACTGACGTCTGACCAAGTCCATAAACGCTGGTACTTTAGAAAGCCTAAGTTTTGGCTTTTTTACCACCGCCAAGCTGGTTTCGATTTGTTCTTTATATTCTGAATCAGATAATGCACCTTGCTCATTCATGAGCTTTAAAACCAAGTTACGGCGTTTGAGTGCATTTTCAGGGTTGCGATAAGGATCAAAACTAGAGGGGCCTTTTAGGATCGCCACCAGCAAAGCCGATTGGGCAGGAGTCAGTTTTTCAACAGGTTTATCGAAATAGTAATGACTGGCTAGGCCAACTCCATGGATTGCCCTATTTCCCTCTTGACCAAGAAAAACCTCATTAAAGTAGGCCTGCAAAATTTCGTCTTTCTCATAACGCACCTCCAAGATCACAGCCATAATGGCTTCGCGGAATTTTCGCCATAAACTACGTTCACGAGTTAAGAAATAGTTTTTCACCAACTGCTGAGTGATAGTACTACCGCCGTGAGAGCGTCCATCATTATTGATGTTATACCAAACCGCGCGAGCTATACCCTTGAAGGAGATGCCATAATGCTCATAAAAACCTTGGTCTTCGGTAACGATTAACGCCTGCTTTAAATGCTCTGGTAGTTCTGCCAATTGGACTAACAATCGATCCTCTTGATGATTAGGGTAAAACTGACCAATCAATAAAGGATCGAGTCTTGCGTACTGCAAAGGCTCGCCAGTCACATGATTCTTTAGCTGCGCAACTCTACTGGTTTCGAGATTAAAAGAAACTTCTTTAGCTGGGACAGATTCATCCCAAAACTGGAAAGGCCGAACAAATATATAAAAATAATTACCATAATTTTCATAATCGCCAGCGCGAGTTGCTTTAACCGTTTTGCGATAACCCAGCAACTGTAATTCCTGCCTAAGTCTTGTTGGAGTTAAGGGTTTTCCCTCAGCCAGGACTAATGACTGGGCATAAACTTTTGCAGGTAATTGCCAACGCTTGCCTTCAAATTGCTTTTTAATTTGCGCATCAGAGTAGATAACCAATACCACCAAAAAGGCACTGACTAATAGGGATAGCTTCCAAAAAAAAGATTTAAAGCGCTGCCAAAAACTTTTTTTAGTGGTTTTAGCTTTTATTTTGGGTTTAGTTGGTTTTTTAGCCATTTCTTAGCCACGGTTAAACTTTGTCATTACGATAAAAATATATTAGCAAAGATTGGTAGGAAAAGGCTGCGAAAATCTGTAAGGATTGTGGCGAATTATGACTTATTCGCCACTTGTAAGACTTGGTTTTTGCCTGCAGCCTTGGCTTGATACATAATTTTATCCGCATCGCCAATCAACTTGCTAAGCTCAAAACCCGAAACTTTTGAAGTTGTAACACCAAAACTAGCAGAAATACTGAACTTATGACCTGATCCTGTGGTATCTATAGCCTCAATGGCTTTACGGCAGTTTTCAGCGATTTCTACCGCCTTTTGTAAGTCGCAAGTTGGTAACATTAGAGCAAACTCTTCACCACCTAAACGCCCAGCAATATCATTCTGTCGCCAACAAGGTCGTGCCACCTCTATGGCTTTTTTCAGTACCCAATCACCTACTAAATGACCATAGTTGTCATTCACAGATTTAAAGCGATCCATATCGAATAAAATGAAGCTAACATTTTGATTATTAGCTTTTGCATACTCAAGTAGCTTTCGGCTTGTATGGTAGAAGTGATGTCTTGAACAAACGCCCGTAAGTAGGTCTGTTTCTGATTGTTTTTTGAGCCTGATTTGATGGCGCTTAACACGATAAGTCCAAAATGCTAAAGAAGCCAAAAAGAAAATCAATAATAAAACAATTAAACGATTGTTTTGAGCCTCTTCTTTAGCAAGATCTTGCTCAAGTTTTAGAACTTCGTTTTGCTTATTAAGCAACTTGATTTCTTGGACTTTTTCTTCAGTTTGATGCTCGACAATGTTGTAAGCCAACTGCTGAGTAAGAATCTCGTTTATTTGTGCTTTATCAGCTTCTGAATAATTTACATAATGGTCAAGAGCTAACTTAAAATCACCTTTCTCTTTAGCAATCTCATGAAGCAATGAATAAGCAAATACTTTCGGCTTAACGTATTCTTCTCCTTTAGAAATATCAAGCACCTTTTTTGCATACTTTTCAGCATCACCTGCCTCTCTTAACTGCCACTTAGCTTTTGCAAAAGTTATATAAAACCGACTAAGCGCACTCGGATACTCCGTTTTGCGAACTAAGTTCTCATGCTGAATAAGGTAATCGATAGCGTCTTGAGGCTTTCTTTCATCTAATAACAACCTAGCCTTTATATTATGAAGCGCGATACCAGCAATTGGCTCACCCACTTCCAAGCAATGTTCAATAGCTTTATCTAAATCAACATCATTTGAAGACCTAGGATTTAAATGGAAGTCTGCTTCAATGTACAATTGACGAGCAAAACAAAGGGTCCTACCTCTAGGTTTTTCAGCAAGAAGCTTGGCTGAGTATTCTTTCGAAAGCTTATATTGCTGATAGGCATTGTAATTAAAAGCTGCTGCAAGATGTGCTAAAGATTTTATTTCAGAGTCTTTTATGCTTGGAATGTCTTCAGTCAAAGACTCCAGATAATAAAAAGCTCGGTTATAATTGCGAGTAATTCCGTGGATATTAACTAAGGATATTTTAGCTCTAACTTTTATCAAAAATGACTCAGCAGTCGCTAAAAGGTTTTCATACCTAGCAACGCTATCCTCAAAATTACCTTCCAATGAAAGCTTGTAGGATTGCAGGTATTGAAAATACTCTCGCTGTTCTTTTGTAAACTCATTAAAATTTAAATTTGCTTGCTCTACTAGCTTAAAAAACTCATCTTTATCACTACTTTTTATAGAGTCAGCTCTTTCAAGCATGACATCCACATTCAAATTTTCTGAATATACAATAGAGCTATAACAAATTGAAAATAAGGCGGCAAAAACCCAGCAAATGAGGGCTGGGTTTTTATTTACATTAATTAGATTAAACAAAGCTTTATTAAGCGGCTATAATTTCTTCTTCACTATCATCAGACTCATCACCTGACTCATCATCTTCCGCTGGTAACAATATTGCAAAAACATTCTCACGAGCATCCAACAATTTTGCTAATTCTTTTTTATCTAGCATGATTGTATTTAACTCTATCTCACTAATTTGCAATTCTTCAACAAGTGATGTCAACTCTATCTTGCTTGGATTTGCACCCAGCTCACCTAGTCTAACTATAAATTCAACAACATTATTCATTACGTCCCCCACTTATTTAGGCTTATATGTCATTATTTTGCTTATTCAACAACGGTTTATCTTTAATGTCAATCAATCTCGTCATAGGAGGAACAACTAAAGTGCTATGCATGTTTAAGGTTGCTCGTTTTAACTCCCCTAAAGTGATGATTTCTTTCCGTCCTTTATCCATCGGAAGAACTTTAGCTTCATATATAATAGCCTCATGTTCTTTTGAATAAAGTTGTGTTAACTGCTCTTGTAAAGAGCCAACTTTCTCTCCTGATGTCGAAAACTTCTCCGAGTTTATATCACCAGCTAATCCAACTTGCCATAAAACTAACAAGGCTGCTGTGTCGACTTTTCGCGAATAATACATGAACTGGCTAGTCTCATAATGCTGACAACCAGCTGAACCAGGATCAAGCAAAAGATCTGCATATAAACAAGCTTCCGCCGAAATACCAGGCTCCATATAAGCTGAAAAGCCTTTATTCCTTGCCATTGCTATAGCTTTTCTTGGCGACAAGGCAAAAACTCCGGGATGTCCATAGAAAGCCCCACAAACTTTTTTCCCTTTTTCCACTTCAGCCAACATGCGATTACTCATTTCTTTATAAGTTTTTTTTCTAGGTTTATCTTCTGAATATAAAGGCTGCAAACTTTCACAGTTTGGGTTTAAGCTTTCTACCCACTTCTCGACGATACCATTAGAAGCAGCAACAAAGACAATATCTGCAGTCTTTATCTGATGTAAAGCAGCTGGCGTAATATGGCTGCCTAAAGTCATCCCCAACCCCACGCATACTAAACTACCATTATTGCTCAAGGTCTTTCTCCCAAAAACTCCATTGGTCTCTTTTAAATTGTGGAATGAAGTTTAGTCGCTCGGCTAATCTAATACAGGCAGTATGCTCAATATGAATCTTACAGCTGATTTTGGTTAACCCTAAACCTGAATGCCCATAATCCATAATTGTGTTCATGATTTCTTGCGCGGCCCCTTTTTTTTGCGAAGAAGGCATCAGCATAATTCCTATATCCCTTTTGAATGACTCTGAAACCAACTTACTTAAACCTATAACACCCACTTTTTCACCAGAACTTTTACACAAAACTACCCAAAGCTTATGGTAACTTTTTAGGTTTTGATTATTATCTATAATTAAAGATAAAGCAGAGCTTGACTTCTCTTCTGACCACGGAAGATCAATCCAGCGCATGACTTCGCTATTGCTAAATAATTTGAAATAAAACTCCCTATCGGTATGAGATAGGAGTTCATAATTAAAGTTTGTGGAAAAAAGCTTCAAGTTTAACCGCAAAGTTTGTTCGCAATCGCTCTAAACCCAATCCCAGTTCCACCTGCGGACCATTTACCGGTGGCGTTGTCGTTGTAAGCGGCGGCTAGATCTACATGCACCCAGCCTTTTCCATCATCCCGAACAAAGCGCGATAAAAAGCCTGCGGCGTTTGAAGCGCCACCTGGGCCACCGCCTTTAACTGGACGGCTGTTGGCGGTAATAGCAAAGTTGGATGGACATTTGTTGGCATGAAATGATTCTAACGGCAATGGCCAATGGCGTTCGTTTTCAGCTTGCGCTGCCTTTAAAAACTCATTGCGAGCATCATCATCCAATGCAAACACAGCATTATAATCTTCGCCCAAAGCGGTAACTGCTGCTCCAGTTAGCGTAGCGGAGTCAATAATAATCGGCGCGCCTGATTCTGAGGCCAATAATAAACCGTCTGCTAATACAATACGACCTTCCGCATCGGTATTTTGGATTTCAACAGTAACACCATTGGGATAAGTCAAAATATCACCAAGCTTATAGGCATGACCACTAATTAGGTTTTCTGCGCAACATAAGTACAAGTGCACAGGCTTATCAAGGCCACGTAAAATCGCCAAGCCTAAAGCGCCTGTTACCGTGGCCGCTCCGCCCATGTCGGCTTTCATGTGCAACATTCCCGCGCTTGGTTTGATGCTGTAACCGCCGCTGTCAAAAGTGATACCTTTACCCACAAGCGCTGCTGCTGGTGTTGGGTTTTCATCATTGGTTGGGTTAAATACCAATTTTAAAATTGCTGGCGGGCGAGTTGAGCCACGGCCAACTTCCCAAGTGCCGATATGACCTGCTTTTTCCAAATTTTCGCCAGCCACGATTTCATAACTAACATTGTCAGGCGACAAACTCTGGATAAAATCCGCTGCTTCTTGCGCTAACACTTGTGGAGCTTGCACTTCTGGCGTTTCATTAACCATCGAGCGCATCCAACGGCTTACCTGTACTCGTGCGTCTAATTCTTTTGCCTCATCATCAGATAATTCAGCATATTCAATCTGCACATCAACTTTAGGATCATATGAACCTTGAAAGAATCCCCATTGAGCTTCTAGTGCCCAGTCGCCTTTGAGCACAAAGTCAGAAACGCCATTGCCAACTAATTTGCGAGCGGCCATTTGGATCGCTTCCGCATCTAAGCTATGAATGGTGACGCTATCATCGCCAAAGCTGATTAAATTGCCCTGCCAAGCGTTGCTGGCTACTTGTTCTGACAGAAAAACTTGTAAACTCATAAGGTTCCTTAATTCTATTTTTGAAAGGGCTATTTGTTGAGTAAATGCCCTAATTTCGACTTTTTGGTCGATAAATATTCTTCATTATGCGGATTTTCACCGAACTGCAAGGCTACTCGCTCGGCAACCTTGATGCCAGCCTCAACCATCGAGCTGACTTTGCGCGGATTATTGGTCATCAAGCGAATCTGCTCAATTCCAAGCTGCTCTAAAGCATTGGCCGCCACTTTAAAATCTCGCTCGTCGGCGCCAAAACCCAAATGCTCATTGGCTTCTACCGTATCCATGCCTTGATCTTGCAATGAATAAGCGCGAATTTTGTTTGTCAAACCAATGCCGCGACCTTCTTGGCGTAAATACAATAAAACACCAGCACCGGCATCAGCAATTTTCTTGAGCGCCGCATTCAACTGGAAACCACAATCACAACGCAAACTAAAAAGCGCATCACCAGTTAAACACTCAGAATGGATACGGGTTA
>JABXIW010000063.1 GCA_013372875.1 Gammaproteobacteria bacterium | reverse complement strand
AGGTCACAAGCAAGATGCCGCTAAAGTATTAGGCTGGGGACGCAATACGCTAACCAGAAAGTTAAAAGAGTTGTACTGACCGTCACTTAAGCAGTGAGTTAACAATGAGAGTGCTTAGCGCTCGATATTAACAGAAACGTCAGTACAATTAAGGTGAACCATCCCTAATGTGACTAGGCAATGTCTACTGCAAAGACTCAAATTACACTACGTACCGCTGTACTCATCCCTTTTGTGATGATTTTCTTACTGGCTATCGGTGTGATTGTCTACGTCCAAAAACAAAGCTATGAAGAGGTGGTGACCGACATCAGCGATAAACAGCTGTCGGTGTTGACCGAAAGTGTCTACGACCACCTCAATAGTTATCTGCGAAAGCCGTTTACGGCGGTGATGACACTTGCTCATAACGTGAGTTATCACAACCTGTACCATCCCCATGATACGCGAGATGTCCAAGCCTACTTATTGAGCGCGTTTCAGAACCTATACCGTTCTATTCCGCAGCTGGACGTGATCGCTTTTGGTTCGGGAACTGGCGATTTCGCGGGTTTTCGTCGCGAGATCTCCGACGATTACACCTTGATGGTTCAAGATAAATACACCGATGGTAAGTTAATCATCTACGGCACAGATCATGTCAGTAATGATATTCGTACTGTCATCACGCCTTACGACCCAAGAACTCGTCCTTGGTATCAACCTGTCGCCAAAGACGAAAAACCGATGTGGTCAAAAATCTACACCAATGCGGATGAGCGCCAAGACATCACCTTATCTGCTATGACACCGGTGTACGAACACCAAGAATTTGCGGGCGTATTGGTGACGGATATTCGTATCAATACCTTCAACGAGTTTCTCCGTGTCATCAAGAAGAACACCAAAGCATCGGTCTTTATCATGGACCAAGAACACCGATTAGTGGCACATTCTGGCCCTGGCAGCGTGGTGTCTTGGGGCACAAAGTTTTCGGATAAAGGCCAACGCTTGTTCGCCTCTGAAAGCGCAGACCCGATCATCAAAATCAGCGCCTCCCGCGTGCGTGGTTTTGACTTGTACCATACAGACCAACCGTACACGTTTGAGTTTGACCACAGCGGCCAACGTATTTTTAGCCGTATCACGCCCTACTACGACCCAAACGGTTTAACTTGGTTCATCGGCACTTCTATCTCGGAATCTGATTTGCTTGGTCTTTTACCGAAAAGCCAAGAGAAAAGCTGGATTGTTGGTATCGTCGTCAGCTTGTTTGGTATCGGCTTTAGTTGGGTCATCTTCGAACGCGTGACTCGACCAATCAACGCCACTGCCGATGCGGCTCAACACCTAGCAAATGGCGATTGGGATAGCTCAATGCCCCAACCTGGCCGTGTATACGAAACGACCGTGCTCGCAAAAGCCTTTAATGAAATGGCCAGCAACCTCAAAGCCTCATTTAAGGCGCTGCGCGATCAGCTGGTGTATGACTCATTAACTCGACTCTACAGCCGCCAAGGATTAATCGAAATCTGCGAAAACAAACCCAATTTGTGTCACGGTAGTTTGTTCTTATTGGGGATCAACAAATTTAGAGATATCAACGACAGCGTGGGACACCACAATGGTGATCAGCTGTTGGTTAGCATCGCAGAAAGGCTGAAGCAACAATTCCCAGACAACACCATGCTGGCCCGAATTGGTGGCGATGAGTTCGCTCTGTTTATGCCAGATATGGATAAAGACGAAGACATCCGTTTAACAGAACGTCGCCTACAACAACTGTTCGCAGCACCATTTATGGTTGAAGGTGAAAGCGTGGTGATGAAGATCTCACTAGGGATTGTGCAAACCAAACATGGTGAGAACATGCCGCTTTGGCTACGCAATGCCAGCATTGCTCTGAGCTACGCGAAGCAAGATCCACTGACGGGTGTTTGTTACTACAGCCCAGAACTCGCGAGCGCATCGAAGTTTCGTACTCAGCTGCTCACGAAGATGCAAACGGGCATCGACAAGCGCGAATTTGTGCCTCATTATCAGCCGATCATCGATCTCGCGAGTGGTAACGTATGTGGCGCTGAAGCCCTAGCTCGCTGGAATAGCGAAAGCGGTATGATCTCACCATTAGATTTCATCCCAATCGCGGAGGAAAGCGGCATGATCAAAGCCATTGGCCAACAAATCTTGCTGCAAGCGTGCCGAGACACATACAAAGCCATCGAGAACAAACAGTGGCCGTCAGACTTCCAATTGCACGTGAACATTTCGGTCAATCAGCTCTCCTGCCCGGCATTTGTCGACACCGTGACACGAGTGCTGGATGTCACCAAGCTGCCTGCAAAAAACCTCACGTTAGAGATCACCGAGTCGCGCATTATTGATAGCGCACCAACGACTCTGGAAAACATGACGAAGTTGCGTGATATGGGCATTGGCATCGCCATTGATGATTTTGGTACGGGTTACTCTTCTCTTGGTTATCTGCATTCACTGCCGTTCACTTGCTTGAAGATCGATCGCACGTTCATCAATCAACTCACCAAAGAGAACCTCGACAGCTCAGTAGTAGCCGCAGTGATCAATATCACCGCAGGATTAAAAACCAATGTCGTGGCAGAAGGTGTAGAAGACAGCACGCAAGCGCAACTGTTGCGTTCTCTGGGCTGCCATCAAGTCCAAGGTTTCTATTACAGTCGCCCAATTCCTCTGGATGAATGGCCAACACATTTGGT
>JABXIW010000355.1 GCA_013372875.1 Gammaproteobacteria bacterium | reverse complement strand
CAAGATTTCTGGAGCAAGATAATTTCTTACTCAAGACACCTAATCAACAAATCACCCGTTGATATTTTAGTGGTGCCTATTCACGAATAAATTGGCGTGATCATGAAATAGCCTCAAGGGCTCAGAGAACTTGTCTCATTTTATAAAACCACCAACCTGTTTGGTGGTTTTTTATTAATACTTCATCAGTTTATCTATTCCTACATGGTAGATAGGTTAACGTTTATGCGTTACATTTTGTAACTGACCGAGACGGACATAGCGCGTCAGTCTCTTCACCCACCTTCTCCATTCGGATAAGGCCATGCTGAAAGCAAGGATCCCTATGACAAATAAAAAAGTACTGATTCTCTTTGCTCATCCTTCCCAGCATCGTTCAGAAGTGAATACTCCACTTTTCAAAGAAGCTCAAAAAATCGAAGGCGTGACATGCGTTGACTTGTACGGTGAGTACCCTCGTTTCAACATCAATATCGACCGAGAACAACAACGCCTTCGTGAACATGATGTGGTGATTTTCCAATTCCCGCTTTACTGGTACTCAACACCAGCGATTTTGAAAGAATGGCAAGATTTGGTGTTGGAATACGGCTTTGCATATGGCACCGAAGGAACCGAACTGCAAGGCAAAACCATGCTGTGCGTGCTTTCTGCCGGCGGCAAAGAAGAAGCCTACAAAGCCGAAGGCTACAACCATTTTACGATTCGGGAACTGCTCGCTCCTATCGAGCAAATGTCCGCACTCACGGGCATGCACTATATTGCGCCTCTTGCTTTGTTTGGTTCGCGTACCGCAGCCGAAGAAGGTCGTATCCCGCGCCATATTGAACGCTATAAAAAGCTCTTAACGGCGCTGGTCGAAGACCGATTAGATGTCGAGGCCGCCGCTTCGCTCATTAAACTTAACAGTGCATTGCCGGAGCTCATCAAGGAGGCGTCATGACAGGAATATTCTTACAAGCCTTTGTGTACCTTGTAGCCGCCGTTATCGCGGTTCCGTTAGCAAAACGCTTAGGTTTAGGCTCTGTGCTGGGCTACCTAATCGCCGGTGTGGTGATTGGCCCAATCATCGGCCTCGTAGGTGAAGAGACCACAACCATCCAACATTTTGCGGAATTTGGCGTTGTAATGATGCTGTTCCTTGTTGGTTTAGAACTCGAACCTAAAATGCTGTGGGCGATGCGTAATCGCTTGATGGGGTTAGGTGGCTTGCAAGTTGGCGGCACTGTCGCCGCGATTATGGGTATCGCCTTGTATTTTGAGCAGCCTTGGACGATTGCTCTGGCGATTGGCCTAATTTTCGCGCTGTCATCAACCGCCATTGTGCTGCAAACCTTTAGCGAAAAAGGGCTAACCAAAACAGAAGGTGGTAAAAACGCGTTTTCTGTTCTGCTCTTTCAAGATATCGCCGTTATCCCGATGTTGGCCTTTATTCCATTGTTGGCCCTGCCGGAGTTAGTCGAACAAGCACAAAATGCCGTTCAAACTGCTGCGCAGCATCATGACGATTTAAACCTCGTGGCCGATTTGCCGGGCTGGGCGTACGGTATTGTCATCACTGCATCGATTGCAATTGTTGTGGTTGGCGGGCACTTTTTAAGCCGCCCGTTACTTAAGTACGTGGCTAGCTCTGGTTTGCGCGAAATCTTTACGGCAACCGCACTCATGCTGGTGATTGGCATCGCTGCACTGATGAGTTTAGTAGGCTTGTCTCCTGCGCTTGGAACCTTCTTGGCTGGCGTTGTATTGGCGAACAGTGAATTCCGCCACGAGTTAGAGTCCAACATCGAACCATTTAAAGGTTTATTGCTGGGTCTGTTCTTTATTACCGTTGGCGCGGGAATCAACTTCTCGGTTCTATTTGGTGATTTCTGGCTGATCATGGCGCTGACCATTGGCGTGATGATATTGAAAGCCTTGGTGCTGTTTATTCTCGCGCTGATATTTAGAGTGAAAGGCAGCAACCGCTGGCTGTTTACCCTAAGCTTGGCGCAAGCGGGTGAATTTGGTTTTGTGTTGCTAAGCTTCTCTGTGCAAAACCACGTCATTCCGTTTGAACTCTCGCAAACTCTTGCACTGGTGGTTGCGATTTCAATGTTCCTGACCCCGGGCTTGTTCATTCTGTTTGATCGTGTGATTTTGCCTCGCTTTGAAACCCAATCGAATGAACGCGAAAGCGATACGATTGAAGAAACAGGCACAGTCATCATTGCTGGTATTGGCCGCTTTGGTCAGATTGTGAATCGCCTATTAGTATCGAACGGCGTGACAACTGTAGTGCTTGACCATCAAGCCAACCAAGTCGATAACATGCGCCAGATTGGCACTCGTGCCTATTTTGGTGACGCAACCCGACCAGATATGCTGCACACGGCAGGTATCGAGCATGCGGCTGCGTTGGTCGTCGCGATTGATAACCAAGAATCGAGTGTGGAACTGGTGAAATACGTGAAGCACACGTACCCGAAAGTGAAAATCATCGCACGCGCTTTCGACCGCGGTCATGGTTACTTGCTGCGTCAAGCTGGCGCAGATGTGATCGAATCGGAAACTTATCACTCGGCACTGGAAATGGGTGGGCATGCTATGAAAGCGTTGGGCATTCACCCATTCTTTGTTGAACAGCAAAAAGACACTTACAAGCGCGTAGAAGCTCGTAAATCTGAAATGTTATATCAAGCGTGGGAAGACGATTCGGAAGGTGAGCGCTTCGATAACAACTTCCGCGAGCTATTCATCCAGCTCGAAGAGAAAATGGCGGAAGAAATGCGCAAAGATCGTCACGATAAGTTATCGCGTTCTGAACGTGGCTGGACGCCACCGCCAAAAGGTTACGCAGAAAACTTTGACGGTGAAAACGTGCAAGATATTACGCCACCAAAAGAAGAAGCGATTTAACGCCAAAACAGAAATACAAAAACCTCCCACCATTGGGAGGTTTTTTTGTCGGTTGTACGTCAGCACGCCGCCCTAAATCACCACAGTGACTTTCTTACATAATGAAAGTTACATGAGGTCATTCATCAAAATCTCATACTCTTCATTCGCTTCTTCAACTAAATGAGAAAGCTCTAACGCGTCGGTAACTGCAAGATTGAACTGCCACGGGGTTGCGTCTTCTTTGCCACAAATTCGAGTTTCACACCCACGACTTTCAAAAGATAAATCATCAAACTCGGTCGTATGACGCTCTTCAAGTTCGATAATTTCAACTTCCAATCTTCCAACAGGGTTTACTTTAACGTGCGCGTGTAACTCTGAACTGCTAGACAAACAATAATCTCGATGAACTGCAATCATGGCCGCCTCCTTGTTCTGCCAACTGACAACTCAT
>JABXIW010000091.1 GCA_013372875.1 Gammaproteobacteria bacterium | reverse complement strand
GGTATTGGTCAAGCCATTGCCGAGCAATTAGCTAAAGACGGTTTCGATATTGCTGTACATTACAACAGCGATAAAGCTTCGGCCGAAAGCATTGCTGAAGATTTAAAAAAGCATCAGGTTAAGACCAGCGTGTTGGGCTTTAATGTTTCTGACCGTGAGCAAACCAGAGCAGCCATTGAGAAAGATATTGCTGATAATGGCGCCTATTATGGCATTGTTTGCAATGCAGGAATTACTCGTGATAATGCTTTTCCAGCCCTGAGTGATGATGACTGGGATTCGGTGATTCATACCAATCTTGATGGTTTTTACAATGTGGTACATCCAGCCATTATGCCAATGATTCGAAATCGTAATGGTGGGCGAATTGTGACTATGGCGTCTGTTTCTGGCGTTATTGGAAATCGTGGCCAAGTTAACTATTCCGCTTCAAAAGCTGGCTTAATCGGCGCGACTAAAGCACTGGCGGTTGAATTAGCGAAACGAAAAATTACCGTAAATTGTGTTGCGCCAGGTTTAATCGAAACCAAAATGGCGGATGAATTGGTGATGGATGAAATCCTAAAAGCGATTCCAATGCGCCGCGTGGGTAATCCCGAAGAAGTTTCAGGTTTGGTGGGCTTTTTGATGTCTGATTCAGCGTCTTATATTACTCGACAAGTGATTTCAGTTAATGGTGGATTAGCCTAATGAATCGCGTAGTAGTAACAGGTTTTGGTGGTGTTAGCTCTATCGGCAACGACTGGAATACTATTGAGGCTTCACTGCAAGCCAAAAAAACTGGTATCCAGCTTATGTCTGAATGGCAAACAGTGGATGGTCTGAATACTGCGCTTGGTGGCCCTGTTGAAGGCTTTAAAAGACCTGCGCATTACTCTCGTAAGCAGGTTAGAGCGATGGGGCGAGTGGCTATGATGTCCACGGTCGCTACTGAAGATGCCTTAAAGGATGCTGGCTTATTAGACGACCCAGCAATTAAAGATGGCCGCACTGGTATTTCTTATGGTTCGTCTGGCGGTAGCGTTGCGCCAATCTCAGCTTTTGCCAAATTGTCGGATCATCAGGATATGAGTGGCATTACTTCCACAACCTATATTCAAATGATGAATCATACCTGCGCTGTCAACATCGCCATTTTTTTTGGCTTAAAAGGCCGCGTGATTCCTACCTCAAGTGCTTGCACGTCGGGTAGTCAAGGTATTGGTTATGCCTATGAAGCCATTAAATCGGGGCATCAGCAAATAATGATCGCGGGTGGTGCAGAAGAAATCAGCGTTAACGGAGCTGCAATTTTCGATACGCTTTATGCTACTAGTGTCAAAAACGATACTCCTGAACTAACTCCAAGGCCATTTGATAAAGATCGTGATGGTTTAGTGATTGGCGAAGGTGCTGGTACTTTAATTTTAGAAGAGCTAGAGCACGCCAAAGCGCGTGGCGCGAAGATTTATGCCGAAGTGGTTGGCTATGGCACTAATTGTGATGGCAATCATGTTACTCAGCCAACATCGGATACTATGAAAGTGGCTATGCAGCTAGCACTAAATGATGCTAATTTGCCGCCAACCGTCATTGGATATGTTTCTGCCCATGGCACAGCTACCGACAGAGGTGATGTGGCTGAATCAAGAGCTACTAATCATGTGTTTGATGATCATGTACCCATTAGTTCAATGAAAAGCTATTTGGGGCATACCCTCGGTGCTTGTGGCGCAATTGAGGCTTGGTGGGCAATTGAAATGATGAATCGAGATACATTCTACCCAACGGCGAATTTAGACAATGTCGATCCCGACTGCGCCGATCTTGATTATATTCAAGCCGCTCCGAGAAGTATCAATACCGAATACATTATGTCGAACAACTTTGCCTTTGGTGGAATCAATACTTCGTTAATTTTCAAGCGCTGGCCGTAGAAAGACTTTCCCTACGAACGGCTTTAGGTTGTTTTCGCAGGCTCTATCGGTGGTGCTTGAGCAGTAACTTTTTTCTTTCGTCCTGCTAAGGCCGTGATTGCTGAGCCACAAACCACCATGGCGGCTCCAATTAAACTTAGGCTGTTTACGGGCTCAGAGTTTAGGTAATTGGGATAAAGGCTTTCCAACCACTTCATAAAGAAAATAGTGAGTAGTGGGGTTATTGCTAAAACGGCGCTAACGCGTGAGGCTTCCCAATGGGCTAAGGCTTCGGCAAAAGCGCCATAGGCGACTAATGTATTCAAGCAGCAAAATATCAGCAAAAACCAACCTAAGCCATTTAAGTTTTCGATTTGAGAAACTTCTGTCCATGGCGCTAGCAGGGGAACGCAAGCCAAATAAATCACAAACATAATTTGATTAGACGAGAAGTTATTGAGAAGTTGTTTTTGTGCTAAGGCATAAGCAGCCCAAACTACCGCGGCGATGAAAATCCAAATTAGGCCAATAGAATAAGTACCTAATTCTGCAAAGATTTCTCCAAATCGTAGATTAAAAAATAAAATCAAGCCGACGACAAAAGTGGCAAATCCAAGCCATTGCCAACGATTAAATTGTTCTTTAAAAATGATCAAGCTACCAATTAGCATCAACATCGGCGCCGTTTGGATCATGACTTGCGCCGAACTGGGGGTAATTAGTTCGACCCCAAATAAATAAAATACATAATTGGCGGCTAATCCTAAAATGGCTATAAGCATTAGTAAGCCAACAGAGCCTTTAAGCTGGCGCCAATCTGGAAGACCACCTCGTGACAATAAGAAGATAAAGAGAATTAACGCGGCACTTAAAAATCGATACCAGGTGACGGTAACCGCATCCATTTGCTGCAGCAAGCCTTTTAAGGCTATGGGCAGCAAGCCCCATAATACCGCAGTGGTTAGCGAAAGAATTAATCCGAGTTTCCAGCGACCTGAGACTGTGTGCATGACAATAATCAATTAGCAAGTATGGGCTGATTATGCAGTAATTTAGCACGCTAAACTAGCCATTTATGGCATTGAATATTGAGGTTTGAGCTTCTATGATAGTGCCATGATTTTAAAACGAGCAGATAATGAAAACTATAATTACCAGTATGTTAATTGGAGCCTTGAGCATGAGTGCTAATGCTTCGGCAAAAGAGCTTAGTGTAGAGCGAATATATTCCGATCCTTCACTAGATGGTCCTGCACCGCGTTCGGTCAAATTGTCTCCAGACGGCTCCCGAGTAACTTTTCTTCAAGGCAAAGAGGACGAGCAAGAGCGTTTGGATCTATGGGAATACAATTTAAAAGATAATAAATCCCGCATGCTAGTGGATTCGCGTGATTTATTGCCAGGCGAAGAGAATTTGTCCGATGAGGAAAAAGCGCGTCGTGAGCGGATGCGTCTATTTGCCAAAGGCATTATCAGCTATTACTGGGGCGATGATAGTAAAACACTACTGTTTCCATTGGGCGGTGATATTTTTGCTTATGATCTGACTAAGCCTGCCGATAAAGCCACTAAACAATTAACTGATACTGAAACCTATGAAACGGATATTAAACTTTCTCCTGATGGTAAAAGCGTGTCTTTCATTCGTGATCAGAATATTTACCTAGTAGATGTCAGATCGGGAAAAGAGCGTCAGTTAACTTTTGATGGTAAAGATGCCATCAAAAACGGTATGGCGGAGTTTGTGGCGCAAGAAGAGATGGGGCGCTTAACCGGTTATTGGTGGTCGCCAGACTCTAAAAAAATAGCTTATCTACAAGTAGATGAGTCGCCAGTCAATATCGAAAAGCGTTATGAAATCAATGCTGAAGATTTTACAGTTTTTGAGCAGCGCTATCCAAGTACTGGAACTAATAATGTAACCATTAAGCTGGCGGTATTAGATTTAGACTCTAGCAAGACGAGTTGGATGGATACCGGTAAAAAAACGGATATTTATATTCCTCGCGTGAAATGGCTACAAGATTCAGAAACGCTTTCTTATCAATGGCAAAGTCGTGATCAGAAAACTCTTGAGTTACGTTTTGCCGATATAAAAGATGGTGCCTATAAAGTTGCATTGACCGAAAAAGCCGATACTTGGTTAAATTTAACTAAAGACTTACGCTTTTTGAAAAAGTCTAAGCAATTTATTTGGACTTCAGAGCGCGATGGTTTTCGCCATATTTATTTATACGATTTAGATGGCAACTTGGTTCGTCAGCTTACAAAGGGTGATTGGGTAGTAGATAACGTCTATGGCGTCGATGAAGGCAAAGGCTTGGTTTATTTTGATGCCAATAAAGGCTCTCCATTAGAACAGCAACTATACTCGGTGCCATTAGCAGGCGGCGAAATAAAGCAAATTACTCAAGGCAATGGCGTACATAGTGTTAGTTTTGCGAAATCGATGAATGTGTTTGTCGATTACTTTTCTTCCACTGAGCAGCCCTCGCAAGTCAGTCTGCGTAAAGCTAATGGTGACTTAATTACTTGGCTTGAAGAAAATAAGCTGGATAAAACTCACCCCTATTTTGATTATTACCAAAATGCTTCGAAACCCGAATTTGGAGTGATCAAAGCCGAAGACGGCCAAGCAATGCAATATCGTTTGTATAAGCCAACACCGTTCGATGCCAGTAAAAAATATCCGGTAATTGTGGATGTTTACGGCGGTCCCCATGCACAAAGAGTACGCAATCAGTGGGGGGCTCGCAATACTTACTGGCATCATCTAATGGCGAGTAAGGGCTTTATTATTTTCTCGCTCGATAATCGTGGCTCCTGGAATCGTGGCAAGAAGTTTGAAGATCCTATTTACCGAAAACTTGGTGATGTGGAAATTCAAGATCAGGTTAAAGGTGTCGAATTCTTGAAAACTTTGCCCTATGTTGATGGTGATAAGATTGGCATGTTTGGCTGGAGTTATGGTGGCTATATGACCATTATGGCGATGTTTAAGCAGCCAGAGATTTTTAAAGTAGGTGTATCGGTTGCGCCAGTAACTGACTGGTATTTATACGATACTCATTACACTGAGCGTTATTTAGACCATCCCAAAAATAATAAGGACGGCTATGAAGCCTCTAATGTTTTCCCTTATTTAGATGGCCTAAAAGGCGATTTGATGGTTATTCATGGGATGGCCGATGATAATGTACTCTTTACTAACAGCACTAAGCTGTATAAGGCTCTGCAAGATGCCAATAAGCCATTTGATCAAATGAACTATCCAGGTTCTAAACATTCAATTTGGGGTAAGAAAGCCAGGACTCATGTGTTTAATACCATTACTGATTATTTTGAAAAGTATTTAAAGTAGTAAATCCTGAAAACAAAAAAAGACAGCCTAGGCTGTCTTTTTTATTGAGTAAAAATACTAAATTATAACGAAGCTAATAAAGCTTTGAGTTCAAGAATTTCAGCAAATTCCATATCGGCATTTTTCCACTGCTCGAGCGCCTTTTGTAAATATTCTTTTGCCGAAGTTTGATTATCTTCCATCAGCATTAACTTGGCCATAATCAAAGCCGTTTCAGGATAGCCAGGAGCAATTTTATTGACTTGTCGAATGTATGTACCAGCTTCTTGATCATTATTTAATGCCAAATAGTTTTTGCCAAGCCAGACCAAAATTTCAATTTGATCAGGGAAAATTGAATTAATGGCTTCAAAACCGTTCAACGCTGCCTGATGCTCGCCAAGCGAATAAAGGCTTTGCGACTTAAAATAATTAATTTGCAAGTCATTACCATCTTTTAAATATTCACGAGCAACCTTAGCCACATTATCGTAAAGCGGTAGTGCCTCATTGGCTTTTCCTTGCTCATTAAGTAATAAAGCATGCGCCACTTGAACATTGATTAAAATAATTTCTTCATCTGTAGCTGCAGCATAGGCTTTGTCGATGACTTCTTGCGCTAATTCTGGATAACCAGCTTTATAGTAACGCCAAGCTCTATTAGCTTCTGCTCGAGCGGCCTCAGTTGGTGAAAACTTTTCTGAAAAAAACTGATAGGCTTCTTGATAGATCTTAGTCGCTTCTTTTAGTTTTCCATACTCCCAGTAAAAACTAGCCAGATTAATGCGGGCGCTAAACTCTTCATTTGGCGTATCGCTTTGGTTAATAGCTTTTAAATAGTGCTCTTCTGCGTTCTCATAGTCGCCGCTTCTGGCATAGGCTTTGGCTAATTCGCGTAAACCATTGGAGTAATTGGGGTCGATACTTAAAGCTTTTTGGAAGTTTGAAATAGCTGCATCAAACTGACCTGTTTTGCTGTAAAGATCGCCCAAATTCTTATAACTTAAAGGCAAGTTTGGATGATGCTTGCGGTGTTCTTCATAGGCTTCAACGGCTTTGTCGTATTGACCTAAAGTTGTATAGGTATCACCGATAGCATCCCATAAATTGATTTGAGAAGGGTCTAGCTCAATAACTTTGAGCCAGTTTTCTATTGCTTTAGAGTGTTGTTGACTAAAGCTAGAGAAATTTGCCTTGAAAGCATATGATTCATACTCATTTGGGTAAAGTTTTGACCATTGCTCAAGCGTTTCAAATGCCTTATCCAAGTTCTTTGAGAAAAAGTAATTTGTAGCATTGACGGCAAATCGCTCTCTCTCGGTTAAGCGATAGTTTTGGTGCTTTTGAGCTAATTCAGTATATTTTTGCGCCGATTGAACGCCTTTAAATCGTAGTAAAAATAAAGCATAGCGCATAGCGGCTTGAGAGAAGGTTTCATCAAGTTCGATAGCTTTTGCATAAAGCGGATCAGCGGCAGCTTTTTCATCACCAAATAATTGGATACTGTAGGCCTTTGCATACTCAAGGAATGCAGGCCAGTTATTAGTATAAAGATCTTCGATCGGCAAATCGGTAAAATCATGATTGTTGGCTTCCATGTAAGCATTAGCTTGCTCAGTAATGCTATCAATAGCAGTAAAGTAGTTGCTGTTGCTGGCTTTAAATTGAGTTAATTGCTTGCCGGATTTGGCGTTATATAAATTAGCACTAAGGGTATAGTTTGAATCTTTGTAATCCAGCTTGCCGTTAATAAAAAACTGGCGAGCCTTTTCTTTAGCGATATTGATCTGCAACGTAAGTGGCAAACGACCGCCGCTAAACTTAGCCCTTTCAAGATTAGTTTCAAGCGCTTGAATATCGAGTGATGAATAAAAAATATTTTGTCGCAAGTCACGATGCAATACTTCTGAAGTGATAATGGCCACTGGATCTAAAGATTTATCGTTAGAGACATTTTCAAAAGGAAATATGGCAATCGGTTTTAAATATTGCGATCTAGCGACGACTCTTTGCTGGGTATTACCTGAAGCATCTGTCATCATCACGGTGTCAACAGTTTTGCCAAGATCTTCATCTTGATAAAGGTGATAAAGTACCGCGGGAATAGCCAAGACATATAACGGAATAAACAATTTCTCAAACAAGTTCCATTGCTGTTTGCCGGGCGCTCCATGATGCCACGCAAGTACCAGAATTAAAGGCAGGCACAGCAGCAAAAAGACCACTAATACTTCTTCCCAATTTGGCGATAAGGAATAGCGACCAACGGCCCATTGAGTAAATTCGAGTGCGGTCCAGCTACCCGCTAAAAATATCCCTAAGTATTGCGGAATGCGGCGTTTGGCCAGCTGAGAAAAGAATCCGTTGGTTTCTGACATGGTGTTATATTTTTTAATTAAGGCTGTGCTAGTATAAATATTAAAGATTCAAAGGGTTAGGGTCAAATGAAGAACTACAAATTGTTAATAAAGCCGCTGCTATTTACGCTACTTTACTTGCCATTCACAACTGGAAACACGGCTCAAGTCCCGACAGGTTTCAAAATTGAAGTGTTTGCCGATGAAGTTGATGGCGCGCGGCAAATGGCGCTATCGGATTCTGGCATTGTTTATGTGGGCTCGCGCCGGCCTGGAAAGGTTCATGCGGTGATTGATACCGATGGCGATTTTAAAGCGGATAAAGTAGTGTTGGTGATTGATGATCTCTATCTGCCTAGTGGCTTAACCTACAAGGATGGCGATCTTTATATTGCTGAAGTGGATAAGGTTATACGAATTAAAGATATTGATAAGAATTATGACCAATCACCGAAAGCCGAAATCGTCTATTCGGATTTACCCGACAAGTCGCATCACGGTTGGAAATACACCAAGTTTGGCCCTGATGGTAGGCTTTATGTACCGATTGGCGTGCCTTGTAATGTTTGCTTATCTGAGGATAAGCGCTTTGGCTCGATTATTGCGATTGATGTGGAAACTGGTGAGTCGGAAGTGATTGCCGAAGGAGTGCGCAACAGTGTCGGTTTTGATTGGGATCCGGTAAATAACGATTTTTGGTTTACCGATAATGGCCGCGACATGATGGGCGATGACTTGCCGCCATGTGAACTCAATCGAGTCACTAAAAACGGCCAGTTCTTTGGTTTTCCTTATGTGCATGGGAAAGAGGTGAAAGACCCTAAGTTTTCTAAACGCTTTAAACGCGACCGACCTGATATGAGCTTTGTTGCGCCTGAGTGGGAATTTCAAGCCCATGTAGCGCCGTTAGGGATGCTGTTTTACCAAGGTGAGCAGTTTCCTAGCGAGTATCAAAATTCTATTTTTGTCGCACAGCATGGTTCTTGGAATCGCTCTTCAAAAGTAGGCTATAAAATCGTTAACTTGCAGTTAGACGATAAGCGCAATGTGATTGGGCAAACAGACTTTGTTACTGGCTGGTTGGATGGCGAAGAAGTGTTAGGAAGGCCGGTTGATTTGATAAGCCTCAAAGATGGTTCGGTGTTAATTTCCGACGATGGCTTTGATAAGATTTATCGAGTGACCTATAACGCTGAAAAATAAAAAAAAGCCTGCATTTGCAG
>JABXIW010000315.1 GCA_013372875.1 Gammaproteobacteria bacterium | reverse complement strand
CGATTATGGTGATCAGTGACCGTATCTCAGCTTTTGATTGCATCTGGCGTGGTGAAGGTGATGTGCGCGGTGTTCCTGGCAAAGGAGCGGCTTTAAATGCTGTCTCCAATCATTGGTTCAAGTTATTCCGCGAAAATGGTTTAGCTGATAGCCATATCCTTGAAATTCCTCATCCCTTTGTCTGGATAGTGCAAAAAGCTAAACCGGTTAAGATCGAGGCCATCGCACGCCAATACATCACAGGCTCTATGTGGCGCGCTTATGCCGATGGCGAGCGCGAATTTTGCGGAATCACTCTGCCAGAAGGCTTAACCAAAGATCAAAAACTCGATGAATTGCTAATCACACCTTCAACCAAAGGCATTTTGGAAGGTATTCCGGGCGTTCCAGCGCAAGACGATGTGAACATCAGTCGCAAAAACATCGAAGATAACTTCGAAGCCTTTAACTTTGCTTCAAAGGACGACATTAGTCTTTATGAAAAACTACTCAAAGACGGCTTTAATGTTATCAGTGATGAGCTTGCCAAACTGGATCAAATGTTTGTCGATACCAAGTTTGAATTTGGTTATGTTAAAGATAAAGCTGGTAACGATAAATTAATCTACATGGACGAGGTGGGCACACCAGATTCATCGCGAATTTGGGATGGCACAATTTTTAAAGAGCAAGGAAAAATCGTAGAAAACTCTAAAGAAGGCTTCCGCCAGTTCTTACTAAAGTATTTCCCAGATCCAGATATTTTGCTAAACAAAAACCGCATGGATGAGCGTGAAGCCTTGGCGCGCGATAACGAGCTCCCCATTAGCGCTATTAATATGATCACCGAAACCTACGTGGGCATCGCTGAGAAAATTACTGGCGAGAAAATTCATCTTTCAGATAACCCGAAAGCCGAAATTATTCAGATCTTGCGTGATGAGTTTGAGCTAATTGATTGATTTTAATTAGTAATTATTTTTATAAGGCTCTGCGGAGCCTTTTTTAATGCAAATTTGACTTAAATCACTTTAATTTCAATACTTTATAAAAAAGTGGTATGCTGATTACAAGGTAAGAAATTCTGATAATTGGCCACAAGGAATGTATCGATTTGTAGCTGGATTTTTCTTCGTTTTGTTTAGTCTGCAAACGGCTAAGGCAGAAGTTGCGCCGCTAAGAATCTGTATCGACAACAATAATTGGTTACCATTTATTTATCTCGAAAAGGAGCAAGCCAAAGGTATCCACATCGAAATCATTTCATCGGCCTTAGACTCTCTTAATTATCAATACCAATTTTTGGCGGTGCCTTGGAAGCGGTGCCTTAAAGGCTTGGAAAAAGGATTTTATGACGCAGTTGCGACAGCATCATTTAGTGAGTCCCGGACGGCATACCTTTACTATCCTGAAGATGCAAAAACTAATCCTCGTTCAGAGTGGCGAGT
This sequence comes from Gammaproteobacteria bacterium, assembly GCA_013372875.1. Next base: position 9,908 of record JABXIW010000315.1, on the reverse strand, counting down.
TTCCCAAGTGGAATACATCGTTGCAACCCCTCACAAAACCCAGTATTCGTTTGATGGCGATTTAAGTAATATCCCAAAGCCGATCAGAGTGCCGCGCGGCTACTCAATTGGTTTGGATTTGAAGAGTAAAAACATTGAAGTCGATGATTCGGCCATAAATGACTTGCAGAATATCAAGCGGTTGCTCAGGGAAAATAACGGCTCGGTCGTCACATTGCCTTCGGTTATTGATTGGTATAACAAGAGTTTTAGTTCCAAAATACACTATTCAGAAACGCCGATTACGTCTAAATCCTACTTTTTTGCTATCTCACGCAACGGCAAATTAAATAAAGCAGATAACAATATCATTTGGCAACGTATAGCAGATCAACGTGCTCAGGTGTTAAGCGAAGTCTCAGAGCAAATGCACCAAGATGATAATGCGGATAGCGATGTCCGTGTTGATGATGAGGGGGCTTGATCATGGATTTTCAACTCAAGTCAGGACTCTACAAAAAACTAGCCATTTATTCGATGCTTATTGCTTTTGTATTAGGCATTGCTTTGAGCTTGTTCCAAATTTACAGCGATTATCGTCAACAAGATCAGCAGTTTAATCAAAGTATCAATAACATCATTGATTTAGTAAAACCTTCTGCCGAAAAAGCTGTTTACGAATTTGATGAAAATCTTGGCGCCCTGGTCATTGATAATTTATTCGACCAAGAAGCCATCTTAAAAGCGACCATCATTGATGATTACGGCGATATTTTTCAAGCTCGGGAAAGGCCAACCAGCCGCGACAATGAAGTTTGGTATTCAAACTTCACAAAATTCCAGCCTCGTGAGCTGAGCTTTCCACTGACCATTCCATCGGGCGCTGATAACAGCAAGGCCGCAGTTGAAATCTATGTTGACCCTTATACATCTTTAGGTCATTTTGTTGAACGCTCATGGCTAACACTAATTACTGGCTTGATCCGTAGTGTTTTAATTGCCTTGGTCTTACTCTATTTTAGTTACAAGTTTGTCACTCGGCCCATTCAATCTATTGCAAAAAATTTAAGCACAATTGATCCTTTTGCTGATAAACCGCAACAACTGACTGTTAAGAGCGAGCATAAAAATAATGAGCTTGGCTTACTTGTTGGAAAAATTAACGAACTCTTTCATAACCTACAAAACGGCATCCAACGAATCCAAAATTTAAATAATAAATTAAACAGCGAGATTAATGAGCGTCAGCAAATTGAAGAGTTAATTAATTACGCCGAAACCAATACCCGCGGCATTACTGGTTATGATTATATCAATACCATGCTGTGCTTTTTAACCGACTCGCTTTCGTTACGCGGTGCCATTATTGCAAAAAAGACTGATCGTAATATTTTCATGACTACCGCTCATTACTTCAGTGATGTTCGCATGATGGATCCCGATAAGCTCTATCAATCCACTATAGAGTTGCCCGATGACTTCTCGAAGCAAGAATATTTGTTGTTTAATCAAGAAGAGCGAACCGCATACTTTGATTGCCACCCAACTTTACTGTTACCAGTCAATGATCACGATGGCCACATCATAGGACTTATAGGGCTTATAAAAATGAACCCTTTTGCGGTTAATTTTTATATTCAACACAAGGCGTTATTGCAAATTTTCTCGAGTCGAATTTCGACCGAGTTTATCCGCGACTCGCAAATAAAGGTAATTGAAAATTTAGCCCATAACGACTCTTTAACACAATTAGCCAATCGCCATCATTTTAATCAACGTTTAAAAAATGAGATTAGATTGGTCAGTAAAAACCACAAGAATTTATCCTTACTTTACCTCGATTTGTATCGATTTAAATGGGTTAATGACTCCTTCGGGCATAAAGTAGGTGATCAATTATTGATTGAAATAGCGCAAAGACTTAAAGCCCAAGTAACAGCATCTGATTTAGTGGCAAGAATTGGCGGCGATGAATTTGCCATCTTACTAATAGATAAAACCATAGAAGATGCTAAACAAATCGCACAAAGTATTCACCGAGCCATTGCAGCACCGATTAGTATTGACGATATTGTAGTTAACACCAAAGTTAGTATCGGCATCACCACTTATTCTGAGTCTTCAAAGCAGGCATCTAAGTTATTAAAAGATGCTGACATGGCTATGTTCTTAGCCAAAAGTTTGCCTGATCCTAAAACTCAAGTTTATTCAACAGATGTCAATCAGCAAGTTATGCGACGCATTAGCCTGGAATCAGCGATGCGTCACGCTATTGAAGATGAAGACTTTTATCTGGTTTATCAACCTCAGTATCAATTGGCAACTGGCACAATGGTTGGCGTTGAAGCCTTAATTCGTTGGCAGCATGCAGAGTTAGGCCTAATTTCTCCCGAAGAATTTATTCCCATCGCCGAAGAAACCGGCATGATCCACAAGCTCAGTGAGATCGTTATAAAAAAATCTGCAGAACAAGCTAGAGATTGGATCCAAGAATCACAATACCAATTCAAACTTTCGGTTAACGTTTCCGCCTACCAGTTAAAAAATAGCTCAGTTTTTAATGACTTATTAAAGTCTTTAGAGGCCATTAAGGACATTGCTAACTTCTTGACAATTGAAATCACTGAAACCGCATTGATCGAGAATATCGATGTAACCGCGAGTTTATTGCAAAAGATTACCGATCTTGGAGTCAGCCTCTCGATTGATGATTTTGGAACTGGTTACTCATCATTAGGTTATTTAAAGTCGTTGCCTCTGCATTATTTAAAAATTGACAAGGCCTTTATCTCGGCAATCCCTGAATCGGCAAATGATATTCATATCGTGCAAGCGGTTATCGCTTTATCTAAAGCTATGAAACTCGAAGTGGTTGCCGAAGGGGTGGAAACCAAAGCACAGATGAACTTATTACGCGATTATGGCTGCGATTTTGTGCAAGGTTACTTCTATAGCAAACCAGTTTCGGCCGAAGCCATTAGTCAAAAAATCCAACAACAAAAGCAAAGTGCAGCCAATAGGAGTGCCGTGTGAAGTTAAAAGCAAAGTTATTCATAACCTCTTTGCTGGCAATTCCTATTGCCACTATCGCAGATGCCTCAATTACACTTGGCGGCCGCTTACAAGCTGACTATTTGTGGGTTGATGAAGATGTACTTGAACATCGTGATGGTTATGAAACACGCCGAGCTAGGCTATACCTTTCAGGTAATTTGGACGAGAACTTTTACTACAAAGCCCAATATGACTTTACCGGTGATGGCGAGTGGAAAGATTTATATATAGGTTATTCGGGATTTGAAAATAGTTATCTACAAGTCGGCCAGATTTATGAAATGGTCGGACTGGAAGGCTATACCAGCTCCAAAAACCTGACCTTTATTGAGCGCTCACTTCCCGTTGCTTTTGTTCCCGATCGCGCCTTAGGCGTCAGCATAACCCACTGGATCAAATCCTGGATGTTTGCCGCTGGTTATTATGGGCAAAACTTACGGAATACCTCCGATGATTCTAATGGCTTTTCAGCCAGAGCCGCATGGTCTCAACAAAGTGAAAACAATGTTATCCACTTGGGCGCCAGCTTTGCCCAACGAAGCCCTGATATGAACTTTTATCGTGTACGAACCCGCCCTGAATCACACGTTACCGACACCCGATTAGTAGATACTGGCACACTAATTGATGTTGAGAGTTATCAAACTCATGGTTTAGAGTTTGCTTGGGTTGATGGTCGCTATTCGCTGCAATCCGAATATACGCAACAAGCCATTGAACGCTTACAAAATTCACAACTGGATATCAGTAGTTGGTATGTCAGTGGTAGTTATTTCCTGACTCACGACTCCAGAAATTACAGTCAAAAATACGGTATTTTTTCGACAATTACGCCAAACGAGGTCTCTGGCGCTTGGGAGCTCGGTGTCCGCTACAGTGAAATGGACTTAAACGATGGTACGCTGCTCGGCGGGCAGATGAAAAACTGGACTCTTGGTCTTAATTACTACCTCAGCAAAAATTCAAAACTGGTGCTCAATTACATTAATTCTAAAGCCAATAAAAATGGCATCGAAGATAATCCCAAGTTTCTACAGCTTAGATACCAGTATGTGTTTAAGTTGTAATTAACTTAGGCAGCATTTCGCCAGCCTTACCCATAATTTGATAATCTACCACCGAGTTTTGAGTAGGCTCCGGGTTAACTTCCACAACTTTCGCGCCTTGGCTTTTAGCGAGCATCATAAGACCTGCTGCAGGATAGACTTGGCTTGATGTGCCAATGGATAGAAATAGATCGCAACAATAGGCTGCGGTTTCGGCGGCTTGCCATTTCTTTACATCAAGAGATTCACCAAACCAAACCACTGATGGTCTTATTTGACCGCCACAAGCAGTGCATTCTGGAACTTGTTGGATTCCTGTTACATCATCCAAATGTTTTTCACCGCATTGCAGGCAATGGTTTTGCCAAATATTGCCGTGAATATCTATGACATCATATAAATCAGGAGTAGAGCCAGCTTTTTGATGTAAGCCATCAACATTTTGCGTCACTAGCGTAACTTCTTGTTTACCTAATTCTTTGGTTTGTTGCTGCCAATTAGCAATTGCAATATGCGCTGGGTTAGGTTTTTTATCTTTATTCACCTCGCGTCGCCATTGATACCATTGCCAAACTAGTTCGGGATCTTTCAGAAAACCGTCGATACTGGCGAGTTGCTGCGGATCGTATTGTGACCACAAGCCTTTACCATCTTGAGCCTCACGAAATGTTGAAATACCTGACTCGGCGGAAACGCCAGCGCCTGTGAGGATACAGACGCGTTTGGCTTGTTTGATTAATTCCTTTACTTTGTCTATTACCGCTTGCTCCATAAGCTAGAAGTCAATTTATGAAGGTTTCTTTTACGAAGGATAATTATCTTTCAGACCTTGATAAACTTTTTCTTTAAAGTTTTCTTCAGAAGAATCAAGACTATCTAAAATATCCACTAGATATTCATTATCTTCGCGGCCGTTCCACTCTTTGATATAAGTTCCATCTTTGTAGCCGTGATCTTGGCGGAAGAAATTTAGCGTGTTTTTACCCACATAGCTTTTGTATAGCTCTTCAAATGGCATATCCATTTGTTGCATACAGCCTGCAAAACTGGTGCCATCAAAATGTTGATACATGACTGCTTGGCCTGCTAATACTTCTAGGGTTTGCTTAAAGTCATCTTTGACTAATGGTTCGGACATTTCGTCAGCGAGTTCTGATGCAATTTCTTGATAAGACATTTTACCGTCAATTCTTGAACTTAATCCGAAATGGAAAATGTCTACTAATTCCATTTTGACTTGCTCCGCATCGGGCTGTTGGTGTTTCCACCACTTCCACCCGTAATGCTCCAACATTTCGCCACACTCGATCCAAATGGCACGATACCATTCGAAACCTTGCTCGAACCAATTGTCATTTACTTTGGTATTCATCGCGTTTTGCATTTCAAGCATCACTGCGATTTGTTTTGTCATTAATTCTGTATTTGTCATTCTCATTCCTATTTAAAAGGATTTTCTTTTTAAAATTTTATCAGTTGAGCGTTATGTGCGACGAAAGTACGAGGCAAACAATCGTTTTTATCCCGGAGTTTAGTAATTCTAAATGAGGATATAAAAACGATTGTTTAACAATGTAATTTCTAGCTAAATAGCTCAATTTACCAGCTCTTGTGCTTTTCAATCAGCTCATAAGCCGATTTAATCTCTTGTGTTTTTTCCGTCGCGATTTTAATCATCGACTCAGGCAAGCCTTTAGAAACCAGTTTATCAGGATGGTGCTGCGACATTAAGCGTTTATAGGCTTTTTTCACAGTCGCTTTGTCATCTGAGGCAGTAACACCTAATACTTGATACGCCTGCTCGATACTTGGCGCGCCATAGCCCGAGTGACCGCCAGCTCTTTGTCCGCCTTGCTGCTGCGAATACTGGTGGAAGCCTTGCGCTGCCTGCACCATTTTTATCAGCTGATCGATAATAAAGCTGGCAAAACCAAGTCTTTGTCCTATTTGCCTTAAAATGTCCTGTTCAACTTGATCTACTTGGCCGTCGGCCATTGCCATGCTGATCTGAATTTCCAAAAACATTTGCAACAAATTTCGTTGGCGACCGACAACTCGCTTAAATTGTGCCATCACCCCTTCAAAATCAAAGTTAGCTTCTTTACCCAATTGAAATTGCTCAATGGCCATTTTTCGACTAATGGGATCTAAACCCATCCGAGCCATCACATTTTCCGCATGAGCAATTTCTTGTTCGGAAACGCGACCATCGGCTTTGGCTATATGCCCCATGATGGAAAAAGTTGAGGTGAAAAATACTGCTTGAATTTTTTGTTGCGCGGCAGGGTCAAGTCGCTCTTGTGCTTCGGCGGTTTTCTTGTCGAATTGATGCCCTAGAAAAGCACCAATTAATGCGCCGATAGGACCACGAGTTAGAAAATAACCTAGTAAGCCACCAACAATTTTACCAAACCAACCCATTAGTCTTTATCCTCAGGCTTAATATCAAGGTTCATATCGCCGCCCATATCAAAATTAATGGTTTTGATCGGTTTCTGGAATTCTTTGTTTAAGGCTTCCAAGCGCTCAGGAGTTCCAATATCGCGCCATTCGCCTTGATAAAGCTGCCCTGTAACTGATTGTTTTTCCATGAGGTTTCGTAAAATTGGTGCTAAAGGCTCAGCTTGATTAAGCTCTAAATCAGCAAAGATTTCAGGCTGATAAACGCCAATTCCAGAAAAAGTGTATTGGGTATCGCTTTGTGCTAAAACGGTGCCATTATCCAAGCCAAAATCGCCTTTGGGATGCTGCTCAGGGTTGGGCACTAACACCAAGTGCGCCTTGGCTTTGGGCTTATTCAGCAAACTAAAATCAAAGTCTGTCCATATATCGCCATTCACCACCACAAAAGGCTCATCTGCAAAAAAATCCAAGGCTTTGCGAATGCCACCTGCGGTTTCTAAGGCGCTTTCTTCGTGAGAATAAGTCAGTTTGACGCCCCAATAGGCGCCATCGCCTAAGTACTCTGGAATAATGTCACCAAGCCAAGCCGTATTAATCAAAATATCTTTGATGCCGGCCTCTTTAAGCGCCTGAATGTGATACTCAATCAAGGCTTTACCATCAACTTTAAGCAAAGGCTTAGGTAAGGTGTCGGTCAGCGGACGCATTCTTTCACCGCGCCCCGCGGCTAAAATCATAGCCTTATTAATACTAGTCAAACTCTTTCCTTATTGGATCTGTCGAAGTGAATCCATGGCTGGCATAATTTTTTGCTTCATCCAGTCGCTAAACTCTTCCAGTTGCGGATATTTTTCGGCTTGTCGAATAATATATCTTAGGGTTAGCGGAATATCTTTCAAGTAGCCCGCCTTGCCATCGCGATAATTTAAACGACAGAAGATCCCTGCGACCTTAATATGACGCTGCAAGCCCATCCAATCAAACCATTGCTCAAATTGCGCTTTTTCCAGTTCCCAATCGGATTGTTCAATAAAATAATCGAGCCATTGCTGCACCTTATAATCCGGCCATTCGATGTAACAATCGCGCAGCAAAGACAAAAGGTCATAACTAATAGGGCCTTGCACCGCATCTTGAAAATCGATAATTCCAGGTGGCTGATTTTCCAGCCACATGATATTGCGCGAATGGTAATCACGATGCACAAACACTTGCGGCTGCTCTAAAGCGCTGTCGGTGAGCCATCGGAATAAATTATCAAGCATTTGGTTTTCCGCAACGGATAACTCAAGTTGCAAGTGCTTTTGCAAAAACCAATCCCGAAATAACTCCATTTCAATGTTGAGCAGCTTTTCGTCATAGGCTGGTAACAAATTTTCAGAATCAATGCGCTGCATTTCCACCAAGGAGTCAATGGCCGCTTGATATAGCCTATCCGCGCTTTGTTCATTCAATAAAGGCAACAAAAGTTGATCACCTAAATCCGACAACAGCATAAAGCCTTGTGCTAAATCCTTAGCCAAAACCTTGGGCGCATTGACCTTTTTCAATAAATTAGCCACCTTGATAAATTGCGCTGAGTTTTCATGTTCGGGCGGCGCATCGACGCAGATCCACGACTGCTCTTCGTTAGCCAAGCGAAAATAGCGACGAAAACTGGCGTCACCCGAAACTACCGACCATTCGGCATCCGCTAAATTCAATTGTAATAATGACCATTTTTTGAGCAGTTGTTGTCTTTTATCCATCGGTATTAAATCTTTGCTTGTTATCTAACTGTTTATTTCCTAACTATTTATTTTCGATAAGATTTTCAATCTTTAGCGTTAGGGTTTATCATTAGCCTTTTATTCTCGAGCTTATCAATTGGCTTGGATAATAAGGATTAAATGGTAATCAAGAAAGCCGTTAGGGTAAAACCTTTTTTTGGTAAAAGAGCCGAACAAAAGCCCAATCAAAAACCACAATTTGCAATGAGTTCTTTAGCTCAGGCTACTGCATGGGCTTTTGCTGCGCAATTTTGCATGATAACGACAGCTCAATCAGAAGAGCCGGTCAACTTTACCTTTCCTGAATTTAAGTCTTGCCAGGCTGCACCACAACCTCAGGTTGCCCATTTAAAAAATCCTTTTGTAGAAAATCCAGCAATAGATAACATCATTCGCGCTTGGTCTGACAAAGCCTATACCGAACAAAATAAAGCCTATTTAGAAGGCAACGTGGTCATTCAGCAAGGCCAACAGTTAATCCAAGCTGAGAAGCTAATTGCAGATAATCAAAGCAAAAGCTATCAAACCCAGGGCGAGCTTACTTTTAGCAGCCCTGATGTGATCGTTAAAGCCCAAGGCATGGCTTATCAAGAGAACACAGGATCGAGCCAGATCACCGACAGCCAATTTTTCCTCTATAGTAACAATGGTAATGGCTCTGCCGAGCGCATCGATATTGATAACAAACAAGTCTTAACGCTTTACAATTCAGATTTTTCTACTTGCCCTGAAGATCAGCGTAGCTGGGCTTTTGAATCGGGAAAAATCATTATTGACAAAGAGTCAGGCTGGGGCGAGGCCTACAATAGCGTAGTCCGAGTGGCGGATATTCCCGTATTTTATCTACCCTATATCACTTTCCCAGTTGATGATCGGCGTAAAACGGGGTTACTACCGCCCTCTTTTAGCAACTCGAGCCGTAATGGCGCTGATATCAGTGCACCCTATTATTTAAATCTAGCGCCAAATTACGATTTGACCTTAACGCCACGCTACATGAGCAAAAGAGGTGCAGCACTAGGTACTGAGTTTCGTTATTTGATGCCAAGTTACGCCGGTGAGATCGGCTTTGATTATCTGCCCGATGATGATTTAGCTGCCGATAACTCTGAAATTGATGCCGAACGCTGGGCGTATTCGGTCAAGCATCATAACCAGTTTAGCGAAAACTGGAGCGCAACCATTGATGCGCGCGAAGTCAGTGACGATGCTTACTTTCAAGACTTTGGCGGCGGTGTAAACAATTCCAATACCGCCAGCTTGACGCAAAACTTATATTTACAATACTTGACTCAAGACTGGCACTTCAAAGCACAATACCAAGATTGGCAACTGCTCAACAGTGCCAATCATCGTTATAAGGTCGCGCCAAAAATCAGCGCCACTCGTTTCTTCAGCGGTGACGGCTATTACGCCAATATTCGCTCTGAGGCGACTCGCTTTGAGCACAAAGATCCCACCTCACTAAAAGGCGCCAATCGATACCATATCGAGCCTACTATTGGTTGGAATTTTGAGCGGCTTTATGGCTTTATTCGCCCCCAATTGAGTTATGCACTGACCCAATACGAACAAAAAGATATCAACGGCGAATCACAATCTTTTGACCGCGCATTGCCCACCGCATCTTTGGATGTGGGCTTGTTTTTTGAGCGTG
>JABXIW010000144.1 GCA_013372875.1 Gammaproteobacteria bacterium | reverse complement strand
TGACTTTAGTTCACATGTTGCTTATGTCAGTACATACGAAGCTTTTAATAAAAATTAAAAAGGGTTAGTTTCATTTATAAATCGGTTAATAAATTAAAATAGCAACTTTTGAGCAATATTTGTTGTTATTTCACCAGGTTCCTCTATCTGGTGACTAACGTGATTATTATAAAAAAATTAATATAACTAGTTGTTTTATTGGTCTTATCTCGTTTGTTTTATGGGTGTTCCAGCTCATGTAAACGTTTGCCAATCAATTTAAGTATTTCAGAATAGGTAATTAACATGATTAGCTATGCCAGTTATAGAGCTTCAGTGGCATATTTAATTAAACTGCTTAAGTCATGGAAATGTAAGATATACTTTTCCTTTCGTAGTTTGATAATAATTTGTAACGTCTTTTTTTTCTTTGGTTTGGTCAATTTTAATCCAGCCTTGTCTGGTGAAGTATTGACAGTTCCAATGGATATTTCTAGTTGGTCTTTTTCAGGAAATAAGTTTGAGTGCAACCTCGTGCACTCAAAAGTATCAATGGGGAAGTTTTATTTCCGCTCGGAACCAAATAATAAGATTTCCTTTATTTCCGACATACGAGGTGAAGGGAAGGAATGGCAAGGTGCGACACTAATTAGTCAAAATGCACCGTGGGGTAAAGAGCTTTATAGAAAAGTTGAATCTTCTCTTACGGTTACCAAGCCTTCTCGTCGATTTGTATTCAGTAAAGGCGCACCCTCACTAATGAAGGCGATTGCCGGTGGTAGTTGGATTACGCTGGTATTGGAAGGAAAAGACGCTTCCGCTTTGTCAGAGGTCAGAATCCCAACAATTCAAATTCAAAAGGCACTGAGCGAATTTAATGCGTGTCTTGAGCGACTACCGAAACTGTCGTTCTCACAAGCAAGAGACATCGTTCTGCCTTTTCAATTCGGTCAGAAAACACTAAATGCGACTCAGCAACAGACGTTAGCTGCGCTCTATAGCTATCTTTCTGTTGATGACCGAGTGACGAAAGTGCTAATCGATGGCCATACCGACAATGTTGGACCAAGGCTTACCAACCTTTCGGTATCACGTTTACGTGCTCAACAAGTGGCCGACGCACTGATTGCTCACGGTGTAAACCCAAATATTATCGAAGTCAGATCTCATGGTGACCGATATCCGGTCGCAAATAACAATACAGCTGCTGGTCAGGCCAAAAATCGACGTGTGACGTTGCGCCTAGTCAGAGACAACGAACGCACCATAGAAAAAAACACCATGTACATACAACAACAGACTCAACAAAAGAAGGTTAAGGTTCAATGATGACGAAAACGAATATTTTGTTGGTTGAGCCGAACGAACACCTTGCTCAACCTGTACTGGATGTGCTGAAGAATGCTGGTTACACCGCAAAGCACACACGTACAGGGCGAAGCGCACTATTAGAAGAGCGCGCAAGCATCACGTTAGTGAGCTCTACGCTACCGGATATGTGCGTACGTGAGTTTGTTACGTGTCACCAGAAGCAGCGTAATGCTGGCGTTGTGATTGCGATTGTGGATCAAGAACAAGGCATTTTGGCGGCAGAAACTATGAAGTCGGGCGCGACCGATTACTTGTTGCGTCCGTTTGAAGCGAATCAGCTCATCAATTTGCTAAAGCGTGTTGAAGCTCTTGGCAAACCAATGGCGAACATTGTGGCTGAGTCGTGGCGCAGTAAGCAGGTGCTTCAATTGGCACACCGTGCAGCGTGTACGAACGCGAGTGTGTTGATCACGGGTGAGTCTGGTACGGGTAAAGAGGTGCTAGCTCGATATGTACACGAACACTCTCCTCGCATTAATGGCCCATTTGTTGCAGTGAACTGTGCCGCGATTCCTGAATCGATGCTAGAAGCGGTGCTTTTTGGTCATGTGAAAGGCGCGTTTACTGGCGCGACGAATTCGCAAAGCGGTAAGTTTGAAGAAGCAAACGGCGGCACGATTTTGTTAGATGAAATCGGTGAAATGTCTCCTGCAGTCCAAGCCAAACTTTTGCGCGTACTTCAAGAGCGAGAAGTGGAACGTGTGGGCAGTCACAAAGCCATCAAGCTTGATATTCGAGTGATTGCAGCAACCAACAAAGATTTACGAGAAGAAGTGCAAAAAGGCACCTTCCGTGAAGATCTTTACTACCGATTGGATGTGTTGCCATTGCATTGGCCACCACTTCGCGAAAGAAAAGAAGACATTTTACCGATCAGCCAATTCTTTATTGAAAAATATCAAGATAGCAGCCGCTGTCACTTATCTCAGGATGCGATCAGCGCTCTGAGTCAGTATCACTGGCCGGGCAATATTCGTGAATTAGAGAACGTTATTCAACGTGCCTTGGTGATGCGCCATGGTGACTACATTACAGCGCATGATCTGATGTTACCGATTGAACTCATTGCCCCAGTGCCTTCCATGGAGCCAAAGTCCAGCTTTGGTCATGTGGAAGCGAAGAAGCAGGCTGAATACCAATTTATTTTGGACAAATTACGTCAGTTTGGTGG
>JABXIW010000486.1 GCA_013372875.1 Gammaproteobacteria bacterium | reverse complement strand
TGGTAGTCGCGAGTGAATTCGAATCACCGACCCCCACCATGTCAAGGTGGTGCTCTAACCAGCTGAGCTACGCGACTATTTGAGCAAAGATTCTACCACACCGATACTTGGTGACAAGACTTTATCTATAACCATTAGGATTATTTTTTTGCCAATTCCAAGTATCTCTCATCATATCCTCTAGCTGAAAAGTTGCCCACCAATCAAGTTCACTTTTTGCTTTTTGAGGATCAGCCCAACACTCAGCTATATCGCCTGGACGCCTCTCTACGACTTTATATGGTATGGATACGCCTGATGCCTTTTCAAAAGCTTTTACTATCTCTAGAACACTATAGCCTTTACCAGTACCTAAGTTATATATTTCTAAGCCACAGCCACTATTCAGTTTATCCATTGCTTTTAAGTGACCATTAGCTAAATCAACAACATGAATATAGTCTCTTACTCCAGTGCCGTCTTCTGTAGGATAGTCTGAACCATATACTTTTAGCTCTTTTAACTTGCCTATAGCTACTTGAGAAATATAAGGTAACAAATTATTAGGAATGTCATTTGGATCTTCTCCAATTCTTCCAGAAGGGTGAGCACCGATTGGATTAAAGTAACGCAGTAAAACAATATTCCATTCGCTATCAGATACTGACAGGTCAGTTAATATTTCTTCATTAACTAGCTTGGAGCGACCATAAGGATTAGTCGCCTGGGTTTTGAAACTCTCTCTTATCGGTACCATTTCTGGGTCACCGTAAACAGTAGCAGAAGAACTAAAAACGAGATTCTTACAGTCAAATTCAGCCATAACTTTGCACAAAGCTACAGTGCCACTCACATTATTATCATAATAATCTAAAGGTACTAGTGTTGATTCGCCAACAGCCTTTAGTCCTGCAAAGTGTATTACCGCACTAATTTCATGCTTTTTAAATATTTCTTTTAAAGTATCGTAATCCCTTATATCTCCTTGATAAAAATCTATAGATACTCCAGTTATCTGCTCCACCCGCTCTAATGAGACCTTTGACGAGTTTGAAAAGTTATCAATAACAACTACGTTATAGCCTTTTTCAATTAGCTGTATTACTGTATGGCTGCCAATGTAGCCAGCACCTCCTGTCACCAAAACGTTCACTCTCAACTCCTAAGTAGATCTAGTATTTCTTGTGTTTTTTCCTGCATTAGTAAATTGTTGCCTCTAGACTCAACATTCAATCTAACAACAGGCTCCGTATTCGACTTCCTTAAATTAAATCTCCACTGTTCAAACTCCATACTAATACCATCTAACTTATCAATAACAATCGCATCCGCTTGATACCTATCAAGGATGGCATTAATAGCCCCATCAGGGTTATCCAGACGCCTATTAATTTCTCCAGAGGAAGGAAACTTAGCAATTCGGTCTTGAACCATCTCAGATAAGCTCTGATTCTTTATTGATAATAACTCTGAAACTAATAACCATGGTATCATTCCACTATCACAGTAAGCAAAGTCCTTAAAATAATGGTGAGCGGACATTTCACCACCATAAATCGCATCCTCTTCTCGCATAATTTCTTTAATAAACGCGTGACCACATTTCGATAAAACAGGAGTTCCTCCATTAGACTCTACTATATCGATAGTGTTCCAAGTTAACCTGGGGTCATGTACAATTTTTGCTCCAGGCTGCTTTTGCAAAAAAGCTTCTGCCAATAAACCAACTATATAATAGCCCTCAATAAAGCACCCTTTTTCATCGAATAAAAAACAACGATCAAAATCGCCATCCCAGGCAATACCCATATCAGCTTTATGCTTTAAAACAGCCTCAGAAGTAACAGTTCTATTCACAAGCAATATTGGATTTGGAATACCGTTTGGGAAAGTTCCATCAGGCTCGTGATGAACTTTTATAAAAGTAATAGGCACGCCTTTTTTGACAAACTCTTTCTCAACAGCATCAACAACGTGCCCTGCCGCACCATTGCCACTATTTACAACAAGCTTTAATGGTTTTAGTTTATTTAAATCAATATAGGTACAAAGGTGCTCAACAAATTCGGTAAGGACAGACATCTGCTCTATCACCCCTTTGTTTTTCTTCGGGGTCATAACATTATCTGAAAAAACCATTTTTTCAATGGTTTTTAATCCAGTATCGGCACTAATAGGTTTTGACTCTTCTTTAACAAGCTTCATGCCGTTATAATCGATCGGGTTATGGCTAGCGGTTACTTCAATACCACCATCAACATTCAAATGCTTAGTTGCAAAGTAAACCTCTTCCGTCCCAGTCATCCCGATATCAATAACATCAACGCCTTGTTCAACTAGGCCTCTAGAAATACTTTGTTTTAAACTTTCAGAAGTTTCACGAATATCCCCCCCGACTACAATTTTTTTTGGTTTCAAAAACTCAGCAAAAGCAGCTCCTATTCTATAAGCAACCTCGTCATTGAGCTGTTCACCTAATTTTCCACGAATGTCATATGCTTTAAAAGGGCTTTTCAATTCTCTATTCCTTATACTAAAGGCCAAACATTCGGCACTATAATTAACGTTATTAGCATTACCATAACACTTAATGGCAACCCTAGCTTTATATAATCAGAAAATCGGTAGTTTCCAGCACCATAAACCATTAAATTGGTTTGATACCCTAATGGTGTTA
Organism: Gammaproteobacteria bacterium; assembly: GCA_013372875.1. The sequence continues at coordinate 25,227 of JABXIW010000486.1, read as the reverse complement.
TAAAACTGGCAGAAGCTGCAATCATAATTACTATGGCAAATGGCATGATATTCAAGCCAAATTGCTCACTGATACCCGTTACAAATGAAAATGAAATCACCGCTGCTGCGTTATTGGTGACTAACTCGGTTAATATCAATGTCACTAAATAAACTACTACCAATAAACCCAAATGGTGGTCAATATTCATCGCATCAATAGCGGCAATCATTTGATCTGCAACACCATTAACCTTAATAGCCTCACCAAAACCAAAAGCTATAACAATGAGTGCTAATACTCTGAAATCAATAGATTTTCCTGCTTGTGAAATATTACAGCACCCTGAAATAATCGTTATTAAAGCCCCTAATAAAGAAGCCGTTACCATATCCATAAAACCCGAGGTCGCAAGAGCTACGACCATCAACAAACTTCCCCAGGCATATTTGGCCTTATTCAGCTGACTAGCCCGAACCTTTTCAACCCCTTCAATAAGCAAAAAGTCTCGGCTGTATCTTTGCTCTTGGATAAAAGAGTTATCTGCATGTAATAGCAACAAGTCTCCAGCTTTTAGAACAACATCACCAGTTTTTTTATTGATCCTTTGTCCCTGCCTTATTACCGCGATGACAACCGCATTATAGTAGTGCCGAAAACCTGAATTACGAATACTTTTACCAATTAGGGGGTTATGTCTCGTCACCAACACTTCTGCTAGAAAAGTATCGTTTTTATCTTCAAGTTTATAAACTTGCTTATCGGCATGGCGCAAACCTTTAATTGCAGTAAGCTCTGACATAGCGTCGGTAGTTCCTGAGAACACTAATCGATCACCCGATTCAATAACGGTGCTAGGCTCAACATTGCCAAACTCCAAACCAGCCCGCATTAGTTGGATTAAAAAAGCACCTTTTAACCCTCTTAACTGAGCCTCTTCAATGGTCTTACCAACTATTTTGCTGTCCTTTTCAACCACCAGCTCAAAAGTATAATCCCTTGATTTAAATAATGGTTTATCTATCGCCTCTCTATCAGCCAAAATAAATCTTGAAAAAACAATTAAGTAGACAATTCCCAAGGCAGTAATAGGTAACCCCACAATGGCAATTTCAAAAAAGCCTAAAGACAATTCGGGATAGGTTTGGCTTAACAGCCCACTGACCACTAAGTTTGTGCTAGTACCAATTAAAGTACAGGTTCCTCCAAGGATAGCAGCATAACTCAATGGCAATAATAATTTTGAGGCTGAAATTTTGTGCTTTTTACACCAGGAAACGACCACCGGAATCAATGAAGCAACAATAGGGGTATTGTTCAGAAAACCACTTAAAAATGCAGTTGGTGCCAACAACCGAGTTTGGTTAATGGCTAAACTAGTCTTAGGCTTTAGTAGCGCATTAATTAAAGGTAAAAAAGCACCTGTTTCTTTGATGCCCGCTGAGACAATAAATAACGCTGCTAAAGTTATAACTCCAGGATTGGATAAACCCAAAAATGCTTTATCAATTGGCAATAAATCTGTTACCAAAAAACTCAAAAAAGCTATTCCGAAGATAACTACAGGTTCTATTCGAGTTAAAAAGACACCAGAAAAAGCTGCTAAAATAATTCCAATAGTGATGTACGATGCGTAATCCATAAAAAAAAGGCGAGATTAACTCGCCTAATACTATTTAATAAAGCCCATACTTTCCAGTTTTAGCAGCACCCGATGCGCTGCATGATCTGGAGTTGACTCCAAAGTATCAATTACTAATTCAGCATTTTCTGGAGTTTCATAAGGGTCACTAATACCTGTAAACTCTTTAATGATTCCTGCTCGCGCTTTCGCATATAAGCCCTTACGGTCACGACGCTCACACTCTTCTAGTGGCGTTGCAACATGAACCTCTAAGAAGCCACCGTATTGCTCAATCATTTGACGCACTCTACGACGAGTTGCAGCATAAGGTGCAATTGGCGCACAAATAGCAATACCGCCATTTTTGGTAATCTCAGAAGCAACATAACCAATTCGCTCAATATTTAAATTACGATGTTCCTTTGAAAAACCCAGCTCACTAGAAAGGTTTTTACGCACTAAATCTCCGTCTAGCAAAGTTACTGGACGACCTCCCATTTCTAACATTTTGACCATCAATGCGTTTGCAATTGTCGACTTTCCAGAGCCTGATAAGCCTGTGAAAAACACTGTAAAGCCTTGTTTGCTACGAGGTGGTTTAGTTTTTCTAAGCTCAGCTACCACTTCAGGATAAGAGAACCAATCAGGAATATCCAGGCCTTCTGCAAGACGACGGCGCACTTCAGTTCCAGAAATATTAAGAACGGTCATTCCTTCTTCAACATCATCAATTGGCATATATTCAGCTTTTTCCTGCACATAAACCATCATCTGAAATGGCACCATTTTAATTCCCAACTCTTCCTCATGTTTTAGTAGCAAATCTTGTGCATCATAAGGACCATAAAAGTCATCGCCTTGGCTATTTTTACCAGGGCCAGCATGATCACGACCAATAATGATATGAGTGCAACCATAGTTCTTACGAATAATTGCGTGCCATAGAGCTTCACGCGGCCCGCCCATACGCATCGCTAAAGGTAATAAGCTAAGCATAGTAGTTTGCTCAGGATACTGCTTTAGAATTTGCTCATAGCAACGAACACGTGAATAATGATCAATGTCGCCAGGCTTAGTCATGCCGACCACAGGGTGAATCAATAAGTTTGCTTCCTGCTCTTTGGCTGCTCTGAAAGTTAACTCTTGATGAGCACGATGCATAGGATTTCGAGTTTGGAAAGCTACAATTTTCTTCCAGCCCCACTTTTTGAACTTTGTTCTCAATTCCTCAGGAGAATCACGCAAGCCTTTGTAATCATAATGAATCGGCATTTCTACTCCGCGCAACTTACCACCTAGGTAAACTTCTCCAGCTTGATTCAATAGATAATCTACAGCAGGATGCGCTTCATCAGCAGCACCATAAACTTTCTCAGCCTCTTCTTTTTTATCTGGATTCCACTTATCGGAAATATCTAGAATTGCAATTAGAACTCCCTCTTCATCTCTAAGTGCAATGCTTTCACCTTCAGCAACAGTATCAGCAAACATAGCTGACACATCTAAAGTTATCGGCACAGGCCAAAGAGTACCATCAGCTAAACGCATTGAGTCAACTACAGATTGATAATCGTCTTTGCCTAAAAAACCTTCTAACGGTGAGAATCCGCCATTTAAAAGTAACTCTATATCGCAAATTTGTCGGTGGGTTAAATCCCAAGACTGCAACTGCTTAGCCTCAGTTTTTGCAGACTGGACTCTTTCTTCATCGATTAATGATATTAATTTTCCGCCGTGGGCATCAATTAGCTCATGCATTGTAACAAACCTTAAAAAAATTTTTCAATATTATACGCTTGTTTAAAAATTCGTACACCAGTTTTTAACTATTTTCTTCTTATGTTCGCCCTCGTCCAATAGCATAATACTGAAATCCAAATGCCTCAACTTCTTGCGGATCGTATATATTTCTCCCATCAAAAATGACAGCTCGCTTCATCAGTGCCTTCATCTTTAAAAAATCCGGGCTATAAAATTCATTCCATGCCGTTATTATCAGAAGTGCATCCGCAGAAATTAATGCATCATATGAATTTCTTACTATACTTAATTCATCATTATGCTCTCGGTAGTACATGGCCTCTAAGTTGTCTGCTGATTTGGGATCATACACTATAGTTTTAGCACCTTGCGCCCAAAGAGCTTCAAGAATATTGTGCAATGGCGAACCATCAAGACTTGAAGTATTAGGTTTGAATGCACCTCCCCAAATACCAACTCTCTTTCCTTTTAAATCGCACCTATAATGTTTCCACAACTTTCTAAACAATACCTCTTTTTGTTGCTCATTAATTTGAATGATTGAATCTATAAGACCTGACTCATTTTTATATTTCCGCAAATAACTCCTCATTATGGCAAGTTCACCAGATAAACTGTTACCACCAAAACCACAACCCGGATCAAGATAGTCGCCTCCAATCCTTGAGTCGCTTGCCATTCCTTGTTTTACTAACTCAACATCAACGCCAAGTTGTTCAGAAATATTTGCCAACTCGCTCATAAAGCTTACCCTTAAAGCTAGCATAGAATTGATTGCGGTTTTAATTAGCTCTGCAGTGTTAAAATCAACGACCATTGACTTAGAAGCATTATTAATAAATGGACGACATAGAGTTGAAAGCCTCTTTATTGCTTCATCATTATCTGAACCAATGATAAAGAGAGAAGGGTTAAAGAGATCATTACTACCCTTATCCTCTCGAATAAAGAGAGGTATTGATGCTAAGCAATTGATATCATTTAATTTAGATTTAACTGCCTTTATCTCATCTATCGACATCATGGATGATAAAACGAAAGTTGAAGGCGAATTAATCTTGCCGATCTTTGCAATTAGCTCCTGTATATGCTGTTGGCTGTCGATTTTCACAAAAAAATGAATATTCGCAAAACTAGCAGCTGTCTCTATTGACCCGTTAAACAGTTTACCATGAGCAATCAACCTCTGCTTCTCCAGCTCAATGCTATACTTAGGCTGATTAAACGAATCTCTACTTATTGGAGAATAATGTTCAACTACACAAATATCATTTCCCAATTCAGCCAAACAGATTGCAAGCACTTGAGCTTCATATGAATTACCATATATTGACACTTTCATATTAATGCCTATTTGACTTGATATACTCAAGAATATTATTGGTCGAAGGATCAAAGTCTGTAACACTGTCTAAACTGAGAGCCTCTAGCATTTCTTCGGCTATTACTTTACCTAACTCTACCCCCCATTGGTCAAAAGGATTTAACCCCCAGATACATGCCATGACGTATACCTTATGCTCATATAAAGCAATCAAAGCACCTAATGTTTCAGGAGTAAGAGAGTCTAACAAAATAGTGGTCGAAGATTGAAGTCCTCTATACACTTTATGATTGGGAACTTCATAAGTATCTGCTAAGCATTCATTTCCAAAGAATAATGCTCTTGACTGCGCGAGACAATTTGAAAGGGATAATATATGTTGCTCTTTTAAATAAGAAGCTGTTTCGCTATCTATCTTTAAATTGTCTATTTCATTATACCTTTTAACTGGAGCAATGAAGTCGCACGAAACATCTTGCGTCCCTTGGTGAAGCAACTGGTAAAATGCATGTTGCGCATTTGACCCTATTTCCCCCCACAATATCGGACAAGTCTTAAAGTCTAAAGGTAGCCCAGAGTGCGTTACAGACTTGCCATTGCTCTCCATTTCTAACTGCGTTAAATAATTAGGAAAGAATTTTAAACGACCATCGTAAGGCAAAACTGTATGTGCGTTCACCCCCAAAAAAGTAGCATTCCAAACACCTATCAATCCCATAACCACGGGTAAATTTTGCTCTAATGAAGAAGTTGAAAAATGAACATCCATAGCGTGAGCACCATTTAGTAACTTTTTGAAGTTACTAAATCCCACTTTCAAAGCAATTGGAATACCTATAGCAGACCACATCGAAAACCTACCACCAACCCAGTCCCAAAATTGCAATTGATTTTCTTTGGGTACCCCCCACTCTGTCATTTTCTCTAAATTTGCAGAAACCCCTAGCACATGTTGCTTCATAATTAATTCTTTCGAATTAAAACTATCTTTCAGCCATGCTATAGCTGTATTTGCATTATAAAAAGTATCAACCGTTGTGAAGGATTTTGACGAAACAACAAAGAGAGTGGTTTCGGGATTTAATTTTTCTAAGATACTTGTGATTTGAGTGCCATCCATGCTAGAAACAAAGTGAAAGGACAACTCTGAGGCGTCTTTGGCAGTAAAGTCATTTAAAGCCTCACATGTCATATAAGGACCTAAATCAGACCCACCCACTCCAATATTAACAATATCGGAGATTGGCTTTCCAGTAACACCTCGCCACTGCTTGCTATGAATTTTTTCTACGATTCTTTTTAACTTATTCAGAACCCCATGAACTTCTTCGCTGATTTTAGCGCTGCTCTTTTGCAATGGTGTTCTTAATATTGTGTGCAAAGCAGCTCTATTTTCGGTTGTATTCACTAGTTTCCCATCCAACAAGTCTTTTATTCTTTCAGGAAGCTCTCTTTCTTCCGCTAGACCTATTAACTGATGAAGCACCTCTTTAGTAACTCTTTGCTTTGAAAAGTCAATATAAATTCCACAAGCACCCACACTGAAGTCTTTAGCCCTGTCTTCTGAGATAAAAAAGTCTTTCGGAGAGAGCTTTTTAACATCTTCAACTAAATCAAATAATGTTTTCCATGCGGACAGCTTATTAGGAAGCAAATCTATCTCCGAAAAACTTTGTTAATACCGAACTCAAATTTTCGTCATTAGATGCGAAGTTTAAAATAGCTTCCAAATATCCAGATACTGAGCCACAGTCATAAGATTGCCCTATCATGCTATAAACTTCTGCATCATTATGATCCAAATATTGATCTATCGCATCAGTTAGCTGTATCTCTCCTCCTGCACCAGGAGATGTGTTCTCTAAAATAGAAAGAATATCATTTGGAAGTATGTATCTACCAACCACCGCAAAACGAGAGGGAGCATCTTTAGGCGATGGCTTTTCAATAAAAGAGCTTACCCGACTAAAAGCTCCAGGAAGCAACTCTTTATCACCGCAATCAGCTATCCCATATAGAGAAACATCTTTTGCCGCGACTTCATTAACCATGATTTGAGGGACTCCTGAATCAGCGTATCTTTTACGCATACTGGCCATATTGTCTGTTGAAGAGTTACTAGTAAAAGGATCAATGATGACATCAGGCAAAAGTACTGCAAAATCGCTTCCACCTATTAATTCTTTTGCCGTAAGGATGGCGTGACCAAGCCCTAATGCTCTGGGTTGCCTTACACTACTTATACTTACATCTTTGGTCAAATTGTCTAAATCATTTAATAGGCCGGATTTACCTTTATCCTCCAACTGACTCTGTAGTTCAAAATTGTTATCAAAATAGTTTTCTATGGCAACTTTAGATGAATGGTTGACTAAAATTATCTGCTTAATTCCGGCTTGAACAGCCTCATTGACAACATAATGTATTACAGGTTTATTTAATATTGGTAAAAGTTCTTTAGGGATAGACTTTGTTGCTGGAAGCATTCTTGTACCGAATCCAGCCACAGGAATAACTGCAGTATTTATCTGTTTCATTAATAGGCACCTTTTTTTGTCAGTAGTGTATAAGGCGTTTTGAATAAAATAATTATATCACCAATAAAGCTTTGATTTTTAACATAGCGGACATCTAGCTTTACACGTTCAGCATAAGACAAATCACTTCGCCCACTAACTTGCCAAAGACCGGTTATGCCTGGCCTAACTTGCTCATAAACTTTGGCAAAATCATCATAATAGGTATCCAACTCTTTTCTAATTACTGGGCGAGGACCAACAAGACTCATATCTCCTCTTAGAACATTAAAAAACTGAGGAAGTTCGTCCAAGCTAGTCTTCCTCATAATATCACCTAGTCTTGTTACCCTTGGGTCATCTTTTAACTTAAAAGTTTCTTCCCACTCTTTTCTAGCAGATACTGAGCTTTCTAGATGTTGCTTTAGAATAAGATCAGCATCTACAACCATGCTCCTAAATTTTAAGCATTTAAAGCTTTTCCCATTTAAGCCTACTCTCTCATGGCCGTAAATAACCGGCTTACCAGAGAATCGAACCAATACGATAAGTATAAAAAATAAGGGAGAAAGTAATATAATAGCCAAAAGAGAAGCTATCAAATCAAATATGCGCTTCAACATAAGTCACCAAAACTTTAATGTATTGATACTAAAAAATTTATTCACACCTAAAAAGGCAATAACATTTTGCAGGACGATGGGAATAGCAACAGCATAAGCGGCCCCTACAATCCCCCAGTTACTAACTAAAGCGATTGCAAGAAAAACACTCAATCCAGCGCAAAACATCAAATTATTCCTCATGAAAGTCTCTTTATTCCCCATCATCAGCATAATGCCTACCGAGCCAGTTAACACATTAAAGGCTTGTGCTACTCCAATTATTAAAACAATGTTCGAGTTGGTTTTAAAATCAGCCCCAAAAAATCCCAAAATCTCTTCCACGTAAAAAAACAATAAAAATAAAAAGCTTACCGAGACTATGATTAATATTTGCGATGTCTTTTTCACCAAACCTCTTAACTTTTCTAGGTTGCTGTCATTAATATGCTGGGCTATATAAGGCGATATTATAGTATTTATACCAATCAATAAAATATTTGATAACATTGCAACTCGCTGCGCCACATTCAAATACGCAAGATCTGGCGCTTCCAAATAATAACCAGATATTATCAAGGTTCCCCATTGAATAATTTGAGTCATAAGAATAGCGACATAAAACTTTTTAGACGCAGCTCGCTCTTTTGTATGATTAGAAGTACTGTAACCTTTTCCAAAAGTATCACTAGCCATAATTGCTAAAGCACCTAAGCAAAATGTTGCAAAGCTAGCAGTTAAATATAGTCTTGAAATACTTTGTGCATTAAGCACTTCTTTATTCAAATAATAAAGACCAAGAGGGATCACACAAAACAATGGTATAGCAATATTCAACAAAAAAACAGATATACTGGGTCTCTTTAAACCTTGAAAAACATTAGAAAAAAGCGTTACGAAAGTTAAAAAAGGCAAACAAAGTAACATGACACCAAACACATCACTGGAACTACTTGGGAAAACTGCTTCAAAAAAATACATTTGAAATAAAAGACCCAAAACTAAAAGAGCCCCTATTACAAAAAATATTTTTTTAAACACCATAAAACACAAACTTTTCAGCTTATCATTTGCTCCCTGAGACAAGTAAATGCTGCCGTATTTTATTAGTACTCTTTCATAACCTAACCTAGCAACAACACTAAGAAGCGTTAGTAAAGTTAAATTCCAAAAAAAAACACCCGCGTCATACGCGGAAGATACTTTCACTACTAACAAATTCAATATAAAAACTAATAATGCCGCAATAACTTTTAAACTAGATATTGCTCCTACTTTGAAAATGAAGGACTTGCTCATTTTACCGAATTAGACTCTCTCTAAAATCTTGGTGTTGTTTACTAATATTATAGATTTTTTTACTTCTTCTACGAATATTGTTCTCAGCCCAATCTAAAGCCGCTTTATCATCTGGAAATCCAGCAAAATCAAATAATTTTGAAATAACTTCATTTGGACTACTTACCAAATCATTATAGCTTATTATCTTGCAATTGTTTTTATCGGCAAAATCACTTGATATAGCCCTGTCACAGAGTACCCATTCCAAAATTGATAGCTCAGTTACATCTTTTACATGCTCTAGCTTGCTTTTATCTATGCCCGATAACATTGCAAATTCTACTAGAGCTTTTTTTTTCGCATCTTTATGTCCACTCCAGCGCTCCCGACTATCCATTATTTGAATAGAGTTAATAACCTCCTCCATATTGCGGCGTATAACAATATAGTTAGCTTTCTGAAAGACTTGGTCTAAAAATTGTTTTCTAAGAGTATTTATTGGTAGCTTTTCTACTAAAATTTTTTTCCTAGACAGGACTCTCTTTATCCAAAACAGCCGCCTTAAACGTACATTCTTCCTTTCTGTTGTTAAAATAGGAGCTATCACTCCCTTTCTTTTTTTTGAAAATCTAGACCATATATCAGTTTCGGGATAAATTGAGGACCAAATATAACGAGGCTCGTTGAGATATAAAACATTTTTATGTTTCGCAATTGAGTTACCCAGTATCGTAGTTCCGGATCGACCGCAACCAATAATAATGGTTATCTCTTTCTGTTGTGGGAAAGGCAGATAGCTTATCACTTTATAGGCGATATTTTTAAACAATAATACAAGATCAACAGCTAAATACTTTCCTGCTTTCTTAAAACTCATTTTTTATACACTCTATAACAAGATGTTTGATAAGGTGAGCCCCACTTATCCCAATGAACATAATTTTTATTTTTTAGAGTGATTTTCAATAAAACCTTGGAAAAATCACTATTGAATTCATATATTTTCCCTGTCGTGCCAGCACAAACAACATAATTACCATTTACCATTTCTTGCACACTACCATATGCCCCGGAGTATATTGGCTGATTATTTTCATCATATAGCTTCTTGTCAAAAATTAAACTGCCGTTTGAATCAAACCTAGTTATTCTTGTGTGCTTGGCTAGCCACCCATTATTAAAGGCTAAAAAATCGCCATTATCTAATACAGACACATGATGTTGTTCATCCAAATAATCATCGCCAAATCTTTTTAATACTTTTTTACTTGGGTAGTCGATCACAACTGCTTGATGAAGATTTCTAGCAGATAAAACAATATTATCATCAGAGTCTATATCGAGCGAATTTGAATGAATCCAATTTTCGTATCTGTCACCAAGATTTATTGGGGGCTGACCTATTAGTTGCTCAGCTATATCGAAATGCCAAGTAACATTTAAGTCTTTGTCTATTTCTACTATAAAATCTTTATTAGAGTTTTCACCATTAAACTTCACTTGCACTTTTGCTAATGTTATATATGTCCCCCACTTTGTTGGCATTGCATCATGATGAACAGTTAAAACCTTTCCAAATCCTTGTAGATACTCAACTATATTTTTCTTTGCTTTAACAGGCGAAAAAGTATAACCGTTTCCTTTTGGCCAAATCTCGTAAAGAGTTTGATCCAGAGGGTCTTCCAAATCATTATTTGGGCTAATTATACCCATTATAGTCCCTTTATGAGTTGGTCTAGCCAACCATAAGGCTCCTTTTAATAAGTAAAGTCTATCAACATTACCTTGATTGTTAACCTCTAAAATCTCATTACTGCCTTGCTGAGTTATCAAAAAATTACCGGATGAAAGTAAGTCCGGTTCATAAACTTTAAAGTTTATATAGTTATCATTAAGAAATACTTCTGCACTATCAGAAGAGTGCGAAATTAAAAGCTGAGCTATTACCAACAAGAAAAAAAAACAATTTTTCATACAAAACCTATAGTTTCTTATAAAAAGTACCAATATCAGTTAAATCAAGAGTATTTTTTTTATGGACACCTTTGCTACAATTCAACTTTTCATTTAAAAAATTGAAATTCATAAAATAGACATAACGCTCTATATACTCTTTTTCTTCAAGGAACCTTGTTGCTTTCTTCAAAAAATCTAGAGCAACCTCCTCATTGTCATTCTTACCACAAAAGATCCCAAACTCTGTTACCCAAATAGGTTTATTGTAATTCTTGTAAAGATCGTTAAAGTATTTTTTAAACTTTTTTATATTCGGCCTTCCATACCAATGAATGGAAAGCTTATCAATACAGCCATTTTCTTTAGCCATAAATTCTTTAAACCAATCTCTCGACGCTCTTGTGGCTGAAACACCTATTATAGTGGCATCATTAATTTCTCGGATTTTATGGCACACTCTTATAGCTTTTTTCACTGGCACATTAGATTGGTGGACATTGTCAGGCTCATTTAGATAGAGCAAATTACCTTTCTTACTTTTAAGGCTGATTTTTTTTTCTAATTTTTTTCCAGTAGGAGCCCCCCATAACATAGGAACGTATTCTACGTTGCCACAATCCATGCCTCCATTTCCCCAGTCGTAGTACCAAGTTACATTCATGCTTTCTACAAAGCGACACTTCTCATCTTGAGATAGTTTTGGAGAAACCCCCAATCCCTTTTTTTTTGAATAACTGTCACTCTTGCTCACACTATTAAATCTTGTATCTGCCTTTGGTTCACTGATCTCAGTGCTTGTCTCTGTTTCAAAGCAAGCTATTAGCGAAAGTGTACTTAACAGCATAATAAATAACTTCATAACTACTTCCTTAAAATTTTATAAACGACTTTCTTAACAAAGTCGCCACCACAGGAAAAAACAAAGAAAGGTAGGATAGACAAACTTCCATGCCATTTATTAATTAATTTCTCTCCCATCCAAATCCGTTTTGCGGCTAAACCTTTACGAAAATAAGAAAAACCACCTCTTCTTCCACGAAGTTCCTTGCTGACACGAAAATATATAAGAGGCTCTTGAATGCCATAAAATAAAGCACCATAATTCAAAAGCCGCAAAAAAAGATCATAATCTTCAAAAAGTCTTAAATCTCTATAGTTTCCCACCTTTAAAACCAACTCCTTCTTCATTAATACAGACGGGTGTACAATTGGATTCCTATAATTCATTACCTTTCTTAAGTTCTTTGACGGTGGAGCAATGTTAAGGCCATGAACATTATCAATACTACCCTCAAATTCTTTCGAGCTCGAGTATATCACATCAAACCCTTTGTCTATAACATTTAGCTGAGCTTCTAATCTATTTCCCATAGCCACATCATCAGAGTCCATTCTAGCAATCAAATCGCCAGTACAAGCAGTAACCCCTTTTCTTAATGACAAAGCCAACCCGATGTTTCTTTCATTTCGAATAACTTTAAAAGATTGAAAGTTTAATGAAAAATTCTTTACTACAGCTTCTAGCTCGGAATTTATAGGTCCATCAATGACTAAAACAACCTCGTTGGGCTTTACATTTTGCATTAAGGTAATGCTTTGTAGTGCCTGCCAGAATGCTTTGGGATCATCGTTACGATATACCGCCATTAAAACTGAGACTGTTCTATAAGTATTCACTAAACACCTCATAATCTTTAGCATAATACTTCTTTATAATGTCTATATGTTTCTCACTAAGCTCGCTAAGAACTATGTCCTTAAACTCTTTACCCCCTTCCTGTAACCGTGGGAACACAACCTCTGTAGAGGTTACTCCCTCAAGCCAAGTCTTTAAGCTATCCAAGCTCTTAATATTTACAATTCTAGTGTAAATATTACAGTCACAGCCTAAAAAATATGTTTGAGGTAAAAAGTGATGCTTTATCTGCCTATTAACTTTCATATATACATCAAGGTTCTCAACAAAAGTTTTAATATCAGGTATTAAAGGTAATTTATAAAACAGTAATCTGAGCCTACTTAACAAACTCTTAGAAATATCCTTATGATATAAGACTCTATTACAGTAGGCAGAAACAAATCTTAGAAATGGCTCTCTAACAACACAAAACACAAATTCTTCTTCATGCATTAAAGATGTTGAAATTTTTTTGCATGGGTATACATTATGGATATGATAGATACACTTTCCCATTAGGTAGAAAGGCTTGAATTCTTTCCCAAAGTTGTATTGGTATGCCCATGATTTAATAGATGTGCAAGCATTCTTAGGAGTCGGAATATACACAAGATTAGGCTTTATTCTTAAAGGGAATTTCCTTAGCATATCAATATCCTAAGAGCCAATAATCACGGGAATACACTTCCCTAATTTTATTATTTATTTCTTCAGAAAATTCAATTTTTCTTTCTGAGCCACTATATTTTGTTTTATTCAGATGAGCTAATTTAATGTCTGACTCAAACAATGCATTTATTTTGAACCAGTCTTTCTCTAAGTTTTCAAGCTTAACAATCAAATCTACTCCTGATGGACCTAGGTGATACTTTTCAATATATTTGTGTTGCGGAATGAAGTGTATATAACTTAATACATCGTTTCTGTGCAAACCATTCAACACAAAGTCTTCGAACGAATCATATTTAGATAAATGTTTTTCTGACCAATCTTGGTCAGTTCTTGTCATTCCTCCAGATTTTAAAAAATTATATGCAGAAAAACATCGGGCCACAGGATCACGACAAATTGCAAATTTAGTAGCACTCTCACAAAATCCTTTGTTTGAAGCCACATACTCTTTAATTGCTCTATGCCCCACTTGCACTCCGTATATTGCAAGACACAAGCTGGTTCCCGCGGCTTTTGGAATGTGGATAAAAACTGTGTTGGTATGCTTAAATGGGGCAGGTATATTATCATTATTAAACAATAATTTTTCATATGCCGTTCTAAACATTTTTTTAACTCTAAAATTGTTCATAATAAAAACTGTAATGCGTTATCAAAAATTAACATTGGCACAGCCAAAAAAAGCATAAAGCACGCCGCAAAAAAACCATAGCCAGCTTTAAAAACTCTCCTAATTCCGACCAAAATACTTGGGACAGACAGAACTATAAACAATTGTCCAACGCGCTCTGCAGGAGCATCATTAAAAAGCGACGCCATTAATATCACTAAAAAGAAGCCCACATAAGCTGGTGTAAATTCCTCAAAGCTATCTTTAAAACTACCCCTTGTTATAAACAAAGAAAAAATCAAAATGCAGAAAAAAAGTGCCACATAAAGCATTGAAAGATTTAATCCGGTTGATGCATTTGATTTTTTAAAATCTCCTGCGCCGCCGCTACTAAACAACAAGAGAACAAAAAATAAAAACATTACAAGCAAAACAATTACAAGCGCTCTTACGCCTGCTGAAAAACCAAGGAGCTTCTTTCCCAAAATTGTTGGCGTTGTAAGTACAGCGCTATTATGAAAAAGAATGGAGGCTAAAGATAAAAAGCCGCTTCTCACCACACCCGAACTGCTAAAAGAGTACGCTAACAATGCAAACGCCGTTGCCATGTGCTGACGGTAAAAGTTTTCAAAACCCATCATCACAGGAAAAGATAAAGAAAGAATTGCAAAACAAACATATGCATCCTTATTGTCATCAAAAATTTTCTTTAAAGCATACAAAACAACTACACACCAGAGAACATCCATTGCCCAAAAAGCATATATTTCACTGTTAAAAAATCCATATAAAGTTCTTGAAACAAAAAAATACAAAAATTCTCGATAATATACAAAACCTTTAAAGTCCCACACCATCCATTTAGCGTATTTCGCAACATCTGTATCAAAGCCCGATAACCGAACAATTAATAAAAAACCTATGAACAGAAACCAATAAATAAGCAGTGGCATTTTCCTATTTATAAAAATAGCTATAAAAGCCGCTGCTATTAGCGTCAAATATGATATAAGCTCCATTTTAGTTATTCATTAACATATGAATACTGATATTGACCAAACTCATCATCCGCCATGCTTTCTTTCAAATCTACTTTATTAAGAACGATAGAGCACCCTTGAGCTCCAGTTGAGATTAGCTTTTTCTTAGTAGCTTTATATTGTCCTATTGTAGTTCGACCATATTCACCTATCAAAAGTATATGGTCAGCAAAACGAGCGATTAACTCAGGATCAGTTACAGCTAAAACCGGTGGGCTATCGATAATAATATAGTCATACGCAACCTTTAGGCTAGTGATTAGGTCACTAAACTTCTTACTAGATAACAGCTCGGAAGGAGAGTTATACGAATTCCCGCAGTTAATTACAAAAAGCTTTTCGTTGATGCTTTTAATAAAACTTTTGGCGTCTTCACTAGACAGCAAATAATCAGTTAAGCCATTACGATTCTCAAAATCAAAATACTTATATAGTTTCCCCCTTCTCAGGTCACCATCAATCAAAAGTGTTTTCTTATCAAGTTCTGACAAAGATAAAGCTAAAGAAGTTGATACATAAGACTTTCCAACATTTGGTTCTGCACTGGTTATTACTATCAATGAGCTTTGATCAGCTATATCGTTCGACATAAACTCAATACTGGTTCTTAAACTTTTAATAGCTTCATTATAAAGTAAGTCTGTATCCCCATCTTTTTTATTAACCGCCGGCAATGAGCCAATTACAGATAAATCCAACTCTCTTTCAAGTTGCACTGCACTTTTAACTCCTTTATCAAAATAAAATTCAAACAATACATAAAGAACAAATATAACCAGCCCCAAAAATAAGAATGCAGCGATGATTAAGTATTTTTTAGGCGAGCTTGGTTCTGTAGGCAACAGAGCATAGTCCACAACACGAACATTCCCCACGGTACTGGCTTTTGCCAACTTAAATTGTTGCTGCGTATTTAACATCTGCAAATACACTTGATTATTTACCTCTACATTCCTTGTCAACTCCAAAATATGTTGCTGAGCTTGAGGCAACTCACCTACACTTTGCTCTATATCTTTTTGTTTAACTTTCAACTCTTCTATTTGCGCATTAACACCTGTAAGCTTAGGATGATCTGATGAAAACTTAGTTAGCAGTTGTTCTTTTTTAAGTGAAAGCTGAGTAATCCCCTTCTCTAGCTCAACCATTTGCCCCAGTTTGGACTGAGTTTCAAGCGTAATATCTATAGTGTTATTTTTTTTCCTAAATTCATTTAACTCCAACTCAGCCAGCTCCAACTCTGACTTTATTCTTGGCAGCTGCTTCTCAACAAAAGCCAGTGCCAACTCAGCCTCTTTAGATTTTCCTTCTATATTTAGCCTTAAAAAAACATTAGCCAAATCATCGACAATAGTCTTTGCTAATAGAGGGGATGTGGCATTAAATGATAATTGTATCAAGCCAGTTTGCTTGCCTCTTTCCGACACCCGTAACTCATCTTCAAAACGCTCAACGGCTTCATTTTCATCCAGCCTAACAATACCCCAACTAGAGCCAACATACTTATTCACAAGACCATCACCAGAAATCAACACATCACCATAGTTGTTTACAAGCGTCTCCCCAAGCCCTCCTTCAAGCGTAATTTGATCGCTATTACGGAGTTGATATTCTTTTCCAGAAATCAAATCAAGCTTATACTCACCATGAGGCAAATTAAATTTCTGTACCACAATCTCTTTGGGCAAAGAAGCATCTACATCTAAGCGGTGTTTGTTTATAACATCGAGTAAAATGCTTCTTGATTTCAAGAGCTCAATTTCTGTTTCTACCCCTGAACCAGAAAGACCTAACCCAACCACACTAGGAATAGAGCTACTTATTACTGATTGCAAAGGATTTGCCTTGTCTTGCTCAATTTGTATAAGCGCATTAGCCTCATACTTTTTGGGGAGTATAGATGACAAGAGGTAACCCAACAAAAGAGAAATTATTACAAAAAAAATAAATGCTACTTTCTTTTTTGAAATTAGTTTTAATAAAGTTGGTAATGTTAATTCGTTATGGTTTTCCATTATTTAACCTGAAATTAATTAGTTTTTTGTTGCAAATAATTTTTTATACCAAGCGTCAGCGCAAGATACAATTCTATCTGCAACATCATGATAATCATCATATGTTAATTTGAGCGGGTCTTGCGTATCATCACCATCAAGCAAATGCGAAATAAGAAACACCTTCCCTCTCGCATAAGGAAATACTGACAAAATATCTTGTTTATGAGTGCTTTCCATAACCAATATTAAATCAGATTTAACAACATCTTTTTTCACAAGCATTTTAGAGCTATGTTCAACATCTTTAACACCAAGGCTAAGCAAATATTTTTTAGAATACTCATGCATAGGAGCGTTAACCATTGGGCTTAAACCTGCAGAAAACACCCTAATATTTGTTTCGCCAAGCTTATCTATTAAGACTTTTTCAAAGATTGGTGAGCGGCAAACGTTGCCGACACAAACAACAAGTAGAGACTTGATACTAGTCATCAACTGTACTTGCTCTTTGAATCAGAGTCGCCGTTGGTAATAACTGTGAAATAATACGATTCCAACGAGTAGAGTCTGAAGGTGTTACAAAAACGACGTCATTATCTTGCATCTTAAATTTATTACCTAAAACAAAGGCATAAGGCTTTGTTGCGTCCAACTGAAAAATTCTAATAGGCTCTTCTAGAGACTGCTCCCTAATAACAAAAACACCCTTTGCATTGGAAAACTTTTGATTTAAGCCCCCTGCTCTACCAATTGCATCCGTGAGGGATAAACCAGCTTTCGGAATAGCAACGGGTTTGGCTCGATTTACCTCTCCCAGCACATATATTTTATTGGATTCGTTACTAGTGACATAAATACTGTCATCATCTCTTAAAATAACACTGTCAACTGGTAAGCTACCATCATAGAACCAATTGAGGTCTATCCTATATTGGCGCTCCCCCCTTGTTAGCAAAACTTTTTTTTCATTTGCATTTCCCTTTAAACCTTGAACTTTAGATATAGCTTGAAGTAACGTCAACGGAGTATTTGTGATTGCAACAGTGCCTGGGAGCTCTACCTCACCACCAATAGTAACTTTTTTACTTACAAACTTGACCACTCTTACATCTACTTGGGGATCGTTAACATATCTTACCAACCCTGACTCAATTTCCTTTCTTATTACTGATGTAGTTTTGCCTACAGCTTGAACATCACCAACATATGGTACAAAAATACTACCATCATTTTTAACTACTGTTCCTGATGTTTCTGGATGATTATTTGGCCCACCAGGCATTGTCAATTCAGGATGTTCAAATACCGTAATCAGCAACACATCACCCTTTCCCAGTCGATAATCATATGAGAGGGACTGCAGTTTTAAATCTTCAAGCGCAATAGGATACTCAGTTTCATCACTCATATCTTTTACAAGCTCTCTTGTTATCCTATCAACTTGATACTCTATCTCATCCTTATTTGCTTTAAACCACACATCACCCACAGTATCTGGTTCAATATGCATACCTGGAGACATCGAGCATGCAGTTAAACATACAACAACACTCAACAACAACCCACTTTTAAAAATCATACTAAAACTCTCTTTTCCAACCTAAAGACAATATGGTTTCACTTAAACCGCTTTGTCTCAGGCTTTCTTTTTTTATCCCAAGTGAAAAAACGCCATAGTTTTTATGTTTATATTCAGTTGTAACTCCATATTGATTATAAGCTGATTTTTCAGAAATCAATGAATGCCTTGCACCTTTACCATCTATGTTCAGCTCACCATCCTTATACATAAAGCTACCTTTAAAATCAGGTGTAAAGGCAAACCATCCTCCAACACTAGTTACTTTTGAATCATTATCATAATTACTTCCAATAGTTCTGTTATAATAACGATATCCTGAGCGGTAAATACCGTGTTCATAAAAAAAGTTAAATCTAGACTCATCATAAATATCTTCACTTATAGTGTTAGAGTGCTCAATGAATAATCGGTAAGGAATATTTTGATAGTTGCCGGAATGAGTTAACCCAATTAAGCCAATACCTCTAGAAGGTAGCCCGCCCGCCTCATCTTCAAATGCCAACTGAGTGTATAAAGACAAAGGCAGCCCTAGAGGCGAAAACTTGAACCGTGCTTCAACAGAGGCCAACTGATTACCCGGCTCATTTGAACTTAAACCTGTTCCGCAGGCATCTATGTCATTATTTCCACAATTATCATTACCGATTAGCAAGTCCCAAAAGGTGCCGATATCTTTTGGTCTTCCTTTACCGCCAAAAATAGCAACTCTAGTTAAAGCAAAATCAGTATATTTGCTTGGCGAGAATTCAAATCTCCCCCCCCAAATCAATGGCTTTTCAACAAATCTATTAGTCTCAAGTTGCCCAACAAATGTTGTAAAATTCCAATAGCCTATCCAAGATAAATAGGGTGACTCGAATTTTTGAGAAGTATCACGACTAATTTGAAGGACTGGAAAAGGACGAGCATTATCATTCAAAATCAAACTATCGGCATAACCAAAACCCCACCATTTTTCTAAAGTGTTGACACTATATGTCCAACTACCAAATTTTGTTGCCGCATATGAATTATCCCATACGATTGACGAACCTGAGGAGTCGTGTCTTCCACCTACCATATTGGGTGAAACCCTTACCGCCCAATCCATATCCATATATTCATAAGAAAGACTTAAGCGTTCTTTTCCTTTAATTGACGATACAAAGCTTGTTGTAAGGGCATTAGCATTGCTTGAAGACATTTCAAGAGCATACCTACTCCCCCCCTCATTATATAATTTATAAATACTATACAAATACTTAACTGAAGTTTTTGCTTGCTCAGAAATGCTCTCCCGCTGACTGTTTAACTCTTCCAATTTACTTGCTATCTGCGACCATTGCATCGGCCAAGAAGCGGCAGGAACCTCCAACAATCCACTCTCAGTTAATACTTCGATATGATGCCTCGCCATAAAATCATCTTTTTCAATCCAAGGAGAAGCAGCAACCAATTTTGAAAAAAAGACAATAATAAATACTGTTATTATGCGCACAAAGTTACCCTTTAACCACAAAAAATGGGTTTAATAAAGAATCTTTGATATTGTAAAGCAACTCTTTATCGTTTTCGTAGTTAATGCATTGACCTCCAGCAGCCAATACTATCGCATGTGCGGCGGCGGTATCCCATTCACTTGTTAAGCCTAATCTTGGATATATATCAGCAGCACCTTCTGCTACTAAACACAACTTCAATGAACTACCCATAGCAACTAGTTCATAATCATCAAATCTAGTCAAATACTCCTTAAACTCGTCTGACTGATGCGAGCGAGAACCAACCACCTTGATTTTTTTGCTGGAATCGAGCGATTTTGCAGCATAAATGCGTGCTGGCTGTTCATCACCAAGCTGTTTCCAAGCGCCTACTTCATCGGATGCGAAATAAAGTAAATCCAGAGCTGGTGCGTAAACTACACCAAGTACCGGACGATGCTGGTGAACAAGAGCAATGTTAACTGTAAACTCCCCGTTACGCTTAATAAACTCTTTGGTTCCATCAATTGGATCTATGAGCCAATAGGTCTCCCATTTTTGACGCTCCTTCCAAGGTATTTTTGACGACTCTTCTGATAGAAGAGGGATATTGGGGGTTAATTGTGATAGCTCTTCAACAATAACTCTATGAGAAGCCAAATCTGCCTCTGTCAGTGGCGAGTTATCGTCCTTTTGTTCTATGCAGAAATCACGCTTATAAATATCTAAAATCCTCTTTCCTGCTGCCTTAGCAACATCCACCACTTGCCTAACCACTTGCTCTTTTACTAATTCTTCTATTTGGTGATTATCAATATCCATTAATCCGTACCGTATCTCTCTGTTTCGACATAATCTACAACACATCCTACAAAACAAAGTTTTATTGGATGCCCAACTTCTTGGAAGTCAAAAATAGCTTTCTCAACTCGGGCGCCATTATAATTGCAAAGATCACAACTTGAAACCATTAAGTAACCACAACATTGTGAAATGTAGCTTTTCTATCATTATGAGGCTTTCAATGCCTTGATAAATTCTTGATTTTTTTGCTTCAAAGTATCAATCAGACGATTAACACCTTGATTATCTATCACTGTTTGATACTCAAGCTGTTTAAGCTTGATAAAACTAATACCTTGAAAACGAAAGTCGTAGATAAGCCATTGATTTTCTTTACGATATAATTTCAAATCGACATTGATATCTGGAAAATTATCGGCAACTAGTTTTGTGGTAAGCCAGCCTTTGGTATTTTTCGAGTTGAGCTGTACCTGCTCTGCATGAGCTGTTTGGCCGGTATATTTTTGCAATGTTTCGAACAAGTAACGCTGCATGGTTTTAATGTAAACATCAATAAGCGCTTGTTTTTCTTCATCATTTAAACTTGACCAACGCTTAACACCCAAAATAGCCTTGATGGTCAATTCTGCCGACCAAACACTCATCAAGTCGGTTTCAATAAACTCGAATAAAGCTTTCGAGCCTTTTAAAGGCTGAGGTTGCTTGGAGAGGAATGCTTCGATTGATTCAAATTTTGCCTGAAATTGTTGGCGGATCTGCTCATTTGAAGTTGAGACTGAGTCTTCTTGGGCACTTTGCGCGTCCACCGCTGCAAAAGTCAGAATTGACAATACAACATATAAGCGAGCTACGATTAATAGCAATTTCACTGTAAATACCTTTGATAACAATAGCTTAGAACAAATTAGATACTAATCGATTCAATTTTGAGAGCTCATTAAAACAACAGTTCCCTTAACATTAGCTGACCAACCTTTTATTGGCTAATACTCAATTCTCGCAGCTTAGCAATTTTATCACGAGTTTGAGCAGCTTTTTCAAACTCCAAATCTTTTGCAAAATCCAACATCTGTTTCTCTAACTCACTAATTTCTTTAACAATTTCCGCCATTGATTTAGTGGCATAGTGAGCTTCTTTCTCCGCAACTTTGCGCGAAACCGCTGCATCGCGACCAGTATCCATCACATCGGTGATCTTTTTCGAGACCCCTTTCGGTGTAATTCCATGCTCTTTATTAAAGTTCTCCTGGATTTTTCGGCGTCTATTGGTTTCGCCAATCGCCCTTTCCATTGAGCCAGTTATTCTATCTGCATATAAAATCGCTTTGCCTTTCAAGTTTCGTGCAGCGCGGCCAATAGTCTGGATCAATGAGCGCTCTGAGCGCAAAAAGCCTTCTTTATCTGCATCCAGAATCGCCACCAGCGACACTTCTGGCATATCCAAGCCCTCACGCAGTAAATTAATTCCCACTAAAACGTCAAATTCGCCTATTCGCAGATCGCGGATAATTTCCATTCTCTCTACCGTATCAATATCTGAGTGTAAATAACGCACTCGAACGCCATGCTCAGACAAATAATCGGTCAGATCTTCCGCCATGCGCTTAGTCAAAGTGGTGATCAGCACCCTTTCATTGACTTCAACTCGTTGATTTATCTCAGATAATACATCATCAACTTGTGTACCGACAGGCCGCACTTCCACTTCCGGATCGATCAAACCTGTCGGTCTCACCAACTGTTCCACCACTTGCCCAGCATGCTCTTGCTCATAATTACCAGGGGTTGCTGAAACAAAAATAGTTTGAGGTGCGATTCGCTCAAACTCTTCGAAACGCAAAGGGCGATTATCCAAAGCTGATGGTAAACGGAAGCCAAACTCCACCAAAGTTTCTTTGCGTGAACGATCACCTTTATACATGGCGCCAATTTGCGAAACGGTCACATGCGACTCATCAATCACCATCAAGGCATCCGGCGGCAGGTAATCTAATAAACAAGGTGGCGGCTCACCAGGCTTGGCACCCGATAAGAAGCGCGAATAGTTTTCAATACCTGAGCAATAGCCAAGCTCCTGCATCATTTCTATATCAAACTTGACTCTTTGTTCTAACCGCTGCGCTTCAACCAGTTTGTTCATCTCATACAATTGCGTCAATCGTTCTTTCAACTCAACTTTAATTTCTTCAATCGCATCAACTATAGTTTGGCGCGAAGTCACATAGTGGCTTTTAGGGAAAATAGTTACTCGTGATAGGCGCTTTAACACTTCGCCAGTCAGCGGATCAAATGTCTGAATCGACTCCACTTCATCATCAAACAACTCGATTCGAATAGCGTTTTTGTCCGATTCGGCTGGATAAATATCGATCAAATCACCACGCACACGATAAGTAGCACGCGCCAAGTCGAATTCGTTACGAGTATATTGCAACTCTGCTAAGCGCCTTAAAATAAAGCGCTGGTCGATACTGTCACCAACCTTTAAGTGCATCACCATACTATGGAAAGCTTTAGGATCACCAAGACCATAAATCGCCGAGACCGAAGCGACAATAATCGCATCACGGCGCTCTAATAAAGCACGGGTTGCCGATAAGCGCATCTGCTCAATATGCTCATTGATCGAAGAATCTTTTTCAATAAAGGTATCCGATGATGGCACATAAGCCTCAGGCTGATAATAGTCATAGTAAGAAACGAAATACTCCACCGCATTATTGGGAAAGAACTCTTTAAACTCGCCATAAAGCTGCGCCGCAAGGGTTTTGTTGGGCGCCATAACAATGGTCGGGCGGCCACTTTGCGCCACCACATTTGCAATGGTGTAGGTTTTACCCGAGCCCGTAACACCGAGTAGCGTTTGATGCGCTAAGCCATCATCCAAGCCCTCAAGCAACTGCTCAATGGCCCTTGGCTGATCGCCCGCGGGCGCAAATGCCGATTCAATTTTAAAATCTTGGCTCATAAGCGTTTTGGGCTTGGGTCGAATAATAAGTTGGAGTATGATTGGCGCTTATTGTCGCACATTGTTGGGCGACATAGAAAAATTTTTACTGTTATTGACACTTGCTATCATTTTGAGGATTTCTCGTGACCATAAAGCTTTCTGATCGCGTTCAACTTGTAAAGCCATCGCCTACTCTTGCGGTAGCGGCTAAAGCCAAAGAACTAAAACGCCAAGGCCGTGACATTGTTGGCTTAGGTACTGGTGAACCTGATTTTGACACACCACAACATATTAAAGATGCCGCTATCGAAGCAATCCAAAATGGTGCCACCAAATATACACCTGTTGATGGTACGATCGAACTGAAACAGGCCATTATTGATAAATTCAAGCGTGATAACGATTTATCCTATGACATGAACCAAATTTTGGTTTCCTGCGGCGGTAAGCAAAGTTTCTACAATCTGTGTCAGGCATTACTTAATGATGGTGAAGAGGTCATTATTCCTGCGCCTTATTGGGTTTCTTATCCTGATATGGCGATTTTAGCAGGTGGTAAGCCCGTCATTATTGAAACTAGTATCGAGCAACATTTAAAGATCACACCAGAGCAATTAGAAGCGGCAATTACCGATAAAACCCGCTTGTTTGTGATTAACAGTCCAAGCAATCCAACGGGAGTTGCCTACAGTAAGGCTGAATTAAAAGCGCTAGCGGATGTATTATTGAAATATCCCAATGTGTTAATTGCCACTGATGATATGTACGAGCATATCCTGTGGGCTGATGAGCCATTCTCAAACATATTAAACGCTTGCCCAGAACTTTTTGACAGAACCATTGTACTTAATGGCGTTTCTAAGGCTTATGCCATGACTGGCTGGCGTATTGGTTATGCTGGCGGCCCAGCAGACTTAATCGGTGCCATGAAGAAAATTCAATCACAAAGTACTTCTAACCCAGCAGCGCCGAGCCAAGCTGCCGCCACAGCGGCTTTAGCGGGCAATCAAGACTGCATTAAGCCAATGCTAACCGAATTTAAAAAACGCCATGATTATTTAGTGGCAGCTTTAAATGCTATTGAAGGCGTTACCTGCTTGCCGAGTGATGGTACTTTCTATGCCTTCCCAAATGTGCAAGGTTTAATCGATAAACACAACTGCGAGTCAGATTTAGATTTAGCTGAGCTGCTAATTGAAAAAGTGGATTTAGCGCTAGTTCCAGGCTCGGCTTTCGGCTCACCAGGCCATATGCGCCTTTCTTATGCCGCCAGTATGCAGACTTTAGAAGAAGCTATCGCTCGATTACAAAAAATGGCATAAAAAATGCAAAAAATTCGCAATTAGGTGTTGACCGAACTCCGAAATATGTCTATTATCTCGCCCCGTTCA
>JABXIW010000049.1 GCA_013372875.1 Gammaproteobacteria bacterium | reverse complement strand
TCGTTCCAAGAAGAAGCCAATCAAAAAGGCTACGCTCACTTCGTTGAGCACATGGCATTTAATGGCAGCACACACTTTACCGGCAACGACGTTGTTAAGCTTTTTGAGCAATCTGGCGGCAGTTTTGGCGCAGATATCAACGCGTTTACCACCTATCAGCAAACGTCCTATAAGCTTGACTTGGCCAATAACGATAAGCTTGAAGATGCCCTGACTTGGATGCGAGACATTGGCGACGGTTTAGAGTTCGCTCCTGCTCAAGTTGAAAAAGAGAAAGGTGTTGTCTTGGGTGAATGGCGACGCGCCAATCCAGATGATAAGTCGTTTTCAATGCACGCGTATGAGGCTTCGATTGAAGGAACGCCTTACGCCGAGCATGATCCAATCGGTACTCGTGATGCAATTGAGAACGCGACGTCAAATGGGCTGAAAAACTTCTACGAGAAGTGGTATCAGCCGCAGTATGCCGAGCTGATCGTCACGGGCAATGTGGACGCTAAGTCGCTTGCTAACATCATCAAGAACAAGTTCTCGAACTGGGAAAGTACCTCAGATATCGCCATCGAAAAGCGTCGTGACATTCGACTCAATACTCAAGACGAAATTCTGCCAAGCAACTCGATGGAGTCACCAAGCTTGCATTTGGTGATTGAACGCGGCGATCTTCGTCGCGAAACGGTTGAGCAGCAACACGCAGAATGGCGAGACGAAGTGGCCATTCAACTGATTCAACAGCGTTTGATCAGTCTTCTCAATGATGCCGCCGAACCTTACCAATACGTTTATGCGCAGCCTTACTACTCGAACTACCAACGGCTGATGTCGGCGGGTATCTCATTTTCGCCTGACCGCCGTGAACAAATGCACCAAATTTTCATCAGTGCGTTGACGTCACTTCGCGATTACGGCGTGACACAAGCTGAGCTAGAGAGCATCACATCTAACTGGTATGGCGAACTGGCAAATCTTGATTCTGATTGGAGCAAACGCAAGCCAAATAGTTACGCGGAAGCGCGTATTTTCCAATTGGAGCAAGACAGCGTAAGCCAATCGAAAGAGAGCTATGCGCAAAGCTTGGCAGCTTTTTTGGATAAAACGAAGCTAGAGAGCGTAAACGCGCAGTTAAAAGAGCTGCTGTCTAATCAACCAAGCTTTGTGATTGGCATGGGTAAAAGTGAAACGCAAGCGCAATTTGTTGATGTATTCACTGCGCTTAACAGCGCCTACCTACAAGCTGGTGAAAAGCCTTCTGACATGAACGCCAAAGCGGAAGGCTTCCTGCAACCAGCAGAGGAAGGCAGCATCGTTAGTATGCGTCAAGCTCCGGGTGGTTTTCAGGTTTACACCTTATCAAACGGTGTGGATGTTTGGTTCCAAAAAGACGCAAAAGCCGGTGGCCGTGCTTACATCTACTTCACTAGCCAAGGGGGTAAAGCCGCTCTAGATAAATCGCTTTATCCAGCCTACGAACTGGCTGCCATGACCGCCGTTCGCAGTGGATTAGGAGAGTTTTCTGGCTCAGAGCTGGATGCCTACTTACGTACGAACAACATCGCTTTTGGTCCAATACTCGAGCCAACAGTGCATGGCGTTCAGGTTACGACGCAAAAAAATCGTCTAGTTGAAGCTTTGAATGGCTTGTACAACCTTTCGACCGAAATCAAGGTTGATGAACGCCAGCTTGCCGCGGTGAAACAAGAGTTTAAGCAAGAGCGCAGCGCTTTCTTGGAATCGCCTATGGGTAAGCTTATCCAAGTAGCGAACACCAGCGCTTATACGCCGGATAGTCGTCATCGTTTACTGAGCAGTGATGGTGCCGATACCGTCACGCCAGAGCAGATTCTTGCGGTGCATGATCAACTGTTTAAAACTGATCACGGTTACAAAATGGTGATTGTTGCAGACGTTGAGCCTGAGCAAATTACGCCACTTCTACGCAAATATGTGGCATCAATTAAGATGAAGTCGGGTAAAGCTGTAGATTATCGTGTGTCATTTAATGATGAGCTGCCAGCGCGCTCGGTCGTCACTGATGGTCACGAGCCTTCATCGTTTTACCTGCTACGTTTTACTAACACCGATAAGTACAACCGTACGGCAAAAGACACGGTGACAGAAGACATTCTGGAGCGCATCAGTGCCGCACGAGTGCTGGAGACGTTCCGTGAAGAATCAAGCTTAGATTACAGCCCTAGCATTTATACGATGACGCAAGATGGTGAGCCGATTTCGGACTGGTTGTTTGAATCGCAGGTGGATCCAAAAGATGTGGGTTTGATGGATAAACTGTTGGATAAGGTTTTCGACGATCTCGCGATCAACATTACCCAGAAAGAAGTCGACACCGCGGCCAAGCAGCTTGCTGTCGCGATGCAAGGATTGGGTGACAACCCTGGTTCTCGCGCTTGGGTTTACAGCCGCTACCTCGCGCACGACTACGGATTGGATGTTGTGTTGGATGTAGAGAAAGCCGCTAAGAGCGTAACACTAGAAGAAGTGAAAGCACGTGCGGCATCGGCGTTTGGTCCGAATGCCAAGCGTTCTGCGCTGATTCTCAACCCGATGTAAAACCAGACATTGGATGCAAACAGTAAAACGAAAAAGACGGCTTAATCGCCGTCTTTTTTATGCGCTTTTGCGCGCGAGTCGCTTTTCAGTGTTGGCGATGTTGTCTTTCGCCGTTGCACTTTCTTGCGCTTTGCCTTTCAGGCTGACCACTTCTTTCTCTGGCAATTCTGCTGCTTCACCGAAGAACTTACCGCCCGGTTCAATGCTCAGATTGTTGCTCCAGATTTTGCCACTGACACGGCCTTTAGTGAGTACTTGGATGTGCTCTGCGTGACAGTTTCCGTCCAGAATGCCATTGATGATCAGCTGCTTGGCATACACATCGCCAGTGACTCTACCGCTTTCTGCAACGACTAACGTGCCTTCGACATTCAGTTGACCATCGACGATGCCGTCAATCTGGACGTCGTTTTCTACTTTGAGTTCTCCG
>JABXIW010000051.1 GCA_013372875.1 Gammaproteobacteria bacterium | reverse complement strand
GCTGCAAGAAAAGCTCAACAAAACGATTTTGTTCGTGAGTCATGATTTAGATGAAGCGCTTAAAATTGGTAACAACATTGCCATTATGGAGTCGGGGAAACTGATTCAGCATGGCAAACCAGAGCAGATCATTCTGGCTCCAGAAACCGATTATGTGGCGGACTTTGTTGCCCACACGAATCCTCTGAATGTGCTTAAAGGTCGTTCGTTAATGAAGTCGAGTGATGTTCTGGTACGTGAAGAAGAGCGTGTGCTTATTTGTCCTGATAAAGAAATTTGGGTGACGCAAGAGCCTAAAGGTCTGAGTTTGTCGGACTCTGAACAGTCACTGATTCAGTGGGTGAGCGAATCATCGAACCTCGATGATGTTGAAGCCAACTCACTGGTACAGGTTAATCCGAACATCAGCATGCGCGAAGCGATAGAGCTTAAGCAGCGCAGTAATCAACCACTCTTGATGGTGGAAGACAATAAGTTAGTTGGTGTGTTGAGTGATCACGAGTTGTATGACGCGCTGCTTGGTAATTTTAAATCCGAGCAAGTGGCTTAGTCGATATAAACGTCTGAACTTCAAAGCGATACTCTACTCACATGACACTCAAAACAAACAAGCCGCACATCAATGTGCGGCTTGTTCATTCAACAATGATGATTTCAATCTGCTTTTATAGCGTGGTGATAACATCATCCAATGCCATACGCGCTTTAGGTAGGCCGTGATTGTAGTCTTCACCATCTTTGTGGTAACCAATCGCCAGCGCAACTTCACAAACGTGGCCTTCCAACTCGTCTTTAAATTCTTCGCCAATCAGCTCAGGATCAACGCCTTCCATTGGCGTGGAGTCAATACCAAGGCGCGCTAATGTGTGCAGTAGGTTACCCAGTGCGATGTAAACTTGCGCCTTAGTCCAATGACCGTTGAAGCCATTTTCATCGGTGTTCGCTTCGGCAAATGCGTATGCGCCCATAAAGGTGTTGTACATATCTGCTGGTAGGTGACCTGAAGTGACTTCGGCATCCACGCGTTTTGCAAACTTCTCTTTTGTGAACTTAGGATCGTAAGCAAGAAGGATCGTGTGCGACGCCGTGGTTGCGTGGGGTTGGTTAAATTGGTGTTTGTTCGCGAACGTGCTGTGGAAGCGTTGTTTCGCTTCATCACTTTCAATCACGATGAATTTCCATGGTTGCGAGTTGATTGACGATGCAGACAGACGAATGGCTTCTTTGATGATGGTCATATCTTCTTGAGAAATGCGTTTTTCTGCGTCGTATTTTTTCGCTGTGTAGCGGCTGTTTAGATCTTTAATGATTTGATGAGACACGTTTTTATCCTCGTTATTCAGTTTTATATCGGCCGCTTTTAGCTTCGACAACCACGCGTACCTCGAAAGTAAGTTCATAGTACCGAATAACCAGCAATTGATAAGATGGCTTTTATTTAAATCACTTTTAACTTTTTGTTGAAAATCGAACTGAGAACTTGGGAGTGATGTTTCAAACTTTGTGTAGAGAACGTGGTCTTTGCTGTTTCTTGGCCAAAATTACAAGCTTTGAGATATTCGCTTGCCCCTTGTTTGAGATATTAAATTACACTCATAAAATATGAGTTGTACTCTGGTTTTCGTTTGGAGTGGTCATGAATGTGATTGAGGTTTTCAACGACAGTTACGAGCGTTGTGTTCTCAGTGAGCACTTTTTCGAGCGGTTTTATGCCAAGTTTTGGTCGAAAGGAGAGAGCTTTCGGCAGAAATTTGAAGGCGTAGATATGCAAAAGCAAGTTCGTATGCTCAAAGGCTCGATCGTCTTTTTTATGATGACAGACACGTCTTCTGATGCGCGAAAAATGATGGAAAAGTATGGCAAAAAGCACGGTATCGGTAACATTGGTGTCAAACCCGAAGACATTGATATTTGGTTTGAAAGCTTATTGGAAACAGTACGAGAGTGTGATTATGAGTACAACTCAGACGTTGAAAAGGCATGGCGCGCTTGTTTTAAATCGGGTCTGGAAATCATGAAACGCGAATGTGGTACACCGCCAAGTAAATCCGACACGGGTCAGTGATCGAAAGGTTTGTGATATCTAATATTAAGAAGCGGCCTTACTGTTTACACCAAACTCAACGAGACCAAACTAAGTCCGCTCAAGTTAAACCACAGCCGCTTCCTCCCTTACTTAAAAATTAATGTGGCTATTCTTCTTTTTCTTGCCTCTGATTCGCTTTAACGGCGTTGGCAATGTCCGTCACCGCTTCGACCAAATTAATTGGCATTGGGAAGATGATGGTTGAGGTTTTATCCGTTGTAATTTCGGTTAATGTCTGCATATAGCGTAATTGCAGCGCGTTTGGCGCTTCGTTTAGCATTTCTGCGGCTTCTTTCAGTTTGTTCGACGCTTCCAATTCACCCGTTGCGTGAATCACTTTCGCTCGGCGGTTACGTTCCGCCTCGGCTTGGCGAGCCAGCGCTCGAACCATGCTGTCGTTCAAATCGACGTGCTTGACTTCGACGGTGGAGATTTTAATGCCCCAATCGTCGGTTTGTTGATCGAGAATGGACTGTAAATCCTTGTTGAGTCGTTCTCGTTCGGATAGCAGTTCATCCAACTCGTGTTGGCCCAGCACCGAGCGCAGCGTCGTTTGTGCTAACTGGCTGGTGGCATCGCTGTAACTTTCAATATTGTTGATTGCCATTTGTGGGTCAACCACACGAAAATACACCACCGCGTTAACGCGCACAGAGACGTTATCTTTGGTGATCAAATCTTGTGTTGGTACATCCAGCACAATGGTTCGTAAATCAACACGCACCATTTGTTGGATGAAAGGAATCAAAATGATCAATCCTGGGCCTTTTACTTCTTGAAATCGCCCCAGAAAGAACACCACGCCTCGTTCGTACTCGCGCAGAACCTTAAACATTTGTGTCGCTAATGCGAACAGCAGCACCACGATCACAGCAACAGTGTAGAGCATCATAAACGCCTCCTATTCTTTAGGGCGGTCATTGGGCTTCACCGTTAAGGTTAGCCCTTTAACATGAACAATGGTGACCGATTCACCTTGTTTGAGTTCTTGATCTTGTTCGGTCTTCGCTTGCCAAAATGCACCTTCAAACTGCACGCGGCCTTGTCCGTTGATGAAGTCGTCACTCACAATGGCATGTTTACCGGGGTAGGTCTCTAAACCTGTGGTGACGCCTTTTCCTCGAATCCTGAGTAAGAAACCAATAGTGAGAAGAATCAACGCGATAGAGAAAATGGCGATACCGAAAATCAACGGTAGGGCAATTTGGAAGCCCGGGAGCTCGCTGTCCATCAGGAATATTGAACCAAGCACAAATGCTACTACGCCGCCCAAGCCTAAAATGCCAAAGCTTGGGCTAAAGGCTTCGGCAATCATGAGCGCGATACCGAGTAGCAGCAGTCCTAAACCTGCGTAGTTGACGGGCATCATTTGCAGTGCGTACATCGCAAGCAGTAAGCAGATGCCGCCAAGCACACCGGGTAAACCCACTCCGGGGTTATAAAACTCGAGTAATAGGCCGTAAATGCCGATGAGCATTAGAATGTAGGCGACATTAGGATTGGTGATCACCGCAAGCATTTCTGCGCGCCAGTCCGGTGTTCTTTCAACCCAAATGGGATTGTCGAGTGACAATGTCACGAGGAGATTGTTCACCTTGACGGATTTACCGTTTATCGCGGTGACCAACTCTTCTGGCGAGTTGGCGATGACATCAATGACATTGAGTTCTAAGGCTTCTTCTGCGTCTAAACTGGCGGCTTCACTGACGGCTTTTTCTGCCCATTGTGCATTGCGGTCATGTAATTTTGCGAGCCCTTTAATGTAGGCTTTTGCGTCATTGATGACCTTTTTCTCCATGGCGGTTTTAGCCGGAACTTGATCGCCGCTCTTTTCTGCATTGGGTTTGTTTTCATCCGAGGCTTCTTTGTCTTTGCCGTCATCAGAAGAGGGCGCTTGTGGTGCACCACCTATGGCGACAGGTGTTGCTGCGCCTAGGTTGGTCGCTTCTGCCATTGCCGCAACGTGGCTGGCAAGCAGAATGTAAGTGCCCGCGCTCGCGGCTCTAGAGCCTGAAGGCCCAACCCAAGTCGCAATCGGTGTGGTCGAGGTTGTGATGGCGTGAATAATGTCTCTCATCGCGCTATCTAGCCCGCCAGGGGTATCCATTTTGAGAATCACTAGGCTCACGCCGTTGATTTGAGCTTGTTCAATTTCCCTAGTGAGGTAGTCACTGTTGGCTGGGCCAATTGCCCCTTTTACGGGCACAATCCAAACCGTATTTGCCAGTGTTTGGCCAGCAAATAGAAGCAGCGGTAGTAGCCATATCCATGTCCGTTTCATGCAGTCCTCCTTGTCCGGTGACAGGGACTTATTGAAAACCTTGTTTAAAGTATATACGCAGACATTTATATCGGGTTGAAACCGTGTTCGATCATCAGTGCGATGCAATACTGAGTCTTACTTGGCAAGAAGCAGAGAGATTGGGGAACAAAAAAGGCAAAGCGACAGAGGCCGCTTTGCCTTGGGAGGGGGAGCTAGACTAACAGTGGGGCAAGCCAGAAAACTGAGCGAATGCGTCTTCTCGAGTCATCGGTTTATAGAAGTAGAAACCTTGTAACTCATCTATATTCCACACTTTTAGTTTGCGGACTTGGCTGGCCGTCTCGACGCCTTCTGCAACGATGGTTAATCCCAACTCTTGCGACATATTGGCGATGTTTCGCACGAGCGTTTTGGCTCGGTCGTTGGTTTCAATTTCATCCACGTACGATTTGTCGAGTTTGACGATGTCTAGCGGGAAGTTGCACACGCTGCTAAATGACGCGTAGCCCGTACCGAAATCGTCCAACGCCAGTTGTACGCCCAGTTGTTTGATTTCGTTGATGCAGTGGATGGATTCCGTTTCGCCGCCCATCAGCATACTTTCGGTGATTTCTAGCACCAAATGACCAGCAGAGATGTTGTGCTCTTCAATCATGGATTGCAGGAATGAAATCAGCCGTGAATGGTAGAAATGCTGCGCACTCAGGTTGACGTGCACCGTTAGTGGCGGCAAGCCTTGGCTGTGTCTCTTTGTGTTCAGTTTTCCGATAAAATCGCAAGACTGATTGAGGATGGACTCTCCAAGCTCTACAATCAGTTTCCCTTGCTCTGCAAGCGGAATAAAGATCAACGGCGAGATAATGCCGAGCGTTGGATGCGGCCATCGAGCCAATGCTTCAAAGCCAATGACTTCACCTGATTTCGCGTTCACGATTGGTTGAAAATAAGGAATGATGTTGTCTTGTCGAATCGCTACTTCTAAGTCGCGATGGATGATCATCGACGTTTCTGCCTGCTCAGATAATTCACCATCAGCGACCAACACTTCATGCATGTGACGCCCGCTCATTGACTGCGCTGAGTAACGAGCAACAAGCAATAGGTGCTCGAGGGACTGGTGGGTGATTTTAGGGTCAACCATCACGGCTTTGCTGTCGAGCGACAACATAATCCCAGAGAGCTCGATTTTGTAAGAGAGCTGATTTAACAGTCGGTTTGCCGCTTCCAACGCGTCGCTGTGACCGCTTGCGTTGGGAAGAATGACGATGAACTCATGCTCACTAATCCGACCAATTTGGTGAGTGCCCAAATGGTCGCGCAACAAAGTCGAGATGTACTGGATCGCCTCATCAAAAATCAGGTGTCCGTACACTTCAGCGATTTGCTTGAGGCTCTTACTTGTGATGTAGATGAACGAGAAGTGATTCGGCTGGTGTTTCACCAACTCTTCAAGTGCGCCTAAGATTACCGGGCGATTACAAAAGCCGGACACAGGATCAAAATCGGTCAGCTTTTGAATCATCTCAGCTTGTTGTTTGTTTTCACTCAAATCTTGCAACAGCAGCATCAAAGCGGTGTGCCCGTTGTGCTGAATCAGTGTTGCTTCTATTAAACAATCGATGGTTTCGCCGTGGCTGTCTAGCATCTGTGCTTCAAACTGATTGCGGCCATGTTGAAGCTCTCGATACATTGCATCAACACGACACTCATCCGCAGTCGTAGGGCAGAGCGTGTCTAATGACTGCTCAAGAAGGTCGGACTTTTTATAACTCAGTAGTTCAAGCGCTCGATGGTTGGCGTCGACGATTTCACGTTCAATAACGATCAGCATGCCCAACGATGAGCTGTGGTAAAGTGCGCCGAATTTCTCCATGGAGTCTTTCAGCTGTAACTGAGTCATAGACGTGTTTTCAGAGAGCTTTTGCACAAGCTTTGTCGCGAGTTCTAACTCATCGAACTTTACGGACTGCAAACCTTCAAGCTGATATTGGGAGGCGATTTCGTTAATGCCTTCGGCAAAGTGGCTAAAGCGTGTTGCCACCTTTCTTTTGAAGATGAAAAACGTGCTGGTGGCAATGGCTGACGCTACCACCCCAACCGTCGCAAAGAGGTAAATAAAGAGCGTATTACCTTTTGAATAGTGTTCACGTTTGGTTTGTGTTTTCAACCACGCAATTGGCTCACCCGCAAGATCGCTGATTGGGGTCCATTTGATGATGGACTCTGAGGTTTTATCGATGCTTTTAGTTTTGGCATGATCGACAGGGTTAAACGACTTGGTCACGAGCGTATTGTTGGCAGACATCATCGCTTTAAAGTCGCCAGGGAAACGCTCAGACAGATTGCGTCCCCACAGCATCCAGCCGTTCGAAGGACGATCTCCTTCGCTGTTGCGAACCGGCGCTAAGCTCAACCCCCAAATGTTGTCATTGATCTTAAATATGCCCGCCAAACTTTCGCGGTGAACATCAAGCTTACTGTTCATCGCCAAAATATGCTGTTGGAGGAGTGGCACGGACACGACTTTATTGTTTAGTGAGGATGAAGACTCTGGTGTGCTTTCACGACTCAATGACACTAAGGACTGACCATCCAGTGTGATAAACGACATCAAATCGAGGTTCAGCGCATCAAGGGTTTCGACATATAAGTTGCGTTCGCTGTAACCTGCGATGTCACGGTGTGCGAAAAGGTCATAGGTCTCATCCCAGTAAGCCCAATCATAGGAACTTCCTTCTTGCTGAGTCACCATCATGTCAATTACGGCGATAGCTTGCTGACTTGAGTGGTCAATTTCCATGTTTTCCAACTCATCTAAGCTGTAAAGGAAAAAGTATCGGCTGATAAAAAGGAAACTAATTATCATCCCGAGCAGACCGAGCGAGAAATACAAGGCAGTCTTGTAGCGAAGATTTAAGTTAAACAAGCGAGGTGTTTGCATTAAAAAATAGTTATAAGTATTAGTTTTAAAAAAGTGTACGACATATCATATTTGAAATAGTTGATGCTCGTCCAACTTGTCGACATCCATTTTCGCTAGCTTATCTAGGTTATATAGTGAGTTAACCGATTGCTTTTTAAGCAAAGCGAGCAGTAAATTAATAAAAAAGTAGATAGTACAATCGCTTAGATAACAGCGCTTCTAGCACGTCATTTTTTGCAAAAAATTTTGTTGATTGTTTAACACGCCTTGATACAAGCATCCGTTTTCCATTCGCCTGTTGACGTAGTAAACTGCGAAAAAACAACAGGAAATTGTGATGTTTATAGTTCAACGCTTGGTCAAATTGGCCATCATCTGTGTCATCTTCTTCACCATCTTTGATTTGATTGCTTACGGTGAAGTCACTTGGTTTTATCGCCTGCTTGCCTTCATCAACTAGCCACGCTCTATTGCCTTCCTGACGCGAGTTCGAATTCTATTGGACTCGCTCTGTCTGTTTTTCTCTCTCCCTCTTGAGCTTTATACGAAACAAAATCATACCTTTTACTCTCGCCTGAAAATGGCAAAAAATCGCATTTGCAACTAGGTTCATAATTAGGGCGTTCTAGGAAGTTCAAGTTATGAGGCTGAGTACAGCTATCAAATGGGGTGCCGCCGTGCTATTCGTTTGTACCGCATCATCCGTCAGTGTTGCAAAAGCAGAAGTCGAACTTGTTTTGCCTATCGAGGGCGACCCGGTCGTCGACGTTAAGTTAGCGCGGATTGGTTGGCATTTATTTAGAGATCCCAACTTGTCATCGAATGGTAAAGTCAGTTGTGAAAGTTGCCACAATCTACAAACGAATGGCGCGCAAAACACAGCCTTAGCAGCAGGTGTAAAAGGGGCAGGAATACGAAACGCGATCACGGTTTTTAATGCGTCACTGAATTACCGACTGTTATGGGATGGCTCGTCGAATACGTTAGTCTCTCAAATGGATGGCCCAATTCACGACCCGTTAGAAATGGATTCCAACTGGCCGAAGATTGAAAGCTACGTTCAAAACAACGAGCAATATCAAGCGCTGTTTAAACGCGCTGGAAACCTGCCAATTTCTATCGACAACATCAAAGCGTCCATTGTTGAGTTTGTGAGAGGGCTTGAAACTCCCGGCGCGCCGTTTGATGCCTACTTATTGGGTTACACGCATGTTTTGAGTGAGAAAGCGAAACGCGGTTGGAAAACCTTCCAGAAAGCTGGGTGCGTACAATGTCATCAAGGGAAAAATGTTGGCGGCGCGATGATTCAACGCTTCGCTTACTTTGAGCACAAACCCGTGCAGAAAGA
Organism: Gammaproteobacteria bacterium; assembly: GCA_013372875.1. The sequence continues at coordinate 3,581 of JABXIW010000051.1, read as the reverse complement.
CACAGGTCGCCATTTACTCACAACGGAAGGGGATGAGGGGTATTATTTCCGTGTTGCCAGTTTAAGAAACGTCGCATTAACGGGGCCGTATTTTCATAACGGGCAAGTGACCACCCTTGCTGAGGCCATTCAAATCATGGCGCAAACGCAGCTTGGTATTACGATGAGTGATAGCAACATTGAAGACATCGAAGCGTTCTTGACGTCACTCAGCGCCCCAAGGCCAGTAATTTTAGAGGTGCTGGAAAATGAATAAGTTTAGGTTGGTCAATTCATGCTTATTTATTGCGATGCTGGTGGCGTGCACCTTTGCCTACATGGCTCACATTAACTCCAAGAGTACGCAACAACTTCATAGCGCGCTTTCTGAGGTCGGCCATCAGCTGATTGAAGAACGCGATGTGATTGTGAATCAGTATGCCATCAAGGAGCGAAAGAACTTCGAGCTCACTAAATCGTTGGTTGATATTGAAGTTGAAGCGGAAAAATTGGCTGATACCTTCGATAACGCCGTTTGGTTTCCCATCTCACCCAACCGCCAGAAAATACAACAGACGTTAGCCAAGTTTGAGCAACGGGTTATTCAAACCACTTCGCAATTAGACATGTTGATTGGGGTACAAGTCGAAAATCAATACGCTTTGCTGATGCTGTTGGACATCTATGAAGAGGAGTTTTCGACGCACATTGGTGAAACGCAATTAGATAAACATTACGTCGAGTTTTTTAGCCGCGACTTAGTGAATCAAAGTGGGGAGCAAAGCGAAAGTGGCGCGAACTTTTTGGGGCGCTTACATGAAAGCGATAAAAAAATCGAGCTGTTGACCAATGAGCTACTGGATCACAATTACTTTGTGTTTGTGGAAGAGGCCGAGCACTCACTTCTTGATCTCGCCCAAAATGAGGCGCGCTTCACTTGGCTGTTTGTGTTTGTCGCAGTGATGTTGTTAGTCGGGTCGTTCTTGTATCAACTGCAATACCGAATGCACAACTTGAAGCAGCTTAACTCGGAGTTGGAAGCCGAGACGGACAAAGCAGAGCGAGCCGCGAAGGCTAAATCCAGCTTTCTTGCTGCTATGAGTCACGAATTAAGAACGCCAATGAATGGTGTGCTCGGGATTTCTCAGTTGATTGCAGAGGAAACCAAAGAGCCCGTCACCAAGGAGCACATTAAGGTGATTCTGGATTCAGGGCAGCATTTAATGACTATCCTCAACGACATCTTGGACTTTTCTAAAGTTGAGGAAAACAAGCTAGAACTGGAAGAGGCCCCGTTTCATCTTGAGCAAGTCTTAACTCCGGTTTGCAGCGCCATACAACCGTTAATTGATGAAAAAAGCATTGAGCTGATTGTTGAGAACGACGTTCCGAACAACACCGAGTTCACAGGAGATTGTGCTCGACTTCGCCAAATTCTGTTTAATTTGGCGGGTAACGCCGTGAAGTTTACCAATGAAGGGCACGTACTGATTCGTACCGAGTTAAATGGTGAAGACAAACAGCTGTTGATCATCGTCAGTGATACGGGTATCGGTATCGCGCCCGATAAACAAGGGCGAGTATTTAACTCCTTCGAGCAAGCAGATTCTTCAACTACAAGAAGGTTTGGAGGAACGGGTTTAGGGTTGGCCATCGTTAAAAAGCTCACTGAGCTTATGGGTGGTTCTATTACCTTAAAGAGCGTAGAAGGGGTCGGCACGCAGTTTATTGTCACTTTGCCGATACCATGGAATGAGAGCGAAAAACCTAGCCCGCAGCATACGCCAGTTCAAACCCGAAGCACTCAGAACTTGCGCATTTTGTTGGCAGAAGATAACCGCGTAAATGCTTTGGTGGCGAAAGGCTTTTGCGAAAAGTTAGGGCACGCAGTGGATGTCGCAGAAAACGGGCTGGTTGCTGTAGAAAAGGCACGCGACAACGATTATGACCTTATCTTGATGGATAATCACATGCCAGAGATGAATGGTGTCGAAGCGACTCGTTTTATTCGCGAAAAGCTAGGGGTAAAGACGTTGCTGTTTGCCTATACTGCGGATGTCTTTCGTGAGGCCCATGACCACTTTATCGCGGCAGGTGCCGATCATGTCCTAACCAAGCCTCTGCAAAGGGAAAGTTTTGCTGACGCTTTGAAGCAATTCAGTGCGAGGCTCAAAGTGAAACAAACCGAAGAGGTATCGCCAGCGAGCAATGTATTGCAACTGCAACGTAAGCCGATTGAAAACTTGAGGCTGACGGAAGAGGAACTGTCGAACTCCGAAATGTTGGCGTCTCTCAAAGAACATCCGAACGAGTTACTTGATCTGCTCAACAGCATCATCACCGATTTTGAACTGGCAGTTGATGACCTGATTGAAAACTTTATGCAGAGCGATTTCGACGCTCTCAAATTGACGATGCATACGACCAAGGGAATGGCGTTGAATTTAGGGCTGAAGATACTGGCTAGCCAAGCGCTGGAACTCGAAACACAGTTAAAAATGAACCAAGTGCCAGCGATTGAACAGCTACAGATGTTGATCAATCGCCTCCAAGTGAATATTCATCAAGGACACCGTTGGAGAGATGAGTTAGTAAAAGCGCAACAAAACTCAGAACAGGTGCTTTGAAGTGGCTTTTCGCTCATTTCACTCAGTGTCTGTTTTCTTTCCGTATTGAGCTGTGATTTACTACACCACTCAACAATCAGGGAATGAGTATGAGTAAGCACACAGCATTAATAACGTGGCAACGCCAGGCCAATGAAATCTTTAGCGATAATCAATACAGTAGAGCGCACACTTGGCGCTTTGATGGCGGTTTGTTAGTTCCTGCTTCGCCATCTCCTCATGTTGTTCCGTTGCCGTTGTCGGTAGAAGAAAACGTCGATCCCGAAGAGGCGTTTGTTGCGGCACTTTCTAGTTGCCATATGTTGGTTTTCCTTTCGATTGCAGCAAAGCGTCGTTATGTGATCGACTCTTATGTTGATGCAGCTGAAGGGGAGTTGACCGTTGGTGAAAATGGGAAAGAGTGGGTTTCGAGAGTGGTGTTAAATCCGAAAGTTGTATTTTCTGGTGATAAGCAGCCAAGCTATGAGCAATTGGAAAAAATGCATCACATGGCGCATGAAAACTGTTTTATCGCGAATTCGGTGAAAACGGAGATCGTGACCAATATTCTTCATTCTGATTAATGCTCTACAGCTAAGCTAAAACTCTAAATCGTAGTGATAGTGATGAGATATGAGTGATCTGTTTCACACTATTGCTTCGTTGCCTGCCTTAAATGCATGATTGTTGTGCAGTCGCGCAATTCGCTTGTTGTTAACTTAATGTTAACATTGTGCCATGTGTGATTAGCCAAGTCAGAATCATGGACGTAATTAAGCCTTTGGACTCATTTATTCAGCAAGATGGTATGCCGGTTTTTGGGCACTTGTCGGCGATTCCAAGATCACTCGATTTAGAGTCATTTCAATATCTCAATGAGATGGACAATCCTGTATCGAAGTGGCGAAAACATTTCGATTATAAGCAGTTCCAGTTCGTGTCTCTCGTGACCCCTGACTATGTCGTCGGGATTGCTATTGCCGATATTCGCTATTT
>JABXIW010000337.1 GCA_013372875.1 Gammaproteobacteria bacterium | reverse complement strand
GTTAATAATGCGGGTATTACTCGCGATGCATTGCTGCCTGACATGCTAGAACAAGATTGGGACAGCGTAATCGATGTGAACTTAAAAGCTGTGTTCTTACTTACTCAACGCGTCGCGCCAGTAATGCTAGAGCAGGGCGCAGGTAGCATTGTCAGCATTTCTTCTATCGTGGGTACGGATGGCAATATTGGGCAAAGTAACTACGGCGCAAGTAAAGGCGGCGTCATCTCAATGAGCAAAGGCTGGGCGAAAGAACTTTCAAGAAAGGGTGCACAGATACGCGTCAACTGTGTCGCGCCAGGCTTTATCACCACCGACATGACCAAGAACCTGCCAGAAAAAGTCATTCAAATGATGGAAAGTAAAACGCCCCTAGGACGTATGGGCTCGGTGCAAGATATCGCCAATGGCGTTGCGTTTCTGGTCTCTGATCAAAGTGCGTTTATAACCGGACAAGTGCTCAAGATTGATGGCGGTTTGGTGCTTTAATATTCGAACCATAACCTCAAGTAAAAAACGCTCTTTGCTCAGGTGAAGGGCGTTTTTGTCTCAAGATAAATGCATACAAACATGGAGAGTTAAATTGCCAGTTATTTACTCTGTATAACAAAACGCAATTGGTCTATCCGCAAAGCGCACATGTAATATCCATAAAAAACATGGATTATTCATATGAAAAAATTATCGCTACTTGGCCTGCTTATTCTCTTTGGCTGTAACCAGCAAAACACTCCGACTCCAGACCCAAATCACAACCAACCACACCAAAGTTTTAAAAAAACGCCGGAGATTGCTAAAGAGCTAAAGGCTCAACCTACAATTGATGACCAATTTGCTCTGCTATATCGAAAATTTGATTACACACTAGATAGAAGTGATTCCCTGACAGGTCGTGATGAAAATAAAGACGGAATACGCGACGATATCGAGGCATTCATCAATGCGTTAGAAGTGTCAGAGCCAGTGCGCGATGCATTGAAGCAAAACGCTCGTTACTCTCAAAAAAATCTATATTACGACTGGAGTGAAAAGACCGAAGCTAATATCTATAAAGCAATGAAAATTGGTTTCGAGTATGAAAAAGTCATTGCTTGCAAGGATTTTGTCGGTATCCCAGTAGATGATTCAATCGATACGTCAAAAACGATAAGAGCGCTTACCTATAACACTAAAGCCAGAACCATTGCTTATTTGGCTTATAATCATTTGCAAGATGGTTCAGTAAGCACATCGCTCCCAGCTGAGGAGCAGTATTGTGAATAAGCTAACGAGTGCACTTTTGTTTCTTACGATATTCCCTGCGAATGTCAGTGCTAACTCCTGTGATATTGAAGGCTACACAATAAGTTTTTTTAATGGCGTTGCTACGTCGAAAGACGCTGCGGTCGAGGGAAGGAAGAAAATAGAATCAACCCTTGGTATCAAGCAATTCAACGGTGAGCCAGTTGAATATCAACTGTTCTATAATGACTCTTACATTGAAAGTAACGGGTTGAATGTCTTAGCTGATTTTGCTGAAACTTTTGATCAAAGAACACAAGAGTTGGGGCAAAAGCAATTTGACCGATGGGAAGCGTTTTGGGAAATCGTTAGCGGACGTCAGGACAGTTCCATCATCCAAAAAATTAGTGCGACTTTTTCATGGTTTAAAGGGTTTGTTTCTGACCTTCTCAGCCAAGGTATGAATACGATGATTCGTGAGTTTTTGCAGCTCTTGAGTACTTCGATTGATTCACCTGATACTGAAAAAACTCAGATGCAGCATAAACTCATCAATGATTCCAATATCTGGAAAGGCAAAAAGCTAATTTATATTGCTCACTCGCAAGAAACTTATGGGTGAATCAATCTTACAAGTATGTTGTTTCTCAATTAGGATACGACGCTGATAATATTCACGTGGTTCATATTGCGCCGGCCTCGCCAACATTAACCCCTGATAGTGACTATATTTTATCAACCTCTGACCTTGTTATTAATGGCCTGCAACTAACGGGAATTGGCTCTGTCCCTGTACCGAATACCGCTATAGCGCCAAGCACAGCAGACATTGCAGGGCATGGTTTAATTGAAACCTATTTAACTCATCCTGACTCGATTAACAAAATCAAGAAATCTGTGGGGCGAGCTTTTGATTCACTTACCAAGCCGGACATGGAAGAGCATCTCTTTGAAGTGACCTATCAATACACGCCTTCTTTTGTTGAAAGTCATGCTGAACCAGAGATTAAATTTGTCGATAACCCAAGCGGGGATTGGTTTGAAAAAGCCATGTATCCACATTACGATGACTCGTACTTTGAATATGATTCTGCCGCCTACAATTACAAACTCAAACCTGTTGCTGACTTAAAATACTTATCTCACCAACGCGACAAAAAAGACAGAGAGAACCAAACGTTTACCGTTGTTCAATGCTCAAATATCCCAAACGATGACCCATTTATATTGGGTGAAAAATCTGAGGCATTAATATGGTACGGATATGATGAGCAACCGGACAATACCAAAGTTATTGTGACAGTCAGAGATAGGTATGGAAGAAAGCTACAAAGTGGAGAGCAATCGGTGAGTGAACTTCGCCGTAAGGGGTGGCGTTATCAAGGTATATTCCTTGATTTGAAAGCGAAAAATCCTTACTCACAGAAAGAAAAGAGTTTCATAGAAAAACAAAATCTAGAGACTAGGTATGAGCTTCACTCTAATTCTATTCTACTACCAACGGCATCATGAATAGCTATTAGGCTCACTACGCGACATAAATTTGTTGCGCTGACCTCGTCCAAAAATGAGCGATGCTGAGCACAGGTACTTAACACAATAAATGCCCCTCCTATCTCTAGGAAGGGCGTTTTTCTTTTGTTTAAATTATCTAGGTAGATTACCTTTCACGCCCGTAAGTCGTTTGAACTAAGGTGCCTAGCACTACTTCGCTCTTGGTCACTCTAAAATTGAGTGGCTGTTCCAAATCACCAAACAAAGGTACGCCGCCGCCAAGTAGGATAGGGAAGCGAGTGATCACCATTTCATCGATAAGATCTTCTTTGAGGAAGTTTTGAATCGTCACGCCGCCGTCGATGTAAAGCTCGTTAAAG
>JABXIW010000064.1 GCA_013372875.1 Gammaproteobacteria bacterium | reverse complement strand
TTGTTCATGGTGGCGCAGTATGAAAGTTGGAGTATTCCTCTGGCGATCATTTTGGTGGTACCTGTTGCAACGCTAGGCTCCTTCCTCGCGCTGAACTTAACGGGTACGCCATTAAACTTGTACGCTCAGATTGGTCTCGTTCTCCTTATAGCCTTGGCCGCGAAGAACGCCATTTTGATTGTGGAGTTCGCGAAGCAAGAGCGTGAAGAGAAAGACGTTGCCATCGATGACGCAGCCGTAAAAGGTGGTACGCTACGTTTCCGTGCGGTGAACATGACGTCTTGGTCGTTTATCTTGGGGATTTTCCCGTTGATCTTCGCCGCTGGCGCGGGTCATGTGAGCCAAAACTCGCTCGGGGTGTCTCTGATTGGTGGTCTATTGTGTGTGCTTCTTGCTGGTACGTTCTTGATTCCGGGCTTCTACGCTCTGGTACAAAGACAACGTGAGAAGATTCATGGTGGCAATACAAAGCTTGTTCCGCTTGATGATGAATAACTACCGACACGATTTGGGTTGAGTTGATACTGAGCCTAGATAGAAAACAAAAAGCCCGAAGCATTCATTCGCTTCGGGCTTTCTTATTGGATTAAAGAATCTACTAGTAGATTACTTTAAGCGAGTCTTAAACTCGGCTACCGCTTCATCCATATCGTGTGCTTGAGCCGACACTGAGTTCACTTCATGCAAACATTCTTGCGCGGAGTGCATGTTGTTTTCAGAGATAACGTTCAGCTCAGTGATTGAGTCGCTAACTTGGTTCATCACAATGCCTTGCTCTTCAATCGCAGAAGCAATGCGCTCTGAGTTGCCTTGAATGGCGTGCATGTCCGTGATGATTTGTTGGAGGCTTGCGTCTAATTGTTCAGATGCACTCAGGGTTTGCTGGCCTTGTTCGTTACATTGATCAATATCGGAAACCACCATCGACATCTGCGCTTGGATGTCCATCACCACTCGCGTGATCTCTTCCGTGGATTGATGTGTACGGCTCGCAAGAGCGCGAACTTCATCTGCAACCACGGCAAATCCGCGTCCTTGCTCACCCGCACGAGCCGCTTCGATAGCCGCGTTAAGTGCAAGTAAGTTCGTTTGTTCAGCAATGTCTTGAATGATGTTCACCGCACCGCCAATTTTATCGACGTGTTGGTTCAATGAGCCGATAGACTGTTGGCTGTTCGAGAGGATACCCGTCAGCTGACCAACATTCGTCACGGTCATTTCTACGACAGAGCGACCTTGTTCGGCGTTAGTCGCAGCTTGGTGAACACCTTCAACCGCAACCGATGTGCTTTCAGAAATTTCACCGATAGTGGCAACCATCTGCTGCACGGCCGTCGCCATAGAGGCGGTGTGATCAGTCTGTGCGTGGAACTGTTCCATAACACCTTCAAGCTCACGATGCATGTTGTCCGTGCTCGCTGTTAACTGCATCGATTTTTCTTGTGTGTTGTGGATCAAACGCTCTAGCTTTTCGAGCAGATCGTTGAGGTGGTGGCTGATATCAAATAGTTCATCCTTACCAGCAAGATCAGAGCGCAAGCCCATGTTATTGCTTTCGCTGATGTTCTTAATCGTTGCTAGCAAGCTGCCAACTCGAACGTTGATAGAGCGAGAAATTTGCCAAATCAGCGCAAAAATCACTACTAAGATGAACGCAGTAATGGCTTGCTTGATGCTTGCCATTTTTTCATCGCGTTGGGTTGCGGCAGAATCAATCGATGATGAGAAAGCTTCAAACTGCTCTTCCACGGCGTGAGATAGCGCGCGAGTTTCGCCCAGTAAACCTTTGTTGTACGCCACACCAATGACTTGTTTTTGAGCTGCAAGTTGTTTCGCTGACTCTAACAGTTCTGGAACGTATAGGTCAGACAGTTTGCTTGAGTCAAATTCGCCCATTTTCACCGCATTATCAAACTGGATAAGAGAAAGGATTTGCTGATGATCGGCGCTTTTCTTTGCTTCAAGTAGCAGGTTTTCGTAACGCGCAAGAATGCCACTTTCTTTGTCTAGGCCATACTTTTGAGAAGCGGAAACTAATGCTTGGAAACCTTTTTGATAAGCGAGTAAATCCTGCTTAAAACGCTGACTTGAGGGTAGGTCGTATCGGTTTAGGATTTGAGCGAGCTCTTTCTCGGTGCTTAAAAACTTATCAACATTGCTATCAAATTTATCTAAGTATTTGACATTGCTGCGAAGTAAAAAGTCTTTCTCATTACGTCGCAAGTTGAGTAAGCGTATTTCTAAATCACCGACAAGTTTTACTGCGTGGTTGAGTTCATTGCTCTGATTTGCGAAATGAGATGAGGTACCCAAAAGGGTCACAATGCCTAAAATGGCGATAACTCCGAGGAAGTAGAGTTTTTGCCTAATAGTCATATTGTTGTTTCCTGAATAAGTGACTAAAAAAGAGAAATCCAATCAGATTTCCAAGGGCTAGCAAACGTTGTTCAACTAACATGTCGTGAAAGTGACATGCCTTAATACAGCACCTTTTTACGTTGCTGTTTTTTTGCCCCCTGTTTGTTTTTACTGTCAAGTCGGCGGCGTTGTGAAGCGCGGGTTGGTTTTGTTTTAATGCGCTTCTTATCTTGTAAGGCGGCAGCTTTAATCAACTCTTGTAGGCGATTTAGCGCATCCTCTTTGTTTTTTTCTTGTGTGCGAAACTGTTGCGCTTTGATGATCACCACACCATCTTTAGTGATACGGCTATCAGAAAGTGCAAGTAATCGCTCTTTGTAGAATTCCGGTAAACTTGAATGGTGTATATCGAAGCGCAGATGTATGGCAGTCGCTACCTTGTTAACGTTCTGTCCGCCATTTCCTTGAGCTCTAATGGGCGTTAATTGTATTTCCCATTCTTGAAGTGTGACGGAGTTCGAAATTTTGAGCATGATAAGCAAATGCCGATAAGGACGATTGAAAGAGCTGATAAATTAACACTACAGATGTACAAATAGAAGAAAAGACATGAGCACGATTGATTTTAGGCCATACGAAGGATTCATCTTCGATAT
>JABXIW010000250.1 GCA_013372875.1 Gammaproteobacteria bacterium | reverse complement strand
CTTTTATTGGTGACGCTATTTTTTGCGCTCACTGGCATCACGCTAAATCGTCCTGAGCTGTTTGAGCGAAAAGAACCCATCATTCAACAGCACACCATCATCATCCCGCCGCAGACCTTGTTTTTGAACGGCGAAAGCTTCCAGCCAAACCGCGTTGCACTGATTGACTTTTTGACCCAAGAAGTGGCTTTACGTGGCACTCCATCTGCTTTGGACGTTTACACCGAAGTGGAGCAAGGTGAATTGGTGCTTGGCGAGCTCTCTCTGGATTTCAAAGGGCCCGGTTATAACGCTACGGTTTTCGTTGATATGACCACTGGCGACGCCGATATTGAAACCACCAATTATGGTGCGATCGCACTGCTGAATGATCTGCATAAAGGTCGTAACAGTGGTGATGTTTGGAAGTGGTTTATCGACATCACTGCGCTGCTGATGGTGTTTTTCGTCCTGACCGGTGTATGCCTGTTATTGCCGAAGAAAAAGACGTTCAGAACATCACTACAGTGGATGAGCTTTGGCTCCTTGCTGTCGCTCGTCATTTATTTTGTTGCTGTGCCTTAACAGCCAGTTGTAGAGAAAAGCTTATGTTGAACACAGGCAAGTTACTTCGCCAAAACCTATTTTGCAAAGCGGCGTTAGTTGCGGCTTTAGCTCCATGGCCAGTTTTGGCTGCGCCTTTACCTGATGCCGCCAAAATCGACTTTGAGTTTGAATTGCCAAAGATCGATACCTCAATGTACGCCCGTCCTTACGTCGCAGTGTGGGTTGAAGATGAACAACGTCAATCTGTTAAAACCATTCAGCTTTGGGTCGGTAAGGATGAGTGGCTCAAAGACATGCGCAGCTGGTGGCGAAAAGTAGGTCGTTATGATCGCGATCTGATTGACGCTGTGACGTCTGCGACTCGCCCTGCTGGGCTGTATCGATTTGTTTGGGATGGTACTAACGACGCAGGCGAACGCCTTGAGCAAGGTGACTATACCTTACATGTTGAGGTCGTTCGTGAACACGGTGGTCGCAACTACTTGCGCCAAAAAATGACATTAGCGGACAGTGAGGTGCGCTACCAACTCAAACCAACTCAAGAGACGGGGGTCATCACCGTCAATTACCAAGTTAAGTGATAGAAGGATACAACCATGAAAACCAAAATGAAAGCAGTGGCGTTAGCAAGCGTAATGGCAATGGGATTAGCTGCAGCGACAACGGCACAAGCGCATCCTCGTTGGGTTTTGCCTTCGCACTTTACCGTTTCTAAAGAAGGTGGTGATTGGCTCACGTTCGATGTGACTGCTTCTCATGGCACATTTGTATTCGATAAGCCAGCAGGTAGCGAACAAGCTTTTGTCATCATGCCGGATGGCCGCTCTGAGCGTCCGAACTTTGTAATACGCGGTAAGCGTCGTTCGATGTTCGATTTCTTCTTTGTTGAAGAGGGCACGCATAAGGTTGCGATCAACAATGAGCCAAGCTACTACACCCAGTACAAAGCAGGTCGCCGCGATACTGTGAAGTGGGTTAGAGCCAATAAAGCTGAGCGCGCTGATGTGCTACCGGAAAAAACGCGTGATGTGGTGACTCAGCTAAGCTACACCGGCGCAGAAAGCTACATCACGGTCGGTAAACCAACAGAAAAAGCGTTAGAAATTGAAGGCAAATTGCTAGAGCTAAAACCGCTGACTCACCCATCTGACATCATTGAAGGTGAAGCGGTGACGTTCCAGTTCTTCTTCGATGGCAAACCTCAACAAGGTGTGACGGCAGAGATCACGCGTGAAGGTACGTTGTATCGCAACCATCAAGAGCAAATTGACGTGGTGAGTGATAAAGACGGAAAAATTACTTTTACGCCAGACGTGGCAGGGCGCTATCTAATGAAAGCGAACTACAAAGGTGAGTTGAACAATCACCCATTAGCTGACAAAACCAGCGCGAATGTACACCTAACGTTTGAAACTCTACTCAACTAATCGAATTAGGCTCAGCAAGCGCTGAGCCATTTTGGAATCAACATGAACAACACTTCTATTCTTAAAGCTGCTCTGCTATTGGCTGGATTTTCTTCCTTTCATGCTTCTGCTCACTTTCCTCTAATGAGTTGTCATTTATCTCAAGATAAAGTGATTTGTGAAACTGGCTACTCTGATGGCTCAACCGCGATTGATTACGATGTCGAAATGTACGACTACGAAGATAACCTCATCGCCAAAGTCAGAACAGACAAGCGTTCTATTGCCGAGTTTTCTCATCCAGAGACTGATTTCTACTTGGTTTTCGATGCCGGTCATGAAAGCCCAGTTGAAGTGGATGTGGTTGAGCTGAAAGAGAAATGATCACACAAAAAGTTCGTCCCGATAACGGTAGCCGAGAAGGAAAATGGGTGGCACTTACCATCGCTGGTATTCTTGCTTGCGCCAGTGTTTTGATGCCTCTGCACCAAGTTGATTCTCCCCATTCTGAAGTGCTTTCTCATCAAATTCGAATCACGGACTTGCACCAAGAAGAGCTCGGTTTGATTGCCGAGCTAAAACTGGCGCATGAAGAACTGCGCGATTTACACGCAGAGTCCGGTACTTGGCCAGATACGGAAGAGATGGCGTCACTGTGGATTGCTCCCTTTGTTCAAGATCAAAACTGGAAGCGTAAAGGTTCGCATCAATGGCAGAGCATTGGTGACGGGATCTATTTGGGCATCAGACAGAGTGAGCAAGGGGCGGCTTCAATGATTCTAGATAGTCGTCAAAGCCACGCCGACATTTGGCTAATTGATGCCCATGGTTTTGCGCCAACCCCAACATTGAGCGAAGAAAGCCATCGTCATCAACAGGGGTGGCAACAGCTAATTCTCTCTTCTCCATCTTCTGCTCACCCTTCGCACACTTAACTCAATTCAAAGAATACATATTATGATCACACGTTCGCTTTTACGTTCCATGTTTGCATCTTGCGCTTTATTGGTCGCTAGCACGTCCAGTTTCGCGAGTGACAAAATGAAAATTGGTATCACGCTTCAGCCTTATTTCAGCTATGTGCACGCTGTTGTTGGTGACAAAGCGGAAATCTTGCCGCTGGTGGATGCTGGTTTTAATCCACATAACTACTTACCGCAACCGAATGATCTAAAACGTCTCAATGAAATGGATGTCATTGTGGTGAATGGTATTGGCCATGATGATTTTGCATTGAAGGTGATCTACGCATCGCAACGTGATGATCTCGTTGTCATTGAAGCCAACAAAGAAGTTCCGCTATTGCCAGCAATGGGACAATCAGTCGGGCAAGGCGCGGTGAATCCACATACGTTCGTTGGGCTCTCAACAACGATTCAAAAGGTTTATACCATCGCGAGCGAGTTGAGCAAGCTCGACCCTGACAATGCCGATTTCTACCGTAAAAACGCGCGTCAATACGCTAAAACTTTTCGCATGATGAAACGTGATGCCATGTTGTCGTTGGGCGAGTTGGACACGGCGGGTATGAAGGTTGCGACAACGCACAACGCATACGGCTACATTCTGCAAGAGTTTGGTGTGGATGTTGCCGCAGTGATTGAGCCAGCTCATGGCGTGGAGCCGAGCGCGAGCCAACTGCAAGAGACGATCGAGAAGATCAAACGATCTGGCATTGATGTGTTGTTTTACGAGCTGAATATGCCAAATCGCTTTGTTGATACCATCGAAGAAGCGACAGGAGTTAAGCTCTACCGTTTTTCTCACATGACGCATGGGGAATACGAAGCGAACAAAGTGGAAGTTGAGATGCGCGAAAACGTTGAGACCTTGATTGAAGCGATGAAGTTCGTGGCAAGCAAACACGCACAGGAGAAAGCGTAATGCTTGGTCCTTCTATCTCGATAGATAATTTAAGTCTCCAATACGGTGACAACGTGATATTGCAAAATGTCACGACAACCTTCGAGCCGGGCAAGTGCCATGTGATCATGGGTCCAAATGGTGGAGGAAAAACCTCGTTGTTGCGCTCCGTACTTGGACTTACGCCTTTTACTGGCGACATTTCCGTTCACTGGCCGAATAAGACTCACAATAAGCTTGGCGGAAACGTTGGTTATGTTCCTCAAAAAGCGATGTTTGAAGCCAGCTTACCGCTAACGGTGATGGATTTTGTGTTGCTGAACCAAACACGAATCCCACTATTCTGGCGCAGTAAAACCAAACAAACACAACGTGCGCTGGCGCAATTAGATCGCGTCGGCATGGCCGCTCGCTCAGATCGTCGTATGGGGCAACTTTCTGGTGGTGAGCAACAGCGTGTGTTGTTCGCTCAGGCTTTGTTAGATGACCCAAGCTTATTGGTGTTGGATGAGCCTACAACAGGGATGGACGAGCAAGGTGTGCGTTACCTTGAAGGGTTGATACATGAAGTTGTCGCGCAGGGCAAAACGGTGTTAGCGGTTCATCATGATGTCACTGCGGTGCGTCGCTTAGATGCAGAAGTGCACGTTGTTAATCGTCAGATTGTGGCGTCCGGACACCACTCGGATGTTCTGAGCCCAGATCGTATTGAAACACTATTTAAGCACTACACAACCAAAGCGGAGGCGGCGTAATGGAGTGGTTACGAGCACTGGCGATGAGTGGTGTAGACGCTGGATGGTTGAGCGACAGCTTTGCGTACGCTTTTATGGTGAACGCGATGGTCGCTGCGCTGATTTTGGGGCCGCTACTCGGCGGGCTGGGCACATTAGTGATTGCTAAGCGTTTGGCGTTTTTCTCCGAAGCAGTAGGCCACGCAGCACTGACGGGTATCGCTATTGGTGTTTTACTTGGTGAACCGCCAGAAAACCCAATCATAGGGTTGTTTAGCTTCTGCATGATCTTTGCGTTGCTGCTGCACTTCGTGAGAAATCGCACCAATGTACCTTATGACACGTTGGTCGGTGTATTTCTGGCGTTAGCTCTGGCGGTCGGGGCGGCGTTGCTGATGTACGTCGCACGTAAGATCAACATACACATGCTAGAAAACGTACTGTTTGGTTCGATTTTGACGGTGACCGATAGAGACATCACGTTGCTTGCAGTGAGCTGCTTGATCATCCTGCTGCTGCTGATTCCAACATTTAATCGCATTTTGCTCACGTGTATCAGCCCAGATATTGCTCGCGTGCGTGGCTTCAATACCAGCTTTTACGATTACCTATTCGTCATGATGATCACTTTAGTGACGATCGCCGCAGTGAAGATCATTGGTGCCGTGTTAG
>JABXIW010000321.1 GCA_013372875.1 Gammaproteobacteria bacterium | reverse complement strand
TTCGGTAAACTTGCGCCACCAGAATAGTGAGAGATAAACACATGGCAAACACAGCAGCCGCATTGCACATTCTTGTTAAGCACAAAGAACAAGCTGAAGACATCATCAAGCAACTGAAAAAAGGCGCTAAATTCCAAACACTAGCGAAAAAATATTCAACTTGCCCGTCTGGCAAACGTGGTGGTGACCTCGGTGAGTTCCGTCGCGGTCAAATGGTGCCTCAATTCGACAAAGTTTGTTTTTCTGGTGAAGTGTTAACTCCGCACTTAGTCAAAACAAAATTTGGCTGGCATGTGGTCAAGGTATTGTATCGGTTATGACATAACTCTAGAATCCGCCCTTGTTATTTAGGAGGGCGTTATGCGCACAGCGTATAGTTATGTAAGACTTTCTTCAAAAAAACAAATTCAAGGTTATGGGCAAGAGCGTCAGTGGCAGGCTATACAGGCAGCTGCTCTAGCTCACGGCTGGGAGCTTAGTGAAAAAACCTTTTCTGATCTTGGAGTCAGTGGTTGGAAAGGTGCAAATATTGAAACTGGTGCCTTAAGCCAGTTTCTTCAATGTGTCGAAGACGGCTATATTGAAAAAGGCAGCGTTTTAATAGTGGAAAACGTTGACCGTCTTTCCCGTGCTGGAGTCCAGCGTGCGGTCTCACTTTTAATGCAGCTACTAGCAAGTGGTATTAGCATTTATACATTCACTGATAGTAAGTTATACGAACCAGACTCTCATAATCCTTTAATGGATTTAATGGCGTGGGCTCTAAGTGCCCAGCGTGCTTTTGAGGAGTCAGAACGTAAAAGCCAAATGATTCTGAACGCTAAGGCAAAGGCACGTGAAAAGGCTCGTCTTACTGGAGAAATTATCACGAGACGCTGTCCTAGTTGGTTGCGTGTCAATCAAGATAAAACCGCATTTGAGCTTATTCCTGAACGTGTGGAAACCGTTCGAAAAATATTTGATTTATACGTTAATGGGTATGGCACGCCTAGGATTGGTCGTCTTTTAACAGAGGAAGGCCGGAAGCCTTTAACTGGTAGAGCGTGGTATCCAAGAAGTATATCCAGAATTCTTCAATATCGTGCAGTTCTTGGTGAATATCAACCAACCCTAAATGGGAAGCCTGAAGGAGATGCTATAAAAAACTACTACCCTGCGATTATTGATGAAGACCGGTTTAATGAAGTGCAGGCCGTCTTAAAAGAAGGTGGTGCAGGAAAAGGTCGTAGGGGCAAAGAGATGCGTAATTACTTTGCTGGCCTACTTCGATGCTCATGCGGTGAAGGTATGCATATTGTGAGCTCATGCGTTAAAGGGAAAAGGTATTACCAGCTTCGTTGTCTTCAATATCGCATTAGTTGTTTTGGTAGCTCTTGGAACTTCTACAAACTATCTTCCTTCGTTCTCTTTGCTTTACGCCGCTTGCCTATCCTTGAAGTTATGGGTAGTCACGACAACAACAATATCAAAGAGTTGAATGCTAAAGAACGAGAACTAACATTCCTTCTAGAAGATACCAGAAGACAATTAGACAATACGATAAATGCCATTGCTGCACTCGGATTAAACGATCAGCTGCAAAGTAAATTTCGTGAGCTAAAAACCTCAGTCACGAACATTGAGAAGCAACTTTCTAATGTCAAAACAGAACTAGAGACCTCTCAAGGTAAGTTAGTCATTCAAAAACAAGATTCTGAAATGTTAACTGGCCGTTTTCTAGAACTCATTGATAGTACTAAAGATATAGATGGTCGAATAAAGCTCAATCAAGTTTTACGACGGTACTTGAGCAAAATAGAAATGCATGCAGATAAGAAAGAAGAGTATCGGTATATAAAGATATATAGAAAGGATGGTGATGAGCTTGTAAGTATTCAATGTGATCATAGTCTCAAAGGTGCACTTTTTGAGAGTAAGGATGGTCTAGAGACTTTTGAATTGCTTCCTGCTACTGACGCCAAAAGAAACGAGATTAGTAATACTCTGTTGTGTACACCTAAGTAACTCTCATTGTACACACGTGTACACCTTTGTTTAAATGAGCCCGTAGGCCTTGTGGTATAAGGCTTACGAGCTCACAACGTTATTTCTAAAAGTCGTAATTTTCTACTAAGTCAGGTGCTTTAATTCCGTCATTTTTGTCTTGAATACACCCTTCTATAGAACCAACCTGATCTAGCCACTTATTTCTTTGGGATATAGAGATGCCTAGTTGTGAACCTCTAGTTACTTTTCGTAAGCCTTCCCTAAAGATATCCTCTCCGTAAAATGTAATGAGACGGCTGAGACTGTTTGAGACATCTTTGATCTGTTGCTGCTCCCACTTTTCATCGTCTAGGTTTGACATATTATCTTTGCCAGTAATTGCATCTGAGAGACGTCTGATCTTAGGAAACCCTTTAGAGTCCCAACAATTGCTCGGTAAGTGATATTTACTCTCCAGACCAAATCTAAGGCGTTCAACAAAGCTCTCTAAATCTACTATGTTCATGTAGATGTCATCACCTAGAGCTTCACCACAAGTCTTTAAATTTCTGGCAATATGTGCAGCTTGACCACGACTACAACCCACGATCTTTACTACTTGAGATACACTTAGGCCAAATTCTTTATTTACAATTAACTTGCGGAACTTAGCCTGCATAATTTCATCATGAGTAACACCTACACCATGTGACTGATTGGCGTCTTGAGCTGCTGAAAACGCTTCAATGTAAGTACGGTTATATATCACTCGTGAGTTAATCTTTAGTTCAGTATTTGGGTTTTCTGCAAGATACTCCAAGCAAGCTCCAGTACGATGGAAACCATCCACTACATAATACTTATCATCGACCACAAAAACGGTGATAGGCTGCCTTATAGGCTGTCCATTACGAAGGTCTTCAAGAATCTCTTTGCTTTGACTCTCTTGCTTGATCTCTTGCGCTGAACGTACTCGTTTGTCTTGTATGAGTTCAACGTCACGGGCTTGCATTGCTGGATCTAGTATGAGAGTACGAGGGTCTAAATACTCAAATCTGCTATCTGCCATGAATTGATTCATAGTGGTCTTGGTACCTATATATGATTACTTAATAATTATTTCTCTGTTCGGTTTGTATCTGAATAAGGGGGGAGGGGCTGGAGTACAACTATTTGATTTCTATTGCTGCGTATCCTTATTTTTATAAACAATGTGTGATTGAATTTTTAGATTTTTGTACAGTTACTAAGTTACGTTCTTTGATAAAGCTCTTTGCACTGTAGACAGGGATACACCTACCTGAGAGGCTATCTTCCGCAAAGATAGTCCCTTAGAACGCAGCTGGTGGATACGTAGGTGGTTTTCACTGTTTGTTGGTCTGCCTTTATATTTACCTGCTGCTTTAGCCTTCTCAATGCCTTCCTGACGTCTTTCTTGAATCATTGCTAACTCAAACTGAGCTACAGCACCCAGCATGTTAAGCATCAGCTCAGACATGTGGTCACAGCCACCAGCTTTAAAACTTAGGTTCTCTTTGTGAAATCTGATGCTAATCCCTTGGCTAGTCCAGTCATTTACTAACTGTTTCAAATCAACCAAGTTACGAGCTAGACGGTCAATGCTATGCACATGGATCGTGTCTCCATCCCTTACGTATTCCTTTAGTTCCGTTAAGGCTGGTCGTTTAGTTGAGCCACCACTGCACTTGTCAGTAAAAGACTTATCAAAAGAGATACCAGTATCAGTAAGTTGACGGTCTGTGTTTTGGTCTACAGTAGAGACTCTTAGATAAGCTATGTGTGCCACTGAGTGTACCCGTTTGGTTGTTAGAGGTGCTTAAGGCTATAGTACCTATAAATACAAATCAACCCTAACGGGTGCTGTTAGATCAGTGTTTGACCATAGTCATATGGATATACCTAACGGGTACATAAAGGAAAGTGTTATTTTTACTTGCGGTTGTAGTGGAGATAATAGGTCTTACATGTTTCAAGTATATATGCTAAAAAAGTTATGTTTAGGCCAATTATATAATATAGGATTACATCTATGGCTAGGTACATACAACGAATTGATTCGGTCGTTCCATATACCCAACAAAAGGTAGAGATTGATTTACAAGGCAGGAATT
Organism: Gammaproteobacteria bacterium; assembly: GCA_013372875.1. Next base: position 5,960 of record JABXIW010000321.1, on the reverse strand, counting down.
TAATCCTTACAGGGGGGAACGGTTGTGGAAAAACCTCATTACTAAATGAGCTCAGTGATGTTTTAATACAGCGGATAATTGAGCGTGAAAATTATAATATTGATTATATAAAGGGCCGTATTAAAAAGGAAAAAGAATATTTAAGTGAAAAGTCAGTTACGGACAGTTTATATGCATATCAAGTTAAAGAAATTTCTCGATGGGAAAAGAAACTAGAGTTTGCTTCTAAAAAGTGCTTAGAGATATCGAGTATGGAAAAATTTGTTACTCGTTTTCATGAAAAAAAAGCAGTACTCTCTTTCTATAAAGCTATACGAGATGCAGATATAGAAGCTTCAATATCGTCAGTTAGTAAAAATGTGTTGAAAAAAAGGGAAAGTGAGTTAAAGGAACAGACAACTTCATCAACGATGTTTGAACAGTATTTGGTCAGCAATAAAACTAGCCAAGCTTATGCTGAATCTCCGAGTATTGATAATGATTTACCTAAAGCAAACGCAATACAAGAGTGGTTCAACAAGCTTGAAGAAGACTTTCAGAAGTTGTTTGAAGATAAAACTTTAAGTTTAGTATTTGATTCTGAGGAACAGGCGTTCCTTATAAACCAACTAGGTAAACAGCCCTTTAGGTTTCAAAATTTATCTTCAGGGTTTTCTTCAATACTATCAGTCTATGCAGACTTGCTCATGAAAGTTGAGTTAAGGGAAGTACCACCGTCTGAATTAGATGGAGTGGTCTTTATAGATGAGATTGATGCTCACCTTCATGTTTCACTTCAAAAGAAAATACTGGCGTTCCTTGTAGAAGCTTTTCCACAGGTTCAGTTTATTGTTACGACCCACTCCCCTTTTGTTGTTTCTTCAGTTAATAATGCCGTGATTTACGATATGTCAAGGTGTGAACAAATACAAGATCTATCAATGTATTCCTATGACGCAATCCTAGAAGGTTTATTTGATATAACACCTATATCTGAAATATTAAAAAATAAAATAATATCATTACACAAGATTGCTCAATCTCAGTCGCCTGATATTAATGATCTTTCAGAGTTAGTAAATGAAGTCAGTCCATATGAAAGTAAATTAGATGAGGAGTCGGCTTTCTATCTACAAAACGCTCGGTTAGTTATAAATAAAGCGCGTAGATGAGGTGTTTAATGTTCAATGTAATAAGACCTCAAGATGAGCCACAATCTCTTTCTAAGAAGAAAAAGTATGATGGAGAGGATGTGTATATAGCTTTGAAAAAAGCTTTCTTTGACAAGTGCTATTTATGTGAGACAAAGGAGCCACAAGATGTACATATTGAGCACTTTGATGCTCATCAGGGAGATCACAAGAAGAAGTTTGATTGGAATAACTTATACTTCGTGTGTAGTCGGTGTAACAGTATTAAGGGGACAAAATTTAATAACCTAATTGATTGCTGTGACGAGAAGACTGATGTGTCTCGCCTAATCAAGCTATTACCTCCTCATACACCTTACTCCAAAAACATCCAAGTAGAAGCAACTAGTAGTGCCCCTCAAGTAAATGAAACTAGAGTGTTATTAGACAAAATCTATAACAGTGAGCACACGATCAATAAAAGAGTAACTGGTTCTTTTATTAGGAAAAAAATATTCACTCAATATAAATTACTCTTGGAACAGTTGAACATTTATTACGCTGAATTTGCCACGGAAGAAGATATGAGGTTAGCAGTAGAACGCATTAAAGTTCTATGTGATAAGAAATCAGCATACTCTGCGTTTATTCGTTGGTGCATATATGATGATGAAAAGTTAGGTCCAATGTTAAAAGATTATATGGATTAACTTAGTGTATTGAATCCTAACGCTTTTCAATCGGAGGGATATATTGAGATTCAATTGTCTTAACCATCAGATTGGTCCCATTAGCGTAAAGCACTTCGACATAATTATTGTGAGATGTGTTTCACAAAAATAGTTTTGTCTTTAAGAAAACCTAACTAAGGTTCTCTACAGAACATAGCCTCTACCCAGAGCTCATGAGCTGACTTTCGAGTTTCTTGAACGCCAGCACATACGAGCAGAAATCATGGTAAGCACGAATTGGCTTACCATGATTCACTTATTCTTGCCCAAAATCACTCAGAGTCAGAAACTCTAGTTAATTCCTTTCACACTATTACTTCTAATAGCTTCAAGCTGACTGTAAATAGACAACGTACCTCAATAGCAACCCTTACGTTCCCCAAAAACTTAGTCTTTAACAAATATAAGTTGGAGTGATGACCGTTCTCCCTTTGGCTTACCTTGAGAAAATAACTCATACAAGATCAACGCACACTAACGTATTGTTAAATTAATGTTTAATAAGTGAGAGTTTTGTTGCTCTTTTACTAATGTCTAATATTCCTACCGATAGCAACACATGCTTAATAAGTGCAAATCAATAAAGGTGCTCGATAGCAGCTAGGGTGTGGTCTCGTATTGGTCGAAGGTTTGTGTACCTCGCGAAACTCTAGTTGAGATGGTTCAGCTTTGAAACGTAAAAAAGGATAACTCAATGTCTGACTCAAGTAAGACTTTTTACAGGGATGTGCGCAAGAAACCACATGAATTTGAAAGCCGAGAAGACTTTCTAAACCATGATTTAACCGTCATGAGCTTTCGTCGCTGGGGTATTCATTTGCCATCGCGTGATTACAGTATTGAAATCGAAGATTGGGTACCAGCGTTAGCCGCCACCATAGGCAAAGTGGTTATGGTGACCGCCATGGTTGCGGCCTTTGCTGCTCAGTTTGGTTTATCTCCGGAGTTCGTTGCAGAAAACGTGCGTTACGAACTGCTTATTGCAGGTGCTCTGTTCGTTATCCTGTTTTCCGCCATCCTAAACCCGAACGCAAACTTAGCCGGTACTCATGGCCCAATGATACCGCTGATTCCTATGATTGCCGCCGCAGGGGGACATCCACTGGCTCTCGGTTTGATGGTTTGTGCTTTTGGTTTAATTCTCGCTTTTACTAAAGGCGGTTCAAAACTCATGACCCTGACTGGCATTGGGGTTAGAGGTGGGTTGCTGATCTACCTTGGCGCAGTGGGATTGATCGGACAAATCAATAAGACAGAAGCGTGGGCTGCAAGTACCGACCAAGGTTACATCTCATTTGTGGTCATTGGTCTAACGGTTATGGTTTATGCCTACTTAGCCAAAATCAACAAACGTTGGTTGGCTATCCCACTGTGTTCTGCGCTAGCGGGTATTGTCGCTTACGCGATGGGCGCTGAGTTTGCTTTTACCACTGAGCCTGGCCTGCCTAATTTCAGTCCATTCTACTGGTGGGGTGAAAATACCGGCTGGCAACTAGGTTGGCCAACGTTAGAGCACTTTATTGCTGTTACGCCATTTGCTCTGTTAGCCGTCGCTATGTGGTCTCCTGACTACCTCGGTCATCGAGTTTTTCAAGAACTTAACTACCCAAAAGAAGCGAAAGGCGTACTAATGGATGTCGACGATACGATGGTCGGCGCGTCTATTCGTCAGGGGGTTGGTTCACTACTAGGTGGCGGCAACTTAGCCTCTTCTTGGGGCACGTACATGATTCCAGCCGCAATTGCCAAACGTCCTATTCCTGGCGGCGCGCTGTTAACTGGCTTAATGTGTATTGCCGCAGCGGTAATTGGTTACCCAATGGATCTCGCGATGTGGGAGCCTGTGTTACGCGTTGCGCTGATTGTCGGTGTGTTCTTACCACTTCTTGAAGCGGGTATGCAGATGATCCATAAGCATAAAGATTCACTCAGTGCGGGTATCTGTATTTTTGCTTGTGCATTCGTTAATCCAGTGTTCGGCTGGGCTATAACTATGCTGCTGGATAACCTCGGACTTATCGGTGACCATGAGCGCGCTAACGAACTATCAGGTAAAGATAAATACCTGATCCCTGGCGTAGCCTTTATCATTTGCGCAGGTTCCCTTGCTGTCGTTGGTCAGCTTCCGGGTATTCCCGCTCTAATTAGTTAATAGACGCTTGTTCTAAAGGCATAGATGGTAACTATCTATGCCTTCTCTCGTTCCCACTCTACTCTTGTCCAAAGTCCATCGGATATTAGATAAGACTATTGGTTCACTTCTTTAGTGCTGAGTTAAACCTCGATAAAAAGGGTGAAGCCAGTTTCACTTCGGCTCCATTGTCATTCGGAAATGGTGACTTGAAGTTGATGTAACTGGTTTATGTCCCTTTCCTTGTTTGCTGAGTGTTTTCATTAGTAACGCTTTCAGGATTTCGTCATAATTATTCTAATGGCTCCGACTCCTATAAACGGACAAAGCCAGTAACATAAGTTACTGGCTTAATTAAAAGACGAAAATATTCAGTGTATTAACGATGCTTTTCGGTAAAGTTGAGTACAATTTCGTTAATTTCATCTGGCTTATCAAGCTGCACCCAGTGAGTTGCATCATTCACACGAGTAAACTCAAAGCTGCCATCTTCACCGATGAAGTGGGCTGAATCTTTCATTTGCTTTTCACCTAGATAGTAGTCTTGTTCCGACCAAATACCTAAACAAGGTGCTTGAACGTGACCAAGGTCTTCCGCTTTCATTGGACTTTCTAGGTTTAACGCATTGCGATACCAGTTAAGGCCTGGGACGATATCTTTGCCTTCTTTAAAAGCTTCTTTCCAATGTTCCCATTCAGGATGGTTTCGGATCCACTCTTTAAATAGTTTCCAATCTTCAGCAGCGAGCAGGTCTTGCGCCATCGGTAATTGGAAGAAGAAGAAATACCATGACATTTCACGTTGTTGGATATCAGGCATAGTAAGTATACCGAGTGGATGACCAGCCGAAATTGCAGTCAGAGATTTTGTCGCTTGTGGGTAAATACCGGCAAAAGCCCAAGACACAACCGAACCCCAGTCATGACCCACAACATGAGCCTTCTCTATATTAAGGTGATCGAGAACAGCTTTCACATCCGAAGCAAGCATCGTGATGTGATAATGTTCTTTTTCCATTGGCTTAGATGTTTTACCGTAGCCACGCATGTCCAAAGTAATGACACGGTAGCCAGCACTGACAAATGGGTCAACTTGGTGACGCCAAGCATTCGCTGAGTCAGGGAAACCATGAACGAAAATAATAGGTTCACCTTGACCTTTTTCATAAGCCTGAATGGTAATGTCACCATTTATTACTTGGAATTCACGACCTAGATGTGACATATCTGTATTCATATTTTTTCCTTCTTATAATCAGTAGTCACCAGTGGCGACTACTGAAAAAGTGACAACGAATTATTGTTCTGACTGACCAAGCATTTTTGCTAGATCTTGTAAGCCTTTATCGTTTTTCCAATCATAAATAGGGTCAAACAATCCCATTAGTTGAGAGGCTTTAGCGTTGCCACCTTGAGTAACTTTAACTTTTCCAGCTTTTAGCAGATCATCAAAAGTCGCGATGTTGTTGTAAATTTCAGCCCACACTTCTGGTTTCATTTGTACAGTCACATCTGATTTAGCTTTACTCATTTCAGCGTTATCAAGGTAATTTACTACCGCTCGGCTGATTTCAAGTCCGTAAACGTGGTTGTCACCAAAATCGAATTTGATGGTTGCCTCAGTATCACCTGAACGCTCAGGGTTGATACGAATACGGTAGTAGTCAACGTAATCGTTGATATTTTTCATGATAGCTGCAGGTAATGCTGGAACGTTCTTAATGATATTCACTTGTCCACGAAGTTCCGCCGCTTGTGCCATATAGAAAGAACGAGAGTTAGTTGATGTTGCACGGTAACCCATCTGTTCAAGTGCATCAGCTTTTAACTCTTTGTTTTCTTTGGTCGGATTGAGCTTGACTATAAAATCAGAAAGTTGCGCCGACCATAAATAGTCGCCGTTATCGAAGGCTGTCTTCGCTAGATTGTAAACTTTATCTTCGCCGCCCATTGCTGAGACCATGCGTGTCGCTTCGTCTTGTGGATGCA
>JABXIW010000238.1 GCA_013372875.1 Gammaproteobacteria bacterium | reverse complement strand
GGCGAAAAAACTGCTCAAACAAGGGCAGAGAATCTCTGATGTCGCACAAGAATGTGGTTTTCATGATCAAAGCCACCTGCATCGACACTTTAAGAAAGCCATGGGCGTCACGCCGGGCCAATATCTTCGCTTTAGCTAAATCCGCAATATCGTACAAGGCGAGATGCCTCTACCACGTTACGTTGATAGCCTGACTTCAAAACAATTAAGAACAAACAATGGATAACACTTTGCCGTTACAAGAAGAATCAAAAACCACTTTATTTTGGCAAGGCACACTCGCAATGATGCCGTTGAGTATTGCCGTACTGCCTTGGGGACTGCTGGCAGGTTCGTTCGCGATCGATACAGGGCTTCACCCACTAGAAGGACAAGCGTTATCCGCGATTCTTTTCGCGGGCTCCGCTCAGCTCGTCGCGATGGGAATGATAAAAGCGGGCGCGGGGTTAACCACTATGTTGCTCACCACGTTTTTCATCACCTCACGACATTTTCTCTACAGCGTATCCATGCGCAGTAAAATTGCACCGCTTCCACTTAAGTGGCGGCTATCGCTTGGTTTTCTGTTAACCGACGAGCTGTTTGCCATTGCAGGCCATCATTCTGACGAACAATTTAATCGCTGGTACGCCCTTGGGGCCGGATTGAGCTTCTATCTGTTCTGGAACCTTGCGACGCTGACAGGCATCGTGGCGGGTAGCCTAATCCCGGAACTGAATGAAATGGGATTGGAATTTGCGGTAGCCGCAACCTTTATCGCGATTGTCGTACCCACGATTAAAAATGCAGCGGTACTTTCTAGCGTCGTAGTGGCTTTGGTAGGCTCAGTCGCGTTGACCTATTACCAAGTAGAAGGAAGTTTGATGATTTCGAGCATTTTAGCTATGTTAACAGGCTATTTTGTCGAACAAGTGCAGGAAAAACACTAATGATTATGCTGTCAATTTTACTCATGACGCTGTTGGTGTTCACAAGCCGATACTTGTTTCTCGAACCGAAGTTGCCATTAAAGCTCGGCACGCGCACACAAAAGATTCTCAACTACGCAAGCCCGGCCGTTTTAACCGCGATCTGGGCGCCGATTGTCTTCATCCCCGAAGGGGAACTCAGTGTCAGCGTACAAAACCCGTTTTTATTGGCTGCGACATTGGCCGCGTTGATCGCCTATTTGACAAAAAACGTTCTCTTAACGACGGTTGTCAGTATGGTGGCGTTTCTTCTTTTGCGCATTTGGCTTTAATCAGCCACCCACTCAATTTCTAACAAGGTGACGTCGCCACATTTTAAACGCCCAAGGAAGACGTCGCCTTGATGGACTTCGCCAACCCCTTGCGGCGTTCCCGTCATTACCACATCACCGTCTTGCAAAGTTGTGTAGCTACTTAGCTCATCCAAAATCGCAAATGGCGGATACAGCATCTGTTGTACGTGGCCTTTTTGCACACGAACACAGTTAATCAATAGTTCTAAGTTAAGGTCATGAATATCAATGCCCTCAAGAGACACAAAGCGGCTAAAAACCGCAGAACCATCAAATGCTTTTGCTCGCTCCCAAGGCAAGCCTTGCTTTTTGAGAGAAGATTGCAGGCCGCGTTTCGTCAGGTCTAGCCCCAAACCCACGGCGGCGTATTGACCATCTTTGATTAGAAAGCAAATTTCTGCTTCATAATGCAAAGGTTCTTGATGAAATGAGCGTAAGATCGTCGATACAGAGGTAGAAGGTTTATTAAACACCACCATTTGCTCTGGAATAGCATTATCCAACTCATGGATGTGCTCAACGTAATTACGCCCAACACACAGCACTTTTCCAACTTCTACTTTCTTTTCTTCAACTTGAATGACGCTCATTGATCTTCCCTGCAAAACAAAAACATCATCATAATCTAACCTTTTGATGGAACAACACTAGAACGCGCTCTGAAGTATCGAAAATAAGACATTCAGCCCGTTTTATGTTTTGTGTCATCAGTTTGAAACGCATGTTGATTCTTCGAAAAAACGAAAAAAGCCAGCATCATGCTGGCTTTTGAATCGATAACTGTAACGACAATTATAGGTAGTAACGTGCACCAAGTGCCCATTTGTCATCAGTTTTGCGGTCGTTAGCGTCGTTCAAGTCAAACTGGTAACCCGCATAACCCACAAACTTAGGTGTGAAGTTGTATTCTGCTTGCAGCGCCATTTCTTCACGAGCCGTTTCTGTCTTCGCGCCTTTCACGTCTTTGCCTTCAACCATTTCGTAGTTGATGCTCAGGTTTAGGCTATTAGGTAGTGCATAAGCGATCAACGCTTCGTACGCGTCGCTTTCAGCTAGACGAGTTTTACCGTCGAAGTTCATGTTTTCATTCGAGCCGTAAACCGCTGCTAGGTACAAACCTTGACCGTAAGAACCGTATGCCGCAGATACTAGGTGAGATTCAGCTGAATGCTTACCGATGTACGCTGAATCTTGGAAGTCGCCACCGTTGTACGTGTAACCCACTTTTGCGCCCATGATCGAGTAAGAAATAGCAACTTGTACGCGGTCATCGTATGTGTGCGTATCCGTCGCTTCGTTCGTACCTTGCCAACCTAGACCAACGTTAATTTTGCCCGCTTCGCCAAGTTCGATTGCGTTGCGGTAAGAGATCATTTTCTCTGCGCGGCCAGTGCCTAGGTTGCCGTGGTCGTCATAGATAAAGTCGTTCGCAAATGCAATTGGCATATCTGCTACGCCAGCTACGTCGTAGTAAGGTGCCCACTGCGTACCGCCCACTGCACGACCGTATGTATCGTGAGTCAGACCTAAGTAACCAAGACGAGTTTTGAATGAGTTTTCGCCGCCATCTAGGTAGTTAAGTGCCCATTCACCACGAGCGTCAGCAGTAAAGCCATTACCTAGATCCTGAGTTGCTGTGAAGTTGAT
>JABXIW010000331.1 GCA_013372875.1 Gammaproteobacteria bacterium | reverse complement strand
TAACAAAGGGGAGGTGTCATCATGAACGGTTTTGAAAGTGCTTTCCACTTTGATTCATTAGTTTGGGATTGGATCATCGCGATTTACCTATTCTTAGCTGGGATGTCTGCTGGCGCAGTGATGATTTCTATCTATCTTAAACGCAAAGTCATTGAGGGTGATCCGGCGAACAATGGCATTATGAAAGCGATGGCTTGGCTCGCGCCATTTGGCATCATTTCCGGTTTGGTGATTTTGATTTTCCATTTAACTAAGCCACTCCAGTTTTGGAAAATCATGATTTACTACAACCCGACGTCGGTGATGTCGATGGGTGTTGTCTTGTTTCAAGTCTACATGGTTGTGTTGTTTGTTTGGATTGGCGTGATCTTTCGCCATCAAATCATCAGCTTTTGTGAAGGCAAATTACCGAGCGGGTTACTCGACTTTGTGGATGGCTTTTTGATCAAGGCTGGAAAGGTGAGTAATGTCATCGAGTTGTTCTTGGGGTTCTTGGCGATAGTTCTGGCGGCATATACTGGCTTCCTACTATCGGCACTTAAAACCTACCCGATGCTCAACAATCCGGTGTTGCCGATTTTGTTCCTATTCTCAAGCCTTTCTTCAGGCGCAGCGGCATGTTTGATGTTCGGAATCTTAGTGTTTAAAGAGCCGACATCCAGCCCTAGTGTTTCATGGGTGCATGGCTTTGAACGTCCGGTTGTATTATTCGAGTTGTTCGTTTTAGTAACGTTCTTTACTGGCCTGATTTTCAGCGGGGGACAAAACGAAGTCGCAGCTTGGAATGCAATATCCAACGGCTTTTGGGCGCAGTGGTTCTGGGTTGGTGTTGTGTTGATTGGTATGTTGATGCCGCTAACATTGAACTGGTTAATGCCTTCTGAAGTTCGCCATAAAGGTAGTTACGTCTTTGTCGTGACGACATTGAGTTTGGTCGGCGTGCTGATGCTGCGTACATTCATACTCTATGCTGGTCAAATGACCGTTGTTTAAGGAGGAACAATGGAGGCTGAACTAGGGTTCTTCTTACTGATTTTCGTCGCAATGGGGGCGAGTTGTACCGCTGTACTGCATTGGTATCGCCGTGCAGCGGCTAAGCCCATTATGTTAGAACACCAACTTGCGACCTCACATCTCATCAGTTTGGCCTCTGTAGTTTGTCTATTACTGCTGATTGTCTGTTTTATCCAAGACAATTTTGCTCTTGAATATGTGGTCACTCATTCCAACAGCCAATTGCCAACCGCTTACAAGGTTGCAGCGGCATGGGGTGGACACCAAGGCTCCATGCTGTTTTGGGTCGTGACGCTCAGTTTATGGGCATCATACATTGCTCTTAGTTCTCCGATTAACCAATGCTACACCGCAGATTGCCTTGGCATTATGAATGTCCTGATTGCCGTTTTTGCTTGGTTTACGTTAACAACGTCTAACCCTTTTGAGTTCGCAAAAACATTCGCAGTAGAAGGACGTGATTTGAATCCAATGCTGCAGGACATTGGATTGATCATTCATCCGCCACTTTTATATTTGGGTTACGTTGGTTATTCCGCCATTTTGGCGTTTGCACTTGCGGCGTTATTAAGCAAACGGCCTGTCAATGAATGGTACCGCTGTACGCGAAAGGCCGCGTATTTTGCCTGGGGAACCCTGACTGTTGGTATCCTCGTCGGCTCTTGGTGGGCATACAATGAACTTGGCTGGGGAGGTTGGTGGTTTTGGGACCCAGTAGAAAATGCCTCTTTATTGCCGTGGTTAACCGGCACTGCACTCCTGCACAGCGGAGTATTAGCAAAGAAAAATCAGGGAGCGTTGTGGAGCACATACGCGTTGGCGTTTGCAACCTTTAGTTTAAGCATTCTCGGGACATTTATCGTACGTTCTGGCGTATTAACGTCGGTGCATGCTTTTGCTGTGGATCCTACCAAAGGTTTAGCCCTGCTTGCTGTGCTTAGTGCGTTAGTATTGATGACGTTTGGCGTACTGATTGTGCGTGGAGATGCCATCAAACCATTTAGGTTACGTTCCTTGATCAGTCGAGCTTATATGGTGTATGTGGCCATTGGACTTTTGGTCATATCCACGGCGATCGTCTTTTTAGGTACGTTCTACCCGATGATTTATCAATTGCTAGGGTTGGGAAACGTCTCTGTTGGTGCGCCGTATTTTAATAGCTTGATATTTCCTCTTAGTATTTTCGCTTTGTTGGCGTTAGCCATGACGCCAATTTTGCGGTGGACAAAAGGAGTGCGCGCGAACTGGAAATGGCAATTCGTCTTTGCAAGTACAATCGCATTAGGTGTCGTAGCCGCCTTTATCTTATCGGTTGATACCGTACGTATTGGGACAATCACGAGTGTATTTTTAGCAGCTTGGGTTATTGCTACGCACACTATGTTATGGCTGAATGCCGAAAATAAAGGGCCACTAATCAAGATGGTATTAGCACACGTCGGTTTCGCTGTAGCCGTTGTAGGAGCTGTCTTCAACAGTGAATACTCGTACCAATACAACTTGCGAGTAGAGCCTGGTGTTTCACATCAAAGAGCAAACATTGGTATCGATTATCAAGGTATGGATTGGGTAGTAGGGCCAAATTACACCGCAGAACAAGCAAGGATCATTTTGCGCCTTGATGATCACACTCGCTATGTATTACAACCTGAAAAACGCCATTATCCCGTGCGAGTAATGAACATGACTGAGCCCGCGATTCTGAGTTTATGGCACGGAGACTATTACCTGACGTTGGGGGATAAAGTTGGCACAAACGCTTATGCGATAAAAGTTCAGTACCGGGCGGGGATTTGGTGGATATGGTCAGGCGGTTTGATAGCGGTGTTTGGCGCACTGACGACTGTGTATCGCAAAAGAAAGAGGGCCGTGAATGTCACCGAAAACTATGCCTAAACTATTCTGGTTATTGATTGCTGTTGCCGTCTTTTCAGTCGTGGTAGTTGCGGCGTTATCTGACCGCCCCCACGTTGAGCAAGCAAAGGAAAGCACGCTAATGGTTCCAAATTTCAGCGCTGTATCGGTTATCTCTGGAAAAGAGGTTACTCAGGTGTTGTTTCAAGACAATGGCTATAAGTTGCTGAATGTGTGGGCGTCATGGTGTGGGATCTGTAAGAAAGAACATGAAACACTTTTGCAGATAGCGGATGCGGGAGTACCGATCATTGGTTTGAATTATCGAGATAATAACTCTGCCGCTCAAAACTACTTGAGCTCTAAAAACAATCCTTATCAAGACGTGATTAGTGACCCAAATGGCGAATTAGCGGTTGAGCTGGGAGTGATAGGTACACCAGAAACTTATCTTATTGATCAAAATGGCAAGGTTTTGATCAAATATCGGGGAGCAATCACGATCGACAAATGGAACTCAATATTTTCTAGGTATTTTAATGGCGCTATTTAAATATATATTTATTACCGTTTTTGCACTTGCATTATATTCTCCTGTGAGCAATGGGAGTGAAATTAAGCAGAACGTTGATCTTTTTGAATTTCAATCTGTAGAAGTGCAACAACGAGCAACCTCGCTCGCTAAGACATTGCGCTGCCCACAATGCCAAAACCAGAACTTGATTGAGTCCAATGCGCCAGCGGCTAAAGATCTTCGGTTAAAGGTCTATACCATGGTCAATGAAGGGAGCTCTGATCAGCAGGTAAAAGATTATTTGGTTGAACGATATGGAAATATTGTTCTGTATCAACCTCCATTTAATTATTCAACTGCGCTATTGTGGATCTTTCCTATTATATTTTTGATCTTTTTTGCTCTATTTTCGATCCGACTAATCAAGCGAAATTAATGTGACCATTATTCCAGTATGGAAAATAAATTGTGCATATAACAAGCAGAGTGTTATCATTTTTTGGAATTTATGAAGCCTCCAGTATAAAGCTAACGATAAAATTTGAGCTGGAGAAGTAATAAAAGAACAACAGTAGGTGTACGCAGTGGATTCAGTTATATTGCAGTTAAAGAAGGACTTTTATTCGCAGATTCGTG
>JABXIW010000433.1 GCA_013372875.1 Gammaproteobacteria bacterium | reverse complement strand
AGTGTTGGTCGTGAAATTTCTTCTTACACGGGTACAGCAATGGACCGTGAAGCAAGTGCAACACGCCTATATGATTTAACTATCACTAAACTTCAAGATCGTTCGTCTCCTGATCTATTCAAGGAAGCAACAATCGGTAAAGGTAAACCTGCAGTATTCCACATCACTAAGCAGGGTGAAAAAGTTGAAGAAATCATGAAAATCGAACTGACTGATGCGATGATTTCTAACTACTCAGTATCGATTCAAGATGATCGCCCAGTAGAAACTATCACAATTTCATACACTGAAATGATGATGACAGTGACACCTACTGATGACAAAAACAACACTTCTGCTCCGTTGGTTTACGGTTACAGCGGTGTTAAAGGTCAACAAATGTAATTTATTGTGCGGAGGGGTTATCTCCTCCGCCATTTCAAAAGGAAATATAAGTATCCAATGAAAAAAGCAAGTCAAGACAACAACTTTATCCGTATTTCTTCTCCGTTTGGAAAAGATGCTCTTATTCTCAATTCGTTCGAATATAGAGAAGGGATCTCGGAGCTTTTTTCATTGCGTGCTAAAGCTTATTTTAATGATCAAAAAAATGAGCTCAATGAAATCGTGGGTAAAGAAGTAACGATTTCAGTGGAAAATAGTAGTCGTGTTTCTAAAAGTCCACGTTTTTTCCATGGCATTGTCTCTGCTGCAAAGCTCGAAGGCCAGAGAGTGATGAATTCTCATAATGGAGAAAACTACAAAAATATTGAAATTATTGTTGAACCGAAAGTTAAGTTCGCAGCGTACAGAAATAATTGTAAGATATTTCAGAAGAAAAATATAAAAGACATTATTTCCGAAGTGCTTTCAGAGCATGGTGTTGCATTTAAATTTGAACTAAAAAATACGTACCCTCAATATTCCTACAAAGTTCAGTATGAAGAATCTGATCTTGCTTTTGTTCAGCGCCTCCTAGCCGAAGAAGGGCTCTCTTTTTGCTTTAGTCACTCTAAATCATCCCATGTCCTAGATATTTTTGATGATGTAAGCTTTTACAAACCCAGTCCTGAGTTTATGGTCGATTTCGATACAGGCAGTTCAGAGTCGAGTCACATTTCTGCTTGGAACGAAACACAAGTTTTAACGACTAAATCAAGCCAGAAGTCTGGCTTCAATATGCTAAAACCAGCCTCACAACCCAAAAACGTAGCCGCTGGTGATACTGCACTGTTTACCGTACCTGCGAGTGAGTATTTTGAGTATCTGGGTGAAACAGAAAGTGACGATCAGTACTCGCTTCGAAACACTCACGCAATTGAATCCCTTCAACAGAACGTTTATCTATGTAGCGGAGAGGCGAGTTGTCGAACCTTTTCTGTGGGTAAATGTTTTAAGTTCAAAAAACACGAAGATAAATCGCGAGTAGGAAAAGAATATGTCTTGGCCTCTGTGACGATTTTTGCTTCTGTGTTTAATCAAACAGGTCTGGGTGGCACCGCTTCTCAAGGTGTTCGTGTTGCGTTTACTTGTGTGGACTCTAAAACCATTTTAAGGCCGGCGGTTACTTACCCTAAACCGCAAATTAAAGGTCTTCAAACAGCCATTGTGACTGGTAATAAAGACGGTGAGGTATACGTTGATAAACATGGCAGAATAAAAGTACAGTTCCATTGGGATCGTTTAGGTAAGTACGATGTAAATAGTTCGTGTTGGATTCGAGTTGCTCAAAGTGTTGCCGGAAATGGATGGGGTGCGGTGTTTCATCCTCGGGTAGGGCAAGAGGTTATCGTAGAGTTTGTGAATGGCGACCCAGATCAACCTATTGTCACGGGTGCGCTGTATAACGGGAGCCAGTTGCCCCCGTATTCTCTTCCAGAGAAAAGTTCTCAAAGCGGTTTTAAGTCCCGCTCAGTTCAAAAAGGAAACGCAAATTTCAACGAGTTACGCTTTGAAGATAAACCTGGTGAAGAACACATTTACCTTCACGCAGAAAAGTTGTTCCAAATGTTAGTCGAAGACTGCGTAGATATTGTTGTTGAGAACAATAAAGTTGAGAAAGTAACCAACGATGTCACTCAAGACGTTGGAAAAAATGCGACGTTAAAAGTGGGAGAAAACTATACCTCCGACACTGGCAAAGTGCTGTCCCTCAATGCAGGGAAAAGTATTGAAATTAAAGTCGGTGGAGCCTCAATTCAAATGTCGAGTTCTGGCGAAATCAACATTAAGGGCAACAAGATTTCTATCAATGGCTCTGCAATCGCATTGAAAGCAGGACAAATCTCTTTGAATTAAGAGGGAACTTAGAATGGGTAAACCAGCAGCAGTGATTGGAAGTTTTCACCTTTGTCCAAAGAAAACAGGCAAGATCCCTCATGTTGGAGGTCCTGTTGTTATGGGTTCTCCAAATGTAAAAATAGGAGGCATCCCTGCCGCGAGAAAAGGTGACAAACTCGTTTGTATCGGGCCGCCTGACAGCATATCTGCGGGGTCTTCTAGCGTTAAGATTAATGGTAAACCGGCTGCTAGATCAGGAGACTCTACATCTCATGGTGGAAAAATTCTCGTCGGTGTACCGACCGTCCTCATCGGGGGATAGATGCGAATTGGTTTTAAGATGCCTTTATGTCTTATTGACGATGAGGAAGTACAAGTCAGCTCTATTCTCGATGCTTCATTTAGGTTTTTCGGTGAAAAAACACAAAACGTTAACAATGAAGTTTATGAAGAACGACTGTTTAAGCTGATTGCGTCACATGAGAGAAGCTTAAAACAAGCAGAAGTATCTGGTTGTGTTTGCGTATTGTTGCCCCAACTCAGCGACAAAACGCTACTGAAAAAAATCATGCTTGAGATATCATCTGCCTTAGGTGGTCATCCAAGTACAAATATCTACTTGTATCCTTACGGGCAGGCATCCTTTTTGATGGCTCTTGGAAGAATAGAAAGAGAGTTGGTCTCAAGTCGACCTACCTGGATTTTGGGATTTAATGCCAAAAATGATGACGTGAATGGTTCGCGTAGTTCGGTCGTGGCGGCGAAATGCGAGCCGAGCAAAGGTGGTTTATTCAGCAGAAACGTTTGTGTTGATTTAGATGCCACACAACACTCAATCGCAGTAGAGAAGGTCATGCAGCAGTTAGGGCTTAACTGTAAATATCCGGTGAGTGACTTTACTGTATCTGTTGAAGGCGAAGAGCCTATTTGGATGCATCATATTCAGAGCTTCTCACCGTGGATTACCTCCGACACGAGATACCATTTTCTGAATGTGAAGTTAGGTTCGCTTGGAGCCTGTAGCGGTATTCTCAAAGCAGTTTGCCTGTATCAACAACAATTGAACGAGGCGAGCGAACGCTTTCACGCTGTTCAGCTAGACATCGAGCCAAGTGGGTATGTTGTTGGAGCCTTATTTGGTCGAAATGAGAGCGAAAATTCTTAGATCAATCAACACAAACCACATGAAAAGCTTACGAAGTCACGATATCCTAACGGGATAATAAGATAACGCCATGTTTGTGGCAGAAAGTGAATTCGAATGAAGTTTATCCACACCTCAGATTGGCATCTTGGCCGACAGTTTCACAATGTCTCTTTGCTTGAAGATCAGCAGGCAGTTCTTGAGCAACTTATCCAATATATTGAAAACAATCCGGTTGATGCTGTAATCGTTGCCGGAGATGTCTATGATCGCTCCGTTCCACCAACGATTGCTATCGAGTTGCTTAATCGAGTCGTAAAGCGAATCTGTGGTGAGCTCAATACTCCTATGATATTGATTTCAGGCAATCACGATGGCGCAGAGCGTTTGGGTTTTGGTTCTGAGCAAATGAAACGTTCGGGATTGCATATCATCAGCAATTTTGAAGATATGTTAACGCCAGTTGTGATTGAAACGAAAGCCGCTGGTCATGTGGCTTTCTATGGAATGCCATACAATGATCCTGAACAAGTACGTTATGTGTATAAAGAGCCGGTGTCGACACACGATGAAGCTCATAAACTGATTGCCGAAAAAATTACAGAGCAGTTCCAATCTGAGCATCGAAATATTCTAATCAGTCATTGCTTCGTAGATGGTGCTATTGAATCTGAATCAGAGCGACCGCTCTCTATCGGTGGCTCTGATCGAGTTAGCCACGAGCATTTTTTAAACTTCGATTATGTCGCGTTAGGTCATTTGCACCAACCTCAAGAGAAAGGTGAGGAGTACATTCGTTATTCTGGTTCGTTGATGAAGTACAGCTTCGGTGAACAAAATCAAAAGAAAGGCTTCACATTAGTTGAAATCGGCAAAGATGGCTTTATTGGGGCGGAACATATTGAGTTAACTGCGCCTCATGAAATGCGTATCGTTGAAGGCGAATTGGAACAAATTCTAGAGTGGGGCAAAACGGACCCGAAAAATGAAGATTATTTACTGGTGAGATTAATGGATAAACACGCCATTTTAAATCCGATGGAGAAACTTCGTACGGTTTACCCGAATGTTTTGCACCTAGAGAAGCCCGGAATGCTAATTGGTGTCGAGCAAGAAATGGCACAAGCTAAGCTCGCTCGCAGTGAAATTGACATGTTCAAAGATTTCTTTGCTGAAGCGCAGGATAGTGAATTATCCAATGAGCAAGAGCAAGCAATCAGCGACATCATTAAGCAACTTTCACAGCAGTAAGGGCCAAATATGAAACCAATCAAACTCACGATGCAAGCCTTTGGTCCGTTTGCGAAAACAGAAACTATTGATTTTGAAAAGCTTGGAAGTAATGCTTTATTTTTAATTAATGGACCTACTGGCTCAGGTAAAACCTCGATCTTAGACGCGATTTGCTTTGCGCTATATGGCGAAACCACTAGCAATGAACGTCAAGGGATACAAATGCGCTGCGATTTAGCATCGCAACAGCTGCTAACCGAAGTAACTCTAGACTTCTCTTTGCATGGCAAAGTTTACCGAGTGACTCGCGCGCCGGAGCAAGAAGCTCCGAAAGCCCGTGGTGAGGGCTTGACCGTTCGCAAACACACGGCGTCATTGTATGAATTGGGTGAGACAGAAAAACTCATCACCAGCAAAACGACCCAAGTTAAAACTGAGATCACTAATATTATCGGTTTGAACGAAACTCAGTT
>JABXIW010000101.1 GCA_013372875.1 Gammaproteobacteria bacterium | reverse complement strand
CGTTGTATCCACCAGCATTTGGATGTATTGCATCAACAATTACACCAACATTGCGAAGAGTGCGATTTATCCAACATTGACGATGCGGGACTTGAGCAGCGTTTGAACGAATGGCGCGATGAGGATGACAGCTCGGCGCGTATGGTGCTTCAACAACTCCACCTTATTTATCGCATGTTGCCTGAGCTTCACTCGCTGGCGAGCAAATTTGCCGTTCGTGTGAACTAACTCGACCTTAGAGAGACTAACTTAAAGGTGCATGTGACTTAACACGCGTTCTTTATGCAATTAGGGAAGCACTTTTGCTTCCCTTTTTAATTTAAGATAACCCGAAGTAGGTAAAATTACCTTTCATAGGAAAAGTCTTACGTATCACTTAACGCACCTTGACAATACTCGGACAAAAAACCATCGATCAAATTCTAATCTAATTCTATTGAATAAGTATGTTGTGTGGCCACGGAGGCCGTTAGACAGGACATGAAGGATAAACCTGAGTACAGCGAGGATACAGAGATGAAAGCGCAACAATTTAAAGAGCTAAAGAAGAAGCTTGGAGACCTGACGGCAAGTCAGTTAAAAACATTGCAAGGCGAAATCAGTATGACGCTGAACAAAAAGGAAAAGCCATTGCTCTCCACTGAAGAGCGTGAAATGTTATCTAAACTGTTTGTTTGATTAAGTTATTGATATAAATCACTTGCACGTTTTATAAACACTTCCTATGCTAACAGCAGCATAATAAGTGGAATTATAATCATGCCAGTTTCAGGGATTCACTCCGGTCAACAAATCATGCAGTTATCGCACAAGATGGCGGATAAAGCTGCACACGAGATTCAACAAACCTTCGTAAAAGGCGGTGAAGACTTATCATTCAATAAAGTCGAACTCGCTAAAAACGTGGCTTTCGCCGCGAACCCTTCCCTAGCCGCACATGCCACTGTTATCGAACCTCTTATCGAAGTTACTCAAGCCGCAAGTTACAACCGTATTGGTGCGTCCGTTGTGGAAAAAAATAACGAAGTAATTGGCAGCCTTCTCGACATTCACGTCTAAAGAAACCAAGATAAAAAATAATACCCAACTCCCTTTCCAGATATTCAAGAGCACCAAACGCTAATAAGCGCAGCGGTCAAATCTAACCGCCGCACTTTTCATTTCTCAAATCATTTTATCCGTTATCAATAACACCTCGATTAAGAAGCGATTCAACAATCTCGTTTGAGCTTAATCCATTAAAGTCTATTGCCTGACCTAAGTTCTCAACCACAATGGTCTGATGAACGTTCGCATCAGTAGTAATGCTCAAAGAGACATTGTCTGTCGTGGCATCGTAGTCCGCTTGAATATGCGCAAGTAACTCATCAATTCCTGCCATTGGGTCATTTAAATCCGCAATCACGTCTTTAAGATCGATCGTGTCTTCATTAAGCGTAAAGTCGGTGATGGTATCCACTGCACCTTCGTCAACAGTATCTTGAGTCCATTTAAAGATATCGTTACCACCGCCACCCGTTAGGATGTCCGAACCCAGACCACCGATGAGAATATCATCGCCGTCACCACCAATAATGCGGTCATCACCCGCGCCGCCGATGAGGAAAATTCCGCGATCACTACCAAGTAACAGATTATCTTCCGTTTCAGAAGAAACATCGATGTCACGGTTGTTGGACGTAACATTGATGCTGATGTCGATTGGGTCTGAGAACGCTTGATCGCCATTCGATTCCGTTGAAACCGCAGTCAGCGTGATATCGTGATCACCTTGGCGCACGTTATCGATGTGAAGCGTATCAATTTCATCAGCAGGCACTGTCCAAGTAGAAGTCGCGCTATCAAAACTGATGCTCGATGTGGTCGCATCACTCGTTAGCGTGGCGCCTATTGGAACGCCTGTCACCTCTAACGCTAAGACTTCATCCAAATCCGTCAGTGCAGCAATAATGCCGACTAACGCTACGCCCTGAAAACTCGCACTTTGGCTAGCAGTAATGCGCTGGATGTAATTAAAGTTTGCGTCAAAGGCAAGCGTCGGTTTGTCTGCCACTGGTGTCACGTTAATATCAAATGTTTCGGTGGTTTGCAGCGACGTTCCTGTGGAATTCTCATAGTAAATTCCATTATCGTCTGCTGTAACCGTCAATGAAATAGCTGAACTGTTCACGTCACTTGCATCGACAAAAACACCGACATTTGGATCTGTCGAAGTCAACACCGCATTAAGTTGGGACAACGTCCCCATCAACACGGTTTCACCCGCTAAACCAACACCTTGCGTCACACCACTGCCGGATGGCGCGATAACACTGACATCACCTTCACTCGTGCTGAGCGAAATCGTCATGATCTCGTTCTCATGGATACCAGTGAAATCCACATCCGCTATCGTAATGCCTGATATTTTTTGACCTGCCGATTCGAAGATCGCGCTGGTTACTAATGAGCCATCAATCTCCGGAGCATCATTAACCGCTTGAACGTTCATGACCGCAGAACCGCTGATTGTGATTGGATCCGGTGCTCCATTGGTTGTGCCATCATCAGTAATGTCATAGACAAAACTCACGTCGCCGTTGAAGTTTGCTGATGGTTCAAAGCGCCATTCCGTCGCGCTAATCTGCGTGATCGTTCCCGACGATGGATCCGCAAGCATGACGTTGCTGACCGTCAAGTTATCGTTTTCCGGATCGGTCGCGTTTGCCAATAGTTCCGAGGCAGTAATACTCACAGCGCCGCTGTCTTCTTCTATCGAAGAAAACGCCACTTCCGATGTTTGAGGTGCATCGTTTACATCGAACACTTCAAAAGATGCAGAACCCGATACCGTCTTAGGATCGGATACACCATTTGTTGTGCCATCGTCCGTAATATCGTAAGTCAGCTCGACAGGACCGTTGTAACCCGGAGCTGGCGTAAATTCCCAATTCCCTGTGGCTGAGTTAAACGCCAAAGAGCCAGAACTAGGGTCCACAAGTTGAACGTTACTCACCGTCAAGTTGTCGTTTTCCACATCAGTGGCATTCACAAGCAAATCTGATGTAGAAATTGCAAATACACCACTGTCTTCACCAATACTTGTCAAGGTAACTGGCGACGTTTCAGGCGCATCGTTCACGGCTGTAACATCAATCACAAAACTGCTGCTGTTGGTGTTTAAAGTGTCATCAACACCACTAATAACAATGCCTTCGTTACCTTGGTCATCGACTGTAATGTTCACAGTAACATCGCCGAAGAAGTTGAGATCAGGGTTGAACTCTATCAATCCTTCTGCAATGGCGGCATTGAGATCTGCGACTGAACCTTTTAGCTCAACCGCTCCTGTACCGTCACCCTGAACCGTCAAACCATATTTCGAGATAACGTTAGCGTTCAATGCGAGATACCCGCTATCTACCGCTACATTAAGAACATACTCTGCATTCGGGTTATCAAGTACCGCATCGACATCAGAGATACCGAAGCTATTTAGCAATAAGGCGTTGTCTTCAGGTGTTTCCACATCGACAACATTAACGAAGTCAGGTCTGTCGTTTACCGCTGTAACATCGACAGACACATCAAACTCTTCCGCATTACCCAAGCTTTGGCTGCCGTCTAGGCCGGTATCGACCGCTTGCACTTTAAAATGAAGCGAGCCAGCCCAAGAATTGTCGTTTCTATCACCAGAGTTAAAGACGATTTGATCTAGGTCTTGAGCATTGATTTCAAGGACAAAAACACCACTACCTTGATCAACAAATGTCGTTCCATCTGGAAGTGACAAGCTCGCACCATCTGGTACGTTTGAAATCTCAACCCTCAGTGTTTCTGGATCATTCTCTTGATAATTTGCACCGTCGCCAATCGACTCTTTGTTATCCACCACCAGCGCATTCACGTTGATGGTAATGTCTTCGCCTTCGTTGCCTGAGACTTGGGTATCTGGGTTAACATCCACGTCGTCGCCAATCGGGTTAACGACTAACGTAAAGTTGCTGTTTCGCTCGGTAGGCACTTTCAACAACTCTTCTTGAATGAAGACAGAGATACCGATTTCAACTTCACCACTAAAGTGTTTTGGCGGCTTAATTTGAATATCGCTCAAGTCGATGGAAGTTTGCGTCAAGTCTTTAACTTGAATGCTCCACTCGCCATTGCCTGCGTTTTTCACAATGTAATCGGATGAATTAGACTCAACAACAAAGTCATTCGGAATACCAGTCAGCTTAAGTGAAACAAAGCTTTCAGAGCCATCATCGTCGGTCAGACTGATCGTCACTCCGGTACCTGACTGGTTGAGTGAAATCAACGTATCTTCATCACCCGTCACGACGATAGGCTGACTTGGATCGGTTCCCGTAATTACAATGTCATCCACGACAGGCGTGACTTCAAATGTCACGTCGTCGTTAAAGGTGCGTACATCTACGTTATCGCCCGGATTGATCAATGTCGATTGGTCAAACACGGCAACGTCTGTGATTTCGCCTTCGATATTAATTTTCACCGTATTTTGGCCACCGCCAACCGGGTAGTTTTCACTCGGTTTGAACAGAACGTTGTCCAACGCTCCCGCTAAAATATCGGCTTCATTAAATTCGATACTCGTGCCCAAACTATTGCCATTGCTATCGACAAACTCACCCTGTGTCGTGTCATCAAGCGTCAACTTGATGTTGGTTAACGTTTCTCTACCGCCTAATGTGTTGTTGAAGCCATCTGCAAAATCGACGTTCAAATTAAGCTGAATTAATCCATCTTCGTAACCAATACCATCAGCGGTTGGAATATCGTTATTGAGATCATCAACAGGCTGCTTGTTCGCATCAAGACCAAGTGTTCCGGTAATATCGACTGTGACATCTGGCGTGATGTTGCGATCCAACGGCTGGTCGCCTGCCGAGCTTGGCACGTCAGCAACTGGCAGAATTTGCACCGGAATCAGTTCTGTGGACGATTTTTCATCTGCAGAGCCCGTATCTTTAGTCACAAATCTTACTGGCAAAACGAAGTCGCCAGCATAATCTTCAGCCACGCGCATCGTTAAGCCTTCAAGGCCAACAATGTTTCCGCTTGCGTCGATATCCGCTTGGAATACGTATTTGCCGTTAATAAAATCAACGTCCGTACCCGTAATGATTAGGCCCGGCGGAATACCAGGTGAAGATGGGTCAATGACGATGGTCAATACGTCTTCCACACCATCAGGATTGATCACATCAATCTTGGAAGTAAGCTGAGCACCAAGATCGACAAAGTTGTCTTCTGAGCCCTCAATTTGTACGTCATCGGTCACGTCAATTTCGGCCGCGACACTGGTTTGCGGAGTAAGAACCGTTGGGAACTCCAACATCACGTCCGTTTGTCTTATTTCAGTTGCGTCTTTTTCAACCGAATCTTCACCTAAGTCATTCACACGCGCGTAAATCGTCAAACCAATTTGCGATAAACCGCCGTTATCACCATTGTCAGTGTCGTCGTTAGGCGTCAAATCTAGGCCAGATGGCGCTTTGATGCAGAAATTCTCCTCATCAATGATCGTCCAACGGCCGTCACCTTCATTCAGTGCTCCGATAATGACTAGCTGGTTAAGGATGGCAGGATCGGTCGTGTGCAACTGAACAACCAGTTCAGTTACCACCTCATCCGAAGAAGCATCAAACTCTTGATATTTAATGATGTTTGCACCAGCTTGGCCACCCGCAGAGGTGTTGATTGTAAAGTCGATTGCACCTTGCGCATCCGATTTAACAACGTCTATCGCAGTACCATTACTTTCGGTGACCAACAAGCGCGTTTGATCGCCTATCGCACCAGAGGTATCTTCCGGCTCAACAACCGGATTCACTTGAACGTGAACCGAACCAGTAATCACCGCTTCTGCAATCCCTTGTCCTGGATTTGCCGCATCAACGTACTCATGGTCAATCTCTTTCACAGTCAACGTTGTGCTCAAATCAAAGTCGGTACTGGAATCTTGTTCCAACTCAACTTGAACATAACCACTCTGCGTAACGCGAGCAGAGAAGCCTTGCTCCGATTCATTGGCTTGTGGCGTTAATGTTAACGTACCAGCGACGAGCGTTTGCGCTACACCATCCACGAACACGGTACAACTCGGAGGGAAGCCAGAAATCGTCACTTCTGAGAAGAACTCATCGGCATCTGGACTTTGGCTGGTCGTTGGTTTCCAGTCGATGTTGAAGCGCGTATCTTCGTCACCTTCCGAAACCACGGTATAGTTATTTCTTGCGTCAATCACAGGGCCAACAATCACACGAATTTCCCCAGTTGAGGTGCGCGTATGACCATCGTTTTCAGTAACGATCGTAGTTGCTGTGATGTGAATATTCTCGGTAGACGATGCTTCCGGTTTAATCACAATGCCCGAGTTGATGTTTGCTTGCGTAATATTCGCTTCATAGATTGGCTGGTTATTACCATCGTACCCAACGAACGTTAAATCGACCGAGTTACCATCATTATCAAATATCTCAACGCCATCAGGAATGTTGGAAAGCAGTACCGTTACCGTTTCAGAGTGGTCGTTAGGGTTGTCTTTGACTTCTCCAGAAAGAATGCTGAACGAAATATCAACTTGGCCATTTTCATCCACAAATGTTTGAACGCCACGTACGTTACCATCATCAAACTCTTGCCAAATACCTGACTTATCATTGAGTTCAACGATTGGAATATCCGCTACGCCTTTCACATCAACAATGACGGTTTTGTTCCCGAGTGAAAGTACATCTTGCGCGGAACCTGTTGATAGCGATGCGTTGTCTTTTACGATGCCTTCTACGCTGAAGGTGAAATCGTCGTTACTGTGCAGTGGTGGCAGCACTTCTACATTCGTCAGATGCGACTCAGGAATTTCGTAATACAGCACATTGCCGCTGCCATCCGTCACTTCAACAATCTGTGAAGGATTCGCGCCATCGAGCCAGACAAGCGTCACGCCGTCGATAGAAAAATTCGAGATGCGAACAAACAGCTCTTCTGAACCATCCATATCCGCGGATGGTTTCATTGAAATCACTTCGCTTAATTGAAGTGGGTCGTGGTCAGTAACCGGATCGACCGTATCTTGAGTGCGAGCGTTATCCTCGAAAATATTGATGCGATTAACGGTAAAGCTGCCAGCATCAGCGACCGGAGTGACATCAATGACGATGGTTTCCGTTTCTGAGCGAGCCGTTTCTTTACCTGTCAGTGGATTCACGCTCTCCGTGGTGATCGCAGTGACATCAATTTTTATTTCACCCGAGAAGTTATCAATTGGATCGACTTGAACATCGCCAATTCGACTTGCATCAACAAGGTATACCCCACCCGTTTGCGCGATGGCACTGCCATCTGAGTAAACTAGCGTTGCGTTGCCCTCTCCTTGGGTAAAGACAAGTTCGTACACGATGCTTTCTGGGTTACTGCTGTCTTGTGTTTGCGCGCTGATGTTCAGAGAAACGTTGTTACCATCTTCATCAACCGTGTAGTTAAAGGTACTGTTTGCCGTCCAAGTCGCGATGTCTGCAACGCTTTCCACTTGAATGTTGAGCCTGCCATTGATGATGTGGTCAGACACACCGTTATTAAGGATCTCAACTCGGATGCGTGGATCTACGCCACTATCGCCTGTCGCAAAATGGCGGTCAGGCACAAAATAGAGGTTCTCAAGCGTAACGAACTCACCATTGAATGATTGAATGACATTCGAACCGTCCAACACAACAGAGCCATTGACTGGCGTAAGTTCAATGTACTCACCATTGGCATTTCGATAATAGAACGTGCCGTTGTGCGTGCTCGCATCGCGAATCGTGATATCGCCTAGGCTTTCATTTCTATCGAGGTCGTGCAAGTTAATCACTAGATCGACTTTCGCTGGCGTAGTATCTAGACCAGATAAGTTATCTTGCGTATTGGCATTCTCAGTACCAAGGATAGAACCGTCACGGCCTTTATCTTCGAAAGACAACACCGATGAGGTATCGATTTGTGCATTTCTGTCGGTCACGGAGATGTCGAGATCGGCGGTACTCGTATCGCCGTCACCATCGGTAGCCGTAACATGAACCGTGAAATCGATTGAAGCCGCATCGGTATGATCAAGATCGTCATTTGGTCGAAAGCTAATAGAGCCGTCAGTTCGAACAATCAAACGTCCAATTTCAGTGTCAACGCCGTTTAGGGTTTTATGTACAAAAACCGTTTGATTGCTGCCGTTAAGATCAACGGTTGTCATATCTATTCCATTCTGTTTGAAATAGATACCTGAATCGTCTGCGCTAAATGAGGTCAGCTCACTGCCATCTGCACCATAATTTAAGTCGCCTTCTACAGGGTCTTGGAACAGTTGAACGGTTCGCGTTCCTTGCCCTTCAACACGAGTGATGGAACTATCGTAAATCGTTGGAACATCATCTGTGATCGTCACAGGAAGATTGATACCAGCGGTATCGCCATCCACATCCGTCGCAAAAACAGGCAGATTAAGCGTCAGTAAATCTTCGCCCTGAGCACCATGTTCCAATACGCCTTCTAGCGTGAATTTGTATGTTCCGTCAGCATTTAACACCAGAGTAAACACCGATTTTCCATCTGGCGTTTGACCTTGGTAAGTGTAGTTGTTGTTATTCACACCAGTTTGTACGAGCGTGACCGCTTGGCTGCCTGACGTTACCCCGCTGATTGGGTTGCCAGACAAATCTAACTGGTAAGAAACTATCGTATCCGCACCTTCCACGCTATCAAAGCTGCCGCTTGCTTCTAGGCTGTCTTTGCTCAGCTCTGAGCCTGAAGGCAAGTCATCTTCATCTAAGAACAACGGCGTCGCCGTTTTGATTTCCGGCACGTCATCCACGATGGTGATTGGCAAGTTTACAGATGCCGATGTATCACCATCGAAGTCAGTAACAGAAATAGGAATATCTAACGTTAGGCTGTTTTCGCCCGCGCCAGCAGGATGATCCACAGGGCCCACTAACTCAAATTGGTAGTTATTGTCCTTTGCATCCAACGTTAGGGTGAAAATCTGCGTGTTCGTGCCAACAATCACCGCTTCATAGGTGCTTACACCGTCGGCTTCAGATACCAGTCTTAGTTCCACATCTTGACCATTTGACTGCAAACCAGCAACCGCGCCAGCTAAGTCAGAAACGTGATAACTGACGATTTCATCAGCGCCAGCAACAACGTTAAAGTGTCCATCTAACACTCGTAAGCCAGAAGTATCAGAGCCAGCAGGTAAATCATCTTCGTCAATCGTCAACTGGCTACTATTATCCACCCCAGTGATAGACGGCACATCATCAATAACGGTAATTGGCAAACTAATCGTGTTCGACACATCACCATCAAAATCCGTGGCATTCACAGGAAAATCAATCACTAGCTCGTTTTCACCATTTCCATTTGGATGGTCTAGCTGAGCAAGTAATTCAAATTGATACCTATCATCTCCAGCATTTAACGTAAGTTTAAACACGATATCGGTAGTGCCTTGCACGTACGCACGGTACTCAATCACGCCATTCGCGTTTGAGTATTCAACAAGCTCTAGTGGCTGACCTGCTGACGTTAACCCAGCAACAGGTGAGACAAGATCCTCCAATTGGAAGCTAACGATAGAATCTGCACCGTCAACGACATCAAAATGTCCGCCGATAATATGACCACCTTGACCATCCGACCCTTTGTTCGGAATGTCATCCTCATCAATGGATAAGTGACTTCCTGGACGAATAGCTTCAATCGTCGGCTTATCATCCAAAATAGTGACTGGCAACGTCGCGTTAACGGAATCGTTGTCGCCGTCGGTAATCACAATCGGCAGATTGATGGTCAGGTCATCAGCATTCGTCGCATGATCGAGCGCGCCAGACAATTCAAAATCGTAGCGTCCGTCTTGATGCAATGTCAGCGTGAAAATGGTGTCGCCACCAACGGTTTTTCCGACATAAACCAAAGCATCACTCGTTGACGCTGTAGCATCTTGAGTAATCGTGATGCTCTCGCCGCCAGAAGTAAGTGCAGGCAGTAGATTGGAATTGAGATCCAGAACAAATGAGTCGATACCATCCGCGCTGGTCACTTCAAACTGACCAGAAACCGTTAGAGGCTCCTTGGTCTCGTCTGAGCCCAGCGGCAAATCATCTTCATGCACTTGTAAGCGGTCTATATTCGTTACCACGGGTACATCGTCTACCACCGAAATCGGTAACGTGAACACTGGTGATACATCGCCATCACCGTCAGTCACGGTGATTGGCAGTTCGATTATAATGTTGTTTTGCTGATTGCCATCAGGATGATCAAGTGCTTTTCTAAGATCAAACTCATAGGAGTTATTTGACGCATTCAGAGTTAACTCAAACACCACTTCTTGAGAATTAACCGTGATACCTTGATAAACATTCACCCCGCCAGTATTGGACGTTAAGACTAAGGTGATTGCCTCTCCGCCAGACATCAATGTACTAACTGGCGTCGTCAAATCACTCAGTTGAATCGAGGTTACTTGGTCTGCCCCTTCTGTTACATCGAAGGTACCACCGATGATGGTGTCTTGAGTACGGTCAGTAGCCTGCGGTAGGTCGTCCTCATCGACGATCTGTTCACTACCCTGAGCCAAACCGTCGATGGTTGGTACGTCATCCACAACAGTGATCGGCAACGTGAGAGTATTCGATACATCACCATCAAAATCCGTCG
>JABXIW010000080.1 GCA_013372875.1 Gammaproteobacteria bacterium | reverse complement strand
CCTATGCTTTGTGTTGAGTCATCAGTTCAATGAAATGGTCAAATAACGGCGCAGCATCGTGCGGTCCAGGGCTTGCTTCTGGATGGCCTTGGAAACTAAAGGCTGGCTGGTCAGTTCTATGGATACCCTGCAATGAACCATCAAATAACGAGCGGTGCGTTGCACGCAAATTATCGGGCAAGGTTTCTTCGTCTGCTGCGAAACCGTGGTTTTGACTGGTGATTAATACGGTTTTGTCATCCAAATTTTGTACTGGATGGTTAGCACCGTGATGGCCAAACTTCATCTTGACGGTTTTAGCGCCACTCGCCAATGCTAATAATTGGTGACCTAAACAAATACCGAACGTTGGTGTGCCCGTTCCTACAATTTCTTTAATCGCTTCAATTGCATAATCACATGGCTCAGGGTCGCCCGGGCCATTGGATAAGAAAACGCCATCTGGCTTCATTGCTAAAACTTCGCTCGCTGGTGTTTGCGCTGGCACAACCGTTAAGTCACAACCACGGTCGGCCAACATTCTTAAAATGTTGCGCTTCACACCATAGTCATAAGCGACTACTTTAAATTTCTTGTCTTCTAGCGTGCCATGACCTTTACCCAGTTGCCAAGAAGTTGAATCCCACTGATAAGTTTCTTTGGTGCAAACTTCTTTGGCTAAATCCATGCCTTTTAGACCTGGGAATTGCTTGGCTAGTTCTAAGGCTTTTGCTTCATCAATCGTGCCTGCCATCAAACAACCATTTTGTGCACCCTTGTCGCGTAAAATTCGAGTCAGGCGACGAGTATCGATGTCAGCAATCGCTACTTTATTATGGCGGTTTAAATATTCTGGTAAGGTTTCTTCCGAACGGAAATTACTTTGCAGTAATGGCAAATCGCGAATGATTAAGGCTTCTGCCCAAACTTGATTCGACTCTTCGTCTTCGGCATTAGTACCAGTATTACCGATATGCGGATAAGTCAGAGTGACCATTTGTTTGGCATAAGAAGGGTCGGTGAGGATTTCTTGATAGCCGGTCATTGCTGTGTTGAAAACGACTTCACCAACGGCATGACCATCTGCGCCAATTGAAGTACCACGGAAAACGCTACCATCCTCAAGGACTAGAATGGCGGGCTGAAGCTCTTGAAAAGGCTGCTGGGCTGACAAGGAAACCTCCATAAATTCTACTCAAGCTACTGCAAAAATTGCTTAAACGCTTGTAAAAATAGCTAAAGCGCCAGCAAAAATAGGGTGCAAAAAATCCGGATTCATACTAATGAGCCCGTCAATTGCAAACATAAATTATGGATCTGCATAGAATCATGCTAGATCCGAAGTATTCTACGCGATCAGCCTATCGAAGTCTATCGACAATAATTGAATTCGTGGTTAAAGTTGCCCATAAAACACAGAAGCAAGAAAAAGGGCGCTAATCGCGCCCGTTTTCGTTTGGCCTCTTGCCAATTTAAGTTGCTCCCTGCGACTTCCGTGTTTCACCATGTCCTTCGGCTTTGTCTTCCTTAGTTGTACCTCCTTGGTACAAGTATTAATCTACGCTTTTTTTTATTCTTTGCAATCCTACTTTTAAACACTTCTTAAATAGCGAAAAATCCTCAAACCCTTTAATATCAATTACTTATGACTTTTATTACGATAAAATCAAACAAAAACTAGGGAATAATAGCCGAAAAGCTGGTTGCTTTTTAAGCCATCTCTTATGGCTGGAATGGACGATCTCTCACAAAATTGAGACAGATTGAAGGGTAAAAAGCGGAAAAACTGTGATCCTGTTAGTTTTGTGCCCGCTTTTGTAACAACTTTTGCATATCATAAAGCCCAGCAGGCTGCTTAACGAGCCACTTTGCCGCCTCGATTGCTCCTTGGGCAAAACATTGGCGAGACTGAGCTTCGTGTTTCAATGTCAAAAGCTCACCATTTAAGGCAAAAATCACTTCATGTGTGCCGATAATTTCTCCAGCACGCATCACCGAGAAACCAATCTCACCTGCTTCTCGTTTACCTGAGCGCTCATACTGGGCAATATCGTTGAGTTTTTTGCCTTGAGTTTCAGCAATCGCTTCACCAATTGCTAACGCTGTGCCTGAAGGCGCATCAATTTTATGCTTATGATGAGCTTCGAAAATTTCAATATCAGACTGAGTGCCCAACAGTTGTGTGGTTTGGCGCGCTAATGCCAACAATGCATTGACTCCCAAACTGTAGTTAGCCGATAACATGATCGGAATAGTTTGTGCAGCTTCATGGATTTGCGTCAGCTGCTGATCAGAAAAACCAGTGGTACCAATCACCATTGGGCGCTGAGCTTTTACTGCCTGCTCTAAGGTCGCCATAGAGTGGGCTGGCAAACTAAAGTCAATAATGACTTCACCCGCTTGAAATGCTTCTGCATAGTCATAGATCAGCAGCTTGCCTTGTGGGTTAGCCCCAATCAGATAACCAATATCAGAGCCAATCAAAGGATGATTTTCGCGTGCCATTGCCGCAGCAACAACACACCCTGCATCGCTTACAGCCGAAGTAAGTAATTCCTTACCCATACGACCAGTAGCCGCATTAATAATGATAGAAGTGATCATTAAGCCTTACAGTTTTCCTTATCCACTGCGCCTTCAACACCCTTAGCTATCTGGCTGAGGCTCATGTATTTAACGTTAGCGTCTTTGCGACCGCCCCACTCCATTTCACGAATTTCTGGAAAGTTGGTCATGGTCAAAGCAATCAAGGGTTGTTTCAAATCCACCATAAAAGAATGCTTAAATTTAGATTGAGTATGTTTTTCGGTGGCCACTAATAAACAAGCCAATTTTTGCTTTTTTGCTTGCGGTAATATTTTTCTAGTATTGGCAACCGGGTATTTGGCTAGATATGTGGCGGGATTGTATTCCGCTTTAGAACTATATTCTGGTGGGATTTGAAAGTCTGGATAAACCACCGTCTGTGCCGAAAGTGAAACAGATACCAATAAAGAAGAACAAAAAACAGCAAACTTAATCATAAAATCTCTTAGCCAATAACAAATCAGGGCACACAATACCGAAAACTAGGTTGCTAGATCAAGCAAAACTGTCTAAATTTTATACAGCCTTTAATAAAGCATGATCCCAATCACTAAATCGCATGCGAACTTTGTCGATATTAGGAGCAAATCCATCTTTTATGACCGAAATTGCTTCAAAACCATACTTTTCGTAAAAACCTTGAACGTGCTGCGAAGTATCAATCAAAACTTCATTGGCTAATAGCTTTTTCTCAACCAATTTAAGCCTTTGTATCAGCAACTGACCACCCAGCCCACGCTTATGACGCCTCTGGTCCACCATGCCCCATCGTAAAAAGGCTTGTTCTTCAAGCTCACCGCAACCGCCGCAGGCCAAAATCCTCTCAGGTTTATTCTCGGCATACAGCACCAGATAGTGATTATTCTGAACCTCATGCTCCAGGAACTGCTTGAAGTCTTGAAGCTCATCTTTGGCGAAATATAAACCGATGTTGGTTTCAAAAATGGCCAAACACTGGGCTCGGTCTTGATCGCAGTAAGGACGACTTAGAATTTTCAATTACAAGGCTCCGTTACTTTCCAGCATCTCGACAATCCGCTCGGCCAGCTTTTGATAACCCAAAGCATTAAAGTGAATAGGATCCGATTTATAGCGTTTCTTTTTAATTAAGTCCGAAATAATTTCACCATCAAAAACCAATTGATATTCTTGAGCTAATTCCTCATACAAATCAGCAGAGTCAGAAAAAATATTTTTCTCAGGCACGCCCAAGAAAACCAGTTGAATATTACGCGATCGAATTTCCTCAATCATCTTGGCTAAGTTTTGCTTAGTTTGCGCTAAATTCTGATTCCGCAAAATATCATTGCCACCTTCGAGCAGAATCACCAATTGCGGCTCATGCTGATCTAGAACCGATGCCAAGCGAACTAAGCCCTCAGCAGTGGTTTCGCCTGAAATTCCTGCATTGATAACTCTATGGCCAACTAATTTTGCCAATTGCTGTGGATAGGCGTCTTGTTCACTAGCACCAACACCTGCTGTTAAACTATCGCCGAAAGCCAGGATAACCTGTTGCTGATTTAATGGCGTTAACTTTTGTTCTCCACAAGCGGCAAGCAGCAAAGTACATAATGCCAATGCGCTTAGATAAAACAGTATCTTGACTGACTTCAACCCGCGTCCCCTGAATGATCAAACTGTAATTCACACAAGCGCTGATAGAGTTTCGATTTTTCCAAGAGTTCCGCATGAGTGCCGATAGCAACAATCTCACCTTTATCCAACAGCACAATTCTATCGGCATGAATCACGGTGGATAAACGATGAGCAATAATTAAGGTGGTGCGATTTTTCATTAGCTCATTCAGCGCCGCTTGCACATGATGTTCGCTTTCCGCATCCAAAGCGCTAGTCGCCTCGTCCAATAGCAACACTTCTGGATCTTTTAAAATGGCTCTGGCCAAAGCAATGCGCTGTTTCTGACCGCCCGATAAACGCACGCCTTGTTCGCCCAAATAACTTTCATAACCTTGTGGTAAGTCGCTCACAAACTCATGAGCATGGGCTTTCTTAGCTGCCGCAATCACTTCATCATCATTGGCATCGGTTTTACCGTAACGAATGTTGTACCAAACATCGTTACTGAACAAAATAGGGTTTTGCGGCACTAGAGCCATATGGGATCGCAACTCATTGGGCACTAAGTCTTTAAGATTAGCGCCTTTAAAATCAATCTGACCTTGCTGCGGATCATAAAAGCGTTGTAGCAATTCAAATAAAGTCGTTTTTCCCGCACCAGATGGACCTACTAAAGCAATAACCTCACCTTGGTGAATATCTAAGTTGATTTGCTTTAGTGCCAACTCCTCAGGCCTTGAGGGATAGCTGAAACTGACATCATTAAAAGCAATAATTTGCTTGTTT
>JABXIW010000264.1 GCA_013372875.1 Gammaproteobacteria bacterium | reverse complement strand
TAATAGCGTATCTAGGGTTCAAATCCCTATCTCTCCGCCACTATTAAGAAGCCTCGCTAGAAATAGCGAGGCTTTTTTATTTCAGCGCAAACTGGAAATGATAGAGGTTTAGCAAATCCTCGGTTGAGATCCCCTCCAAGCTAGGCGGCCTTGTTCTAATATTCAGCACACAATCAATACAAGGTTTGTTCTTAAATGAATGATCTTTAGCATACAGATGTTCCATTAAAGCTTTCGAACCTACTAAAGTGACGCTTTCTAAAGCAGCAAGCCTTAAACGCTGTGAGGTTGAGTGGCTGGCAACTGAGTTTTACTGTTGCACACCTTGCAGCTATTCAGCTTCTCTTTTCTCTGGTTAATTCAGATACAAAAAAGCCCAAGCGATGGGCTTGGGCGTTCTTACATTTAATGTGTTTGTCGAGTGTATTAGAACTCTTTCGGTGCGAAGCCAGTCATCACGTCTAGGCGTAGTTCTTTACCCATTTTAGTCATAGGGTGAACGATAACCAGGCCGCGTACGCGTTTCTTCAGTTTACCGATGTCTGCCTGTTCTGCTTTAGTGATTTCACGAGAGAATGGCATATCTAACAGGCTTTTACGTTCTTTATTTAGTTCGTATGTTTGTTTGTGCTTAAGTTGGTTAAGCTTCTTTGTTAGATCTTCAACTTCATCCGTGAATTTAGAAATCATTTCGTGATCACCACGAGAACGTGCTGCATCCAGTTTACGTTGGCAGGTATCTACGCGGTTATGCAGCTTTTGAATATCAGTTTTAATGCTCATGGTAAATAGACTCAATTTTTTAATGGTCGAGGAGTATAGCATAGCTGAAAATCTACGCTCTACTATCCTCCTCGATTCTATGTTTAGTTGATTAGTTCATTCCCTGAAACTTGGCCGGAGAAGAAGGTTTCTACGTTGTTCAATGTCACAGATGCTATGTTATTCAGCGCTTCGTGAGTTAAGAAAGCTTGATGGCCAGTGAACAGAACGTTGTGGCATGCCGATAAGCGGCGGAAAACATCATCCACGATAACGTCGTTGGATTTATCTTGAAAGAACAAGTCCTTTTCGTTGTCGTACACATCTAAACCGAGAGCGCCAATCTTACCCTGTTTAAGTGCTTCGATAGCGGCGACAGAGTCGAGTAACTCACCTCGGCTTGTATTGATGATCATCACGCCATCTTTCATTTGAGCAAAAGCGTTTTCGTTCAATAGGTGGTAGTTTTCTTCGCTCATTGGACAGTGAAGAGAGATAACATCTGCATTGGCGTAAATCTCTTCAAGAGAACAGTATCGTGCACCCATTTCTAAAGCCAGAGGATTTTCGTAAGGGTCGTAGCAAAGCAGTTCCATCCCTAAGCCTTTAAAGATTCGCATCGTGGCGATACCAATCTTGCCTGTGCCGATAACGCCAACGGTTTTGCCGAAAAAGTTGAAGCCAACTAATCCTTCTAAAGAGAAGTTGGCATCACGGGTGCGTTGATACGCTTTGTGGAGACGACGATTCAAACACATCATCAAACCTACGGTATGCTCGGCGACCGCTTCGGGAGAGTATGCTGGCACTCGCACAACTTGAAGGCCAAGCTCTTTAGCCGCTTGTTGATCTACTTTATCGAAGCCAGCACAACGCATCGCAATGAGTTTTGTTCCGCCCAAAGAAAGTTGTTTTAGAACGGGAGCAGAAAGATCATCATTGACGAAAGCGCACACCACGTCACAACCGTGCGCCATTTTTGCGGTTTTTTCGGTGAGTCGAAAGTCGTGATAGTGAAATTCGAAGTCGCGATTGTTCTTAATTTTATTAAAAGAGGCTTCGTCGTAGGATTTTGCACTAAAAAAAGCAATGTTAATCATAGTTCCCTCCCAAAAAGTATGGGTTTTATAAATAAATCTACTTATAAAGTAATGTAACTTAGGCCTAATGAATAGTGAAATCTTTGCTTAAATCTCAGTAATATCAAGATGCGATTAGCACCGTCTTTTTTACGTCTCAACGTTATAATCAGATTGCTTTGTGAGCATCATCTGACTAGCATAGCTTCTCTTTTATTTCCTTCTGACTCTTGGTTTGGGCGTTCTGGCAATGTCGATAAAATGGTGTGCTTTAATTCTGTGTGGATTGGTTACGTTCAGTACGCACGCGGCTGTCGATCTGGTTAAAGTTGATAAATCGAAACGCAGAATGTACTTGATGGAAGATGGCATCATACTAAAAGAATATCGTATTGCATTGGGTGCCAGTCCTAAAGGCCATAAGCAAGAAGAAGGCGACAACCGAACGCCAGAAGGCAGTTACACGCTCGATTACGTGATTGAGGATTCTGCGTTTTATCGCTCGGTGCACATTAGCTATCCCGATGCTATTGACACGTTAGAGGCGCACCGGAGAGGTGTCTCCCCGGGTGGGAACATTAAAATTCATGGTTTAAAGAATGGTGAGACGCAAGATCCTAGCTTTATTCAGAGTTTTGATTGGACCAACGGGTGTATTGCGCTCACCAATGAAGAAATGGATGAATTTATCCAGCTTGTCACCATGGGAACACCGATCACGATCGAGTGGTAGGACTCGTTATCCCACGGGAGCTTTGAAAGGTTATTGCATAAAACGTTTTGGATGGTCACTAAAAATGCCATCTAATTGCGGAAGGTGCCTGAGCTTATTCGGGTTGTTGACCGTGTAACACATGACCTTATAGCCCGCTTCTTGCAGCTTAATGATCTGACGCGAACGAACCCAGTTAATATTTAGGTTACAGCTGTACGCTTTCACTTCATCTAACAATAGCCCGTCTTTTTTTGTAAAAAACTCACTTAAAACACCCAAACGATAACCTTCGCAATGCTGGTAAAGTGCTCTGATGACATCATGACTAAAGCTTGAGAGTAAAAGGTTCTCTCTAGGCATTGAACTTTCGGTAAGCACTTTTGCAAGCGTTTGTGCGACTTCATCCGCTGGATGGCGGTCTACTTTCACTTCAATATTCAGATTTAGACCTCGCTCAGTAGCCAAGCTTAATAGCTCCTCAAGAGTCATGATAGTTTCGCCAGCAAAATCTTCGCTGAACCAGCCACCGAAATCTAATTGTCTTAGTTCTTTCAACGTATGCGCATCAACTCGTCCTTTGCCATTGCTGCATCGATTTAACGTATGATCGTGGCAAACCACAAGTACGTTATCTTTTGTTGGCTGAACATCTACTTCTACCCATTTTAGGCCGAGATCAATTGCAGCTTGAACGCTGACTTTTGTATTTTCTGGGAACGAGCCGGCAACGCCGCGGTGACCAATTAACAGAGTTTCCATTTTGTTTGCCTTCTTGAATTAGATGTCCAGATTGTACTCGCTTTTGGCCGTTGATATAGAGGTGAAAGGCTTCTTCAGGGCGGTAACGTCACGATTCAACGGTGTAATTTTCATCAAACAAGCATGGTACGGAAATGAAAGACTAGATTGGTAAGAGATTCTGAGCTACAAAATGACGTTGGACTTTTATGCTCTTGCCGCTCATTTTTAAAGAGCGACGTATCTTTCAAGAGCCGCATTTTTCAGGGAGAGTAAGATGAAAATTGGTGTGATTGGCGCTGGCGCCGTTGGAGTTGGTGTTTGCAATTATTTGCTCACGCTAGGCTGCGTCAGTGAACTTGTTCTGTTAGACCAAAACTTAGAAAGAGCTGAAGGGGAAGTCTTCGATTTTCGTCACACTGCGGCGTTAACCTTTTCCAAAAATACCCGCATTATTCCCTCAGATGATTACCTCGATTTGTTAGGTGCCGATATTGTTGTGATAACGGCAGGTGCGCAAATTCAACAAGGACAAACACGTTTAGATATAGCGGAAGTCAACGCGAAGATTGGCGTCGAGATCGCTAGAAAAATAGAGCGTGTTGCGCCAAAGGCGGTTTTGATTGTCGTGTCCAACCCTTGTGACATTGTTGCTCATTTTATTACTACCAATACGGGCTTTGAGCCAAACAAAGTGATCAGCAGCGGGTGTGTTATCGATACAGCTCGCTTGATGAGTATTGTTGCTAACCGTGTGGATCTCGACCCTAAAAACATATTTGGTTATGTACTGGGAGAGCACGGAAGCCACTGTTTCACACCAAAGAGTTTGATCTCTATTGCTGGCCAGCCTGCGGATTATTATTGCGATACGCACAATATCGAGAGAATCGATGCTGATGAGTTGCTCGAAGCGGTTAAGCAAGCGGGTTACGATATATTTCGTCGCAAACATAATACGGTGCATGGTATTGCAGCCAGCGTATTTCGAATCATTCAAGCCATCAAAATCAATGAGCGCTCTGTGTTGCCAGTTGGCACGATGATGTCGGGTCAATATGGTGTGAGTGGCGTCGTGCTAAGTCTACCGACGGTGGTCGGGAAAAAAGGTGCAGAGTCGGTTCTTACTCACCCGTTTACAGAAGAGGAGCTTGAAACATTACACTCTATTAGTGTGAACTTGAGATCCATTGTTGAGAATGTCGCGCAATCGACAGGTTTGAAGTGCTGATTGTAAACAAAGAAATTCTCCGTTTTGCCTTATATAGCCTACTGTTTAGTAGGCTTTTTTGTGTCTTCCAAACAGAGAAAAGCCCCATAAACTATGGTTGTTTAATTT
>JABXIW010000209.1 GCA_013372875.1 Gammaproteobacteria bacterium | reverse complement strand
TCTTCTGCGCCACAAAGAAACCGGTCACTGCCGTAGTGTAGCCAGCGAGCATTTTTGATAAGTGCAAAGCCAGCCATCTTTTCTTGGCAAGCCCAGCTTTAGAGAAAATCCACAAGTCGAGGATACAGAAGTTTATCGCTAAAATTCCAAATACCGTTTGTAGCGGCTGGAACCCGCCGTAGAGGTATTTTGCATAGAATAAGATAAATATGCTGACTAAAATAGTCAGATAAACCAATAACTTATCGATCATATACTGATGATCCGATTTTTTATAAGAAAGGCTTCTGATGCCTCCGATTAGAAAATATAAGGTCATGATGCTTATCTGAAACATCGAAGTGCTGAAATGATTTGGCATGGTAGCAACGATTAAGGTGTATATCGCTGATACTGTCATAAACAAATAAAACAGCCGACCCGAACTTTTATGCAACTTTCCGCCTTTTTTCGAAACCGAGGAGAAAGCCCCTACTAAAAAAGCTAAACTGCCTAATACTACATGGGTGGCAATCATTGCATTGACCAGTCTTATTTCTAAAAAATAGGCAAATAGCCATATTGCAACCGTGGATAATATTATTGTTATAATCAATTGAACGCTCATTGAGTTGGTATTCATTACTGTTCCCGTAATAATAAAAATCAAAAAATAGCCTTCTCATCGCTAAAAAACCTCTTAAAACGGTTTTTGAGAGTAACTTTTTATAATAATTAACTAAAATTAAGCGGATAATCTTAGTGAATAAACCAAAATTTGGCTTTACGCATCTAATGAAGGTTTGAATAACAATCACATAAAAATGACAAGCTAGGTAGAGAAGATGCAATTTTCAATTTTTGAAGTATTACTGCTGGTGGGGATCATCCAAGGCTTGGTTGCAGTTCCTTTGTTGCTATTTTCCAAAAACAAACAATTAAGTAACGTATTTTTAGCTTTTGCGATCCTAACCTTTTGCTTGTTATTCATAAAAATCATCATGAATTACAGTGGTTTATTAAATAAACCAAACTTTCGCTATCTTCCCAATGCCTTCGAAATGGCGACGGCGCCGTTATTATATTTTTACTTTTTAGCCTTAACTGAAAAAGGCTTTCGCTGGCAGAGTAAATACCTTCTGCACTTTATTCCATTAGCTTTAGCGCAAGGATTTGCACTTTTCATCTATTTCCAAACCTATGATCTAGCTACCCTGAGCCTTCAAGATAAAGCGGTACGACAATTGAACTATAACTACATTAAGGAAATTGAAAACTGGCTGATAGTTATATCCATTTTGAGCTACCTGTTTGTAGGAGCTCGCAAGTTTTTGAAGTTTCAGCAAAGAGTAAAGGACAATACCGCCAATAGCGCTTACCCTACTTTACGCTGGCTAAAGACCATTATCGGTTTGAGCGCTATTTTAATCAGTTTTTTGATTATCAATATGCTGATTGGTCGTTTCACCAGCTTGGAAAATACCACTGAGATTCATTGGAAACTGTATTTCATTTATCAGGCAGCGCTAACCTATTACTTAGGCTTTATGGCCTATCATCAGCAACCCATCGATCTTAATGAAATTTATCCTGAGGATAGCTCAAATACGCAGCAGAAGCCTGAAGAAGATGTTAGCGATATCATTGAACACCTAGAGCTGCAGTTAACCAATGAAAAAGTGTATTTAGATCCGAGCTTAAACATTAGTCAGCTGGCAAAAACGCTTGAAATAAATTCGGCAAACTTATCTCAAATTATTAATGCTCATTACGGTAAAAGTTTCCGCTCATTAATCAATGACTACCGGATTGAGGACATTAAAGAAAAGTTGTTAACGCCTGATAATAAAGCGTCTATTTTATCATTAGCTTTAGAATCTGGATTTAACTCTGAAGCCAGCTTTTATCGGATATTTAAAAACTCTACTGGCATAACGCCGAAAGCGTTTATCCAAAATAACAACCGCTAAGCAGGCCTATTTATTTTGGTTTTTGCTATCAGAGTTACCGTTAAGGATGCCAGTGCAGTCTAATTCAGGAATTTCAATCTTTGCCGTATCAATGCCCTTTTCTTTTAGCTGCTCCGTTAAGCCTTTTAACTGGTGCTCGAGCGCATTTGAATGCTCATACATATTTTGCAAGGCAACCACTAATGGATCGATTTGATCAGAAGTAACGCCAAAAGCTTGGTAATTATGTTTACCGCCAGGGTCTTTTTCTGAAGCCTCGCGGGCTGGAATACCAATAACGGTAGCATCTTCGGGTACGTCTTTGACTACCACGGCATTACCACCAACTTTGGCATTATCATGCAAAGTGATGGGACCAAGAATTTTAGCGCCAGCGCCAATAACCACATTATTTTTTAAGGTCGGATGGCGTTTACCCTTCTCTAAACTAGTACCGCCTAGAGTGACTCCATGATAAAGCATACAATCATCGCCAATTTCAGCGGTTTCGCCTATAACTACGCCCAAGCCATGATCAATAAAGAAGCGGCGACCAATGGTTGCACCGGGGTGAATCTCAATGCCTGTTAAGAAGCGAGCAAAGGTCATGACCGCTCGAGCTAGCCATTTCCAGTTATTGCGCCAGAGTTTATTACTTAAACGATACCACCAAATAGCGTGCAAACCAGGGTATAAAGTCAAAACTTCAAAGTTATTTCGCGCCGAAGGGTCGCGATGATAAACACTTTTGATGTCCTCTTTAATTCGTTCAAACATAAAGTTTTATAGCCTTTAATTGGTTTTACGCTTAATGTATTTTTCTATGGAAGATAAAAACCCGCGAAGGATATTCACCTCACCCTGATTCAATTGGCTTTTCGCAAATAGCCTATGCATTCTAGCAGATAATAGCTTCGGATTTTCAGGGTCAAAAAACTCGGTTTTGACCATTGTCTGCTCCAGATGTTGATAAAGACCTTCGACTTGCTCAGATGTTGCAACTAACTCCGAATCTTTTAATTCTGGCGCTTCTTCAGCCAGTGGATTTTGCTCTAAATGCTTTAATCGCAGCTCATAGCTAATAATCTGCACCGCTGAAGCTAAATTTAGCGACATATAATCAGGATTAGCAGGGATATTCACATGATAATTACACAGCTGTAATTCTTCATTCAGCAAGCCAACACTTTCGCGGCCGAATAAAATCGCTACTGGGCGCGATTCAGGCTTTCCATCAATAATCTTTGCCATCTCTCTTGGCTCAATCAATGGCCAAGGCAAAGCTCTGTTACGCGAACTGGTGCCAATCACTAAGCGGCAATCCTTAATCGCCTCTTCTACTGAATCGACCACTACCGCATTATCTAATATATCCAAAGCACCAGAAGATCTAACCAAGGCTTCTTCACAAGGAAAATCTTTCGGGCTCACTAAAACCAGTTGGCTCAAACCCATAGTTTTCATGGCACGCGCTGCCGCCCCAATATTTCCAGGATGGCTGGTGAAACAAAGTACGATTTTAATTTGATCGAGCATCGAGCCAATAATTGATGATTTTCAATGGGTTAAAGCGATCATATCAAAGCTAAGGTCATAACCCTAGTTTTAAAACAAAGTATGAATAAAGACTTTTCACTTGCTCAGTCTTTTTGGTAGAATGCGCGCACTTGGCGACTATCAGCTGAATAGCGCCCCGTTCTTTGATAATTGGTGATTAACTATGAATGCGTACCGTACTATTGCGATCCGCGCGGCTAACCGTGCTGGTGATTATATTGTTAAGTCTTTTAATGATCGCGATCGAATCATTGCAAAAATGAAGGATCTGAACGATTTTGTGACTAATGTGGATCAGCAAGCGGAATGGTTAATCATGGATACCATCAAATCTAGCTATCCCGAACACTCTATTCTTGCTGAAGAATCTGGCCTTAAAGAAGGTACAGATAAGGATACCGTTTGGGTTATCGATCCTTTAGACGGCACTCGTAATTTTATAGACGGCAATCCCCATTTCGCTATTTCTATTGCGGTAAAGCAAAAGGGCAAAACGGTTGCGGCGGTCATTTTCGATCCAATGCGCGATGAAATGTTTAGTGCTGCTAATGGTTCAGGAGCTCAACTAAACCAGTCGCGTATTCGTGTGGCCGCTGAGAAAAAGCTTGAAAAATCAATCCTTGCCACAGGTTTTCCATTCCGCTCAAACTCAAATGTTGATGAATATTTAGAGTATTTCTCAAAGTTATTGCCACTTTGCAGCGATATGCGTCGCGCTGGCTCTGCTGCCTTAGATTTAGCCTATTTGGCTTGTGGTCGCGTCAACGGATTCTGGGAGTTTGGCTTATCGGACTGGGATACCGCTGCTGGCGCCTTAATCGTAAAGGAAGCTGGTGGTCTGGTCGGCGATGTTAAGGGCAACCCTTACACTGCCAAGTCAAAAAGCATTATGGCAGCCAATCCTCATGTCTTTAAGCAGTTTATGCAGGCTGTTAAAGATCTGTAAAACTTAGCTTTTCCCACAAAAATTTCTAGTTTTCAGGGCAAACCTTTGCGATAATTGGTTTGTCCTCTTACCAGTTGAGATAATTGAGCTTCGAACATGCAAAATTTGTTTACCAATTTGTGGAACGACTATGTCGCCATCACTCCTGATGCTTTAAAAATTCATAATGAATTCAGCAAGTTATCAAACAAACCTATTGTAAATGATCATATTGCTTTAAGAACCTTTAACGATGGTTTAATCAAC
Source organism: Gammaproteobacteria bacterium (assembly GCA_013372875.1). Next base: position 8,024 of record JABXIW010000209.1, on the reverse strand, counting down.
TTAAAGCACATTGGTGACTTCCTTGCACAGCACGGCTACGCCGAAGCTGGCGAATATCACTTCGAAGAAAAGAAGCTCTATGCCAAGCATTTTGCTCATCAATCCGATGAAACGGCGCCAAAAATCTTCGTGAGTGAGTTATTGCTTGAAGAGTTTTCAGCAGAATTGCAAATGTTTTGCCGTGGCCTAATCGCCCAAGCCAATTGGCAGATCTCACAAGAAGGCTTGCAAATCCCAAAACGCCATTGGGGTAAAATTAGTCGTAATGCTTATGAGCGCTTGCTAGAAGAATCTGAATATGCCGCATGGTTGGCAGCATTCGGTCTTAGAGCTAACCATTTCACGGTTTCTATCAATCATTTAGAAACCTTAAAAAACATCGAAGCGGTTAATCAATTCGTTAAAGATGCAGGTTTCCAATTGAACACCAGCGGCTCAGAAATTAAGGGGTCGGAAGAAGTTTGCCTAAAGCAAAGCTCAACCATGGCAAACATGGTGGATTGGGCGTTTGAAGATGGCAATTACCCTATTCGCTCTTGTTTTTATGAGTTTGCTGAAAGATTTGCCATGGAAAATGGCGAATTGTATCAAGGCTTTGTCGCAGCTAGTGCCAACAAAATCTTTGAATCAACCAATGTAGCTGCTTAAACCCTATTGTTTGAATATCAACTAGTTTTTGAATATCAAATTGATCTGAGCGCCGCCTAATGTGGCGCTTTTTTCTATCTCAATTTTAGCTTTGTAAGCCTCAATAATTTCTTTGACCACTGACATTCCAATTCCTTGCCCTTCAACCGTCTCATCAAGGCGTTTACCACGGCTTAAAACAGCTTCCTGCACATGCTTTGGAATACCTGGGCCATCATCTTCAATCGAGATAATAACTTTGTTGTCTTGAGCTTTAGCACTAATCAGCACGTTGGATTCGGCCCATTTACAAGCGTTATCGGTAAGATTGCCGCAGATCTCGTATAAATCACCTTCACTTAAATTGATACTGAGTTCAGCTTCAACCTCTGAGTTAATGTTAATGCCTTTTTGTGCATAGACCTTACTTAAACCCGCAATTAATTTTTCAATTGCTGGGGCAATTTGAATTCTCTCAGCCATCACTTTAGGGCCACTCGTAGCGCGTTGCAGTTGATAGCCGACAATTTGATTCATCCGCTCAAGCTGTTCTTGGCTTACTCGTGCAAGCTCGTTGCTATCCACTTTATTCTGCAATGCCGACTGCATTACCGCCAATGGTGTTTTCAGGCTATGCGCAAGATTTGCCAATGTCTCTTTATAACGCTTGGACTGATCGCGCTCATTAACAATAAAGCGATTGATGCTGTCGGTAAGACCTTGAATCTCTTTTGGATAAGAGTCGTCCAGCTTATTAGCCAATCCTTTTTTTACTTGGCTTAATTCGTCGGTAATTTTGCGCATAGGTTTGAAAGTCCAGCGTAAAATTAAAAATAAAACTAACAATAAAGAAATGGCGAGAATACCAAGCCACATCAAAAGTTTATTACGATAAGCTGAAATGACTTGATCAAAAGCGCGTTTATTTTCCAGCACCATAAAATGATACAAGGCTATATCACCAGCTTCTGATTCCCATTCGGTAACAAAGTGAAACTGAAAATAACTCTTGTCTTTAAGCTGTAAATTATAAAGTTTTGGCTCACCAGGAAGACTTAACGGAATTTTAATATCAGTATCTTCAGCCGAAATTGAGCTCCAGACCAAAGTTTCAGTTTCATCAAAAACTAAAGCCGACAGTCCGCTGGCATATTGATTAAAGCGTTGATCAATTTGCGGCTCTTCCGGAATAAACAGATGATCTTTTTCTTCGAGTTCAGCAACTGACAAAAGCCCATAAAACTGTGCCGTTAAGCGCTCAAAGGTTGCTTGACGAATGCCTGACTCATAGGACTTTAATAACACCGCACTCATGGCCAAAATAAAAAACACCAGCACTAAACTGGTGTTTATCAATAAGCGTTTTTGCAGTGAATAAGACTGAGACAAATGGTAAGTCCTGCTAATGACCTTTAGAGATCCGAGCGCAAACGATAACCACGACCACGTAACGTCTCGATAGGTTTTATTTCACCGTCAGGATCGATTTTCTTGCGCAAGCGTCCAACAAATACTTCTAATACATTGGAGTCGCGATCATAGTCTTGAGCGTATAAATGTTCGGTTAACTCTGTCTTTGAAACTACTTTATCAGGATTCAACATTAAATATTCCAAGACCATGTATTCGTAAGCGGTCAAATCCATAACTTGATCATTAACTCGCACTTCTTGCTTCATGCTGTTAAGGGTGATTGGGCCTTTAACAATTTCAGGTGAAGCATAGCCCGAAGAGCGTCTAAGCAAGGCATTAATTCGCGCAAACAGTTCTTCATTTTGAAAGGGCTTAGTTAAATAATCATCAGCGCCCGCAGCCAAACCATCGACTTTATCTTGCCAATGGCCTCTGGCAGTTAAAATTAAAATAGGAAAATTTACGTCTTCTTTGCGCAAGGTTTCGATAGCTTCAATCCCTGAGATTCCCGGCAAACCCAAATCAAAAATACCCAAATCAAATTCGTATTCACGCGCAAAATATAAGGCTTCTTCGCCATCGGGCGCGGCTTCAACCGCGTAATTCTGCTTCTTCAAAGCCTCTACTAATTGCTCGCGCAATGCTTGGTCATCTTCAACCAGTAGTAACTTCATCAATATCCCCTTTTATAATTGTAATGCCTAAACAGCGACTTAACCGTAAACTTGGCCATTACAGGCATTGACACTGACGCTTTTAACTCGGCCCGATTTAGACAAGGTTTTGACGCGATACATCGGTGGACGACCTCGCGTCAAGTAAGCGGAAATCACCTTGCCGTCGGTACGACCAGCAACTGCTCGCATGGCACTAGATTTGCTAATGATGCGGCACTCAACGTCGCGATCGCGTTTTGGCTCTCTTTGTTCAGCAGCTGCTAAGCCATTACTGGCAAGAGCGGCAACACTGCTGAAAAAAATCATTAACAAAAATAGTGCTTTTTTCATTACTTTTTCCTAGTTAGTTTGACTAACCTTGATTTCAATTATCTACGGCCAACAGGCTCAGCAGATAAACGTACATTGATATAGCGGCCTGGTTCATAATCCATAAAGGTCTCAAAACGCTGGCCTTTATATTTGTATTCAACATTATAGCCTATCAGTTGCTGACGCTCATAACCGCCAGTATAAACCGTTTCGCAGTGACTCTCATAACGGCGCTCAGAACGATGTTTATTTTTAGCAGCCTCGCCGCCAATCACCGAACCTAATACCGCACCAACAGCAGCACCGGAGCGCTTATTGTGTCTGTGATCGCCACCCACTTTGTAGCCAATCACACCACCAATCACAGCGCCTATCACCGAACCAGCTCGTCTATCCGAACGACTTACTCGACGAGGTTCACGCCAGCATTGCTCTTGAGCAATCGGCTCACCACGCACCGTACGATAAACAGGGTCAACATCAGTAACTTTAGCACGAACTATCTTACCGTAGCCTGAATAGCGACGCTCATCGCGGTAATCTCTATAGCGGCTGTCACGACGATCGTAGTGGTTACGGTCATAACGATCATCATACTGACCATTAAAATACTCATCGCCATAATGCTTATTTTGCTTTTCATCAGCCATAGCACCTGCGCTTAGCGCTAATGCCACCGACACACTGGCAATGGTTAAACTGTTTTTTGCAAACTTTTTCATAATCTTCTCCTTACTGAGACGACAAATGGAATATCTCAAGTATGGAGAAAGTGTAGTCTTTGCTAGCTGAACCCTATCTGAACTGAAAACACCTTTGAATTCAGTTATTTTTCAGCAAAAAGCCGCTGCAAAATTAGAACCAATAAAGCACCTACCGTTGCCGTAACAATCGAGTATTGGTTAAAGCCACTAAGACCACTACCGATGCCCAATTTTTGGCCTAAATACCCACCTAATAAACCGCCAACCACACCCAACAATAAAGTACGTAATAAACCTTTATGGCGTTTGGTTGGGATAATGAATTTGGCTAAAAAGCCCGCCAATAGGCCTACTAAAATCCAGCTTAAAAAACCCATAATAAAACTCGCTTTATACCCAAATCACTTTATCTGCAGACTTTCGATGTTTTTCAATCAACGGCTTATATTTTTCCTCTAACTGAGGCCGGCGAATTTTTAACGTTGGTGTTATTAGGCCATTATCAGGGTTCCATTCATCATCAACCAACAGGATGTGAGAAATTCGTTCATGTTTTTCCAAGCCACCATTGAGCTTTTGGAAAATCACTTCCGCTTCTTTAATATAACCTGCTTTATCTTTAACGTTTTTGCCAAAAACCGAAGCGACCGCTACTGGTGCTGGCAAACCATCACCAATCACACACAGGTTTTCAACGCCGAGCTCAGGTTCTAAAGTAGCTTCAATTGGAATGGGTGAAACATATTTGCCTTTAGAGGTTTTGAAAATATCTTTTACTCGACCAGTAATCGATAAGAAACCATTGCCATCAATCTGACCCAGATCGCCGGTTTTCAAAAATCCTTCAGCAGTCATCACTTGCTCAGTTTTTAAAGGCTCCTTGTAATAACCGCGCATAATGCATGGGCTTCTCAACAAGACTTCGCCCGATTCTTCATCAATCACCACTTCCGAGGTATTTATAGCTTTACCTACCGAACCGGCGGCTCTGGCGTGTGGCACATTTGCAGTACCGAAAGCCATGGATTCAGTAAGACCGTAGGCTTCACAGATGTTTAAGCCTAGCTTTTCAAAGAATTTTAGCGTACCTGCGGGTAGAGCAGCGGCCCCCGACAATGGGATCTTAACCTTATCCAAGCCAAGTCCAGTGATGATTTTTTTACGAATAAGGTTACCAATTATGGGTAATTTTAATAAAAAGGCCAATTTGGCTTTACCTACTTTCGCCTCGATCCCTTGCTGGAACTTGAGCCAGATCCGCGGCACGCCCAAAAATACAGTAGGCTTCACATCCACAATATTCTGCTGGAAAGTATCCAATGATTCGGTAAAAGAAACCACGCTACCGCTATGAACACTGATGATTTCAATTAATTCTCGCTCCGCACAGTGTGCCAATGGCAAGTAAGAGAAAAAGTGCTCATTGTGCAGATCCACATATTCCATCGCTGCTTTGGCAGCATTGGACAAGGCTCTAAAATCAATCATCACGCCCTTTGGCATACCCGTTGTACCTGAGGTATAGATAATACTGGCAATTTCATCTAAATCGCGCTGTGGCTTATCGGTAATAGGCTCTTGCGGAGCGATGATTTGATCCCAACTGTCAAAATCAGGGTACTCGTGGAAAAAGCCAATTTTCCTTAAATCATTCGGGATCGCTTCTTTTTTCGCATCCCAATCCCATAATTTACCGACAAATAATAGCTCTGACTCGCTATGCTCCAAAATAGTGGCAATGGTATCCTTACCCGCGGTTGGATAAATTGGCACTGAAATATGCCCCGCCATCATGATCGCCAAATCGGCCATAAACCAGTGAGAACAGTTTAAAGACAAAATCGCCACTTTAGATCCTGCTGGCAAACTGGCTTTTAAATAGGCTGCCATTTTACGTACCTGCTCGCCCACTTGCGCCCAAGTATATTCTTTCCAGTCTTTACCGAAAGGCTGTCTTAAAAAAACATCGTTCGCTTTGTGTTCTTCATTACGATAAAAAGCGCTAATAGTCGATTCTAATTCTTGACTCATGAATGGATTCTCATATTGTTTATAGTTCGCGATGCATTAAATAATGCTCGCCAATTCCAGCCAGCTCAAAAGGCTCCCCAGTGGCCTTAAAACCTAATTTCAAATAGAAATTCATGGCTGCGGTTCGTGCATTGCACCATAATAGATCAGCGCCCGCTTTGTTACAAATATCAAAGGCTTGCGAAAGTAATTTAGAGCCAATTCCATAGCTTTGCATCTCTGGTTCAACTGCCATGCCTCTAAGTCGATAGGCTTTATTACCATCTAGGTCTGGATGAGCTTCATGATAAAAAGAAGCAATGCCGATGACGTTGCCACTGTCAAGCGCAGCCAAATGAAAGGCGTCAGCTTGCTTATCTTCAGGATAATGGCAACTGCTAATGGCTTGTCCTGGTCGCAATACTTTACTTCGCAACGGATAAATAAAATCCAGCGGAACTCGTTGAATATCAAGTTTCAGATGGTTAATGGTCGTGCGTGACAAATATTATCCCCATAAAAAAAGCCGCATCTCATGATACGGCTTTTTAGGCTTCGGAAAAAGATAATCAAAGTTACTGATCGCCTTTATCTTCATCTTTTACTTCTTCTTCAATTTCTTCTTTAGCTTTTTCAGTTAACTCTTCAGCTTTTTTCACTGTCGCATCAACCGCGTCGGATGCCGCTTTTTTTGTAGCGTCAACTGCATCAGCAGTCATTTCTTTAGCACCTTCTACTGTTTTAGCGGCAGCTTCTTTAGTTGCGTCAACTGCATCTGAAGCAGCTTGTTTGGTTGCATCTACTGCATTAGCAGTAGCATCAGTCACATCTGAAGCTACTTCTTTCGCACCTTCAACCGTGTTGTTTACTGCATCTTTAGTAGCATCTTTAACAGCTTCAACTGCTTCTTTAGTTTCTTTCGCCGCAGCTTCTTTTTTATCTTCGCTACAAGCTGCTAAAAAAGTAGTTGCTGCTAGTAATGCTGCAAGTGTTAATTTATTCATTGTAATATCCTCCTCATAAAAAAAGCCCTTCAAGTATCGCATGACACTTCAAGGGCTTTAAACAAAATTTTGTAAAATTAGCGACTTATCTCATGTTTTTAAGACAATTTATCGACAAATTTCACGATTTGTAGCTAATTTGCTACTTCTTGCCAAGGAATAACCAGGTTTCTAGCACTGTATCAGGGTTTAGAGAAACGCTATCAATACCCTGCTCCATAAGCCACTTAGCAAAATCTGGATGATCCGATGGGCCCTGACCACAAATACCTATGTATTTACCCGCTTTCTTACAGGCTTTAATCGCATTGGCCAATAAAACCTTAACCGTTGGATCACGCTCGTCAAACAAGTGCGAAATAATGCCTGAGTCACGATCGAGACCTAATGATAATTGCGTTAGGTCATTTGAACCCACCGAGAAGCCATCAAAATATTTCAAGAAGGCTTCCGCTAAAATGGCGTTCGATGGTAATTCACACATCATAATGACTCTAAGACCATTATCGCCTCGTTTTAGCCCATTACGCTCAAGCAACTCAGTTACTTTCTTAGCTTCTTCTAGCGTGCGCACAAATGGAATCATCACTTCCACATTGGTTAAGCCCATCTTGTTACGAACACGCTTAATGGCCTCACATTCCATTTCAAAACACTCGCGGAACTCTTTCGAGATATAACGCGAAGCGCCACGGAAACCAATCATTGGGTTTTCTTCGTTCGGCTCATATAAATGACCACCAATCAAGTTTGCGTATTCATTCGACTTAAAGTCAGACATACGCACAATGACTTTTTCTGGCGCAAAAGAACAAGCAATGGTTGAAATGCCTTCCACTAACTTGCTGATATAAAACTCTTTCGGATTGGCATAACCCGCCATCTGCATGGCAATGGTTTTCTTTAAAGACTCATCTTCAAGATTCTGATAATCCAATAAGGCTTTTGGATGTACGCCAATCATGCGGTTAATAATAAACTCTAAGCGCGCAAGGCCAACACCTGCGTGCGGTAAACGCGCAAAATCGAAGGCTCGATCTGGATTACCCACATTCATCATAATTTTGAATGGCAAGTTCGGCATATCCGACACAGAATCTTGGCTGATTTCAAAATCCAACAAACCGTTATAAATATTACCCGTCTCACCTTCTGAGCAAGAAACCGTCACTTCCATACCATTTTTGATTAAGTCAGTGGCATTACCACAGCCTACAACCGCGGGAATACCAAGCTCACGCGCAATAATCGCTGCGTGACAAGTACGGCCGCCACGG
>JABXIW010000407.1 GCA_013372875.1 Gammaproteobacteria bacterium | reverse complement strand
TGATCACCAACTTCCACTTACCAGAATCGACTTTGATGATGTTAGTAAGCGCATTTGCCACTAAAGACACTATTTTAAATGCTTATAATCAAGCTGTTACTGAAAAATATCGCTTTTTTAGTTATGGCGATTCAATGTTTATTACGAATCCTGCTTATCACACACAACAGGCTAACCAAAAAGGCTAGAAACTATGTGGATGGAATTTGATTTACAAACAACTGATGGTATGGCGCGTCGTGGTCAATTGAAGTTTGAACGCGGCACCATCGAAACACCGGCTTTTATGCCTGTGGGCACCTATGGCACCGTTAAGTCTTTAACCCCTGAAGATATTAAGGCATTGGGTGCGGAGATAATTTTGGGCAATACTTTCCACCTGATGCTGCGCCCAGGGACAGACATAATTGAGCAGCACGGTGATCTGCATGATTTTATGAACTGGGATAAGCCAATTTTAACGGATTCAGGCGGGTTCCAAGTTTTTAGTTTGGGCAAAATGCGCAAAATTACTGAAAAGGGCGTGGAGTTCCGTTCACCCGTGAATGGCTCAAAGGTTTTCTTAGGGCCAGAAGAAGCGATGGAAGTGCAGCGCAAATTAGGCTCAGATATCGTAATGATATTTGATGAATGTACGCCTTATCCAGCGACTGAAGCTGAGGCGCGCGAATCCATGGAGTTGTCTTTGCGCTGGGCTAAGCGCTCAAAAGATGCTCATTATGCTGGCTTTGAAGAACGAAATATGAAGCCAACGGCGCTATTTGGCATCGTTCAAGGTGGTATGTATCCTCATTTGCGTTCAGAATCATTAAAGGCACTAGCTGAAATCGACTTTGACGGCTTTGCCATTGGTGGCCTTTCAGTTGGCGAGCCAAAAGACGAAATGCTCAAGGTTCTTGACCATTTGACCCCTGAAATGCCGCAAGACAAGCCACGTTATTTAATGGGGGTGGGCAAACCAGAAGACATTGTTGAAGCGGTAAGGCGCGGCGTGGATATGTTTGATTGCGTCATGCCGACGCGTAATGCAAGAAATGGTCATCTTTTTAGCTCTACTGGGGTTGTAAAACTCAGAAATAGCCGCAATAAGACTGATACTGGTCCGGTGGATGCGGAATGTGATTGCTATACCTGTAAAAACTATAGCAGAGCTTATTTGCATCATTTGGATAAGTGCAATGAGATCTTGGGTGCCAAGCTCAACACCATCCATAATTTGCACTTTTACCAAAATTTAATGGCAGGATTGCGTGGGGCAATTGAAAAGGGTACATTGTCGCACTTTGTTGAAGAATTTTATGCTAAGCAGGGCAAAGAAGTTCCTAGCTTAGAAAAACAAAATTAGTATAAATATTAAGAGGTTATATTCATGTTGTTAGCACAAGCAGGCGCCCAAGGCGGTAGTTTAATGCAATTTTTCATTATGTTCGTTCCTTTGTTGTTAATCATGTACTTTATGATGATCCGTCCTCAGCAAAAGAAGATGAAACAACACCAAGCTATGACGGCTGGTTTAGAAAAAGGCGATGAAGTTATGACTACTGGCGGCATCGTTGGTCGTATCGCTAAAATTCATGACCAATTTGTAGTTTTGACTATTAGCGAAGGCGTTGAAATTAAATTCCAAAAAGCCTCTATCGCGCAAACTTTGCCTAAAGGCACTATTAAAGACATAGAAGCCTAATTTATGCTGGTTATTTTGTCCTCTATCTTTGTTAAATGACTTTCTCGAGATTCACTTTATATTTATAAAGCTCCATGTCTCGAAAGTCATTTGCCTCGATATAGAACAAAATCTCTCAGCCTAATGCAAGTAAATACAACAGTAAGAATTAACGGATAACTTATGATTTTTGATCAACCGAATCAGGTGCAAAGACCGATCAATACTTACCCCAAGTGGAAGTATTTTGTCATTGTGCTGGTGATAGCATTGGCGGCCATTTATGCCATGCCGAACATTTTTGGTGAAAACCCTGCGGTTCAGATGACGGGTTTGCGTGATACGCAAATTTCACAAACACAACTGGCTGAAATTGAGGGTAAATGGCAACAGCAGAATTTAACTCCTGTGGCGGTTGAGCAAAGCTCTGAGCAAAAGGTTATTGCACGTTTTGCCAATACCGATAGTCAGTTAAAGGCGCATGGCATCGCTAACAGCTTTCTAAATCCAGACGTTCGTAACACTGACTATGTAGTAGTGCAAAGTTTAGCGCCAGCCACGCCTGATTGGTTACGCTCACTTGGCGGTAAGCCAATGAAGCTTGGCTTGGATTTACGAGGCGGTATCTACTTCTTGATGCAAGTGGATATGGATAAAGCGGTTGAGAAGCAAAAAGAGCAAATCAGCAACGATTTTAAGCGCACTTTATTAGATCATGAAGATGGTCGTATCCGTGGCCGTATTGAGATGATTGATAATGGCCTCTTGTTACAGGTTAAACCTAGTGACATCGAACGTGCTTATTCGGCTTTATTTCAAACATATTCAGATCGCGTTTTGCTAGAGCGTATTACCCGTAATGACATCGATTTGATTCGTGCCACTTTTACCGATGCTAAGTTACAAGAAATTCAAGATATGGCGGTGGATCAAAACCGCTTAATTTTGAGTGAGCGTGTAAACTCATTAGGTGTTGCCGAGCCACAAATTCAGCGCCAAGGTGCGGATCGTATCGTTGTTCAATTACCTGGTATTCAAAATTCTGATGAAGCTAAACAAACGCTTGGTGCGACTGCAACTCTTGAGTTTAGATTGGTAAATCACGATGCTATGGCTGGTTTTGTGCCTGGTGATCAAGTTCCAGCTGGCTCAAAGGAATTTGTTGACAGCTATGGGCGTCCCATTATTGTTTATGACGAAGTGAAAGTGACCGGTGATCACTTAATTGATGCTCGCGCAGCTCAAGATCAACAAACCCAACAGCCTATCGTGAGTGTTAATCTTGATAGTGTTGGCGGCGCTAAGATGCTTGAAACCACAGTTAAAAACGTGGGCAATCGCTTGGCAATGATTTTGGTAGAGTCGATTCCTAATTTTGAAGATATTGATGGCAAAAGAACATTAGTTGGATCGACTACCAAAGAAAGGCTAATCAGCGCGCCAAATATTAACAGTGAATTTGGTGACCGCTTCCAGATCCAAGGTAGCTTTACACCAGCGGAGACCAAAGACTTAGCCTTAAACTTACGCTCTGGTGCTTTAGTTGCACCAACTTTCTTTATCGAAGAAAGAACAGTCGGTCCAACTTTGGGTGCGGAAAATATTGAGAAAGGTATGCAATCGGTGATGATCGGTTTTGCACTTGTCTTAATCTTTATGTTGGTTTACTACAAGTTATTTGGCTTGGTTGCTAATATCGCTTTGACCCTAAACCTAGTGCTCATTACTGCGATTATGTCTATCTTGGGCGCAACTCTAACCTTACCAGGCATTGCGGGTATCGTATTGACCGTTGGTATGGCGGTTGATGCCAATGTATTGATTTTTGAGCGTATTCGCGAAGAGTTGCGAGAAGGTTCTGCTCCAGCACAAGCTATCGACAAGGGTTATGCACAAGCCTTATCGACCATTGCTGACGCTAATATCACGACTATGATTGCCGCGATTATTTTATATGCAATTGGTACTGGTCCTGTTAAGGGCTTTGCGATTACCTTATTCGTCGGTATTTTAACGTCTATGTTTACTGCAATTTTTGTGAGTCGAGGCATTGTGAACTTGATTTACGGCGGTAAAAAAGTCAAAAAATTATCGATATAGGGAGCTGATAATGAAGTTATTAAGTAAAAAAACAGATATCGACTTTTTAAAATTAAGAAAAATCGCCATGGTCTTTTCGGCGCTTTTGATTATTGCTTCTTTAGTTTCGCTATTTAGTAAAGGCCTGAACTTTGGCTTGGACTTTACTGGCGGTACTTCGGTTGAAATTCAATATGGTCAAGCTGCCGATTTAAGCGATATCCGTAAGCAACTTGAAGCAGCAAACTATAAAGGTGCAGTAGTTCAGAATTTTGGTACTTCGCAAGACGTTAAAATTCGAATTCCTGATCAAGACTTTATTCCTGGTGATGAAATAGGCGGTGCAGTTATTGAATTGCTGCAAGCTAATGATTCAAGCGTAGTTGAAAAGTACAAAGGATATGTTGGACCTGTAGTTGGTGAAGAGCTAAAAGAACAGGGCGTTTTAGCTATGCTGGTGGCGCTAATTTGTATCATGATTTACGTTGCCTTACGTTTTGAGTGGAAATTCTCACTCGGCTCAGTAGCCGCTTTGGCGCACGATGTGATCATTACTTTGGGTTTCTTTTCGATTAGCCAAATGGAGTTCGATTTAACCGTATTAGCAGCGCTGTTAGCGGTAATAGGCTACTCGTTGAACGATACGATAGTAGTGTTTGACCGTATTCGTGAAAACTTTTTAAGAATGCGCAAAGGTGAGGCAAAAGAAGTTATCAATACCTCATTGAATCAAACTTTAGCCAGAACGTTGATGACCTCGATCACGACTTTGTTGGTATTGTTAGCGCTATTTTTCTTTGGTGGTGAAACGATCCATGCTTTTGCAACAGCTTTAATCGTGGGCGTTTTCATCGGTACTTACTCGTCAATCTATGTAGCAAGTATCGTAGCCTTGGCATTAGGCGTTAAGAAAGAAGACTTGATGCCACCAGAGGTAGAAAAAGAAGGCGCAGAATTTGATTTGCCTTAGGCAAATTATTAGATTCTTTTCATATTAAATTCATTTTAAAAGGCTTAGAATTAATCAACTAAGCCTTTTTTTATTAAGATTATGGCAGAACAACAAAATCCTGAATCAACTCCGCAAAGCTCAGAAACTCTGAAACAAGTAGAAGATACTTTTTTAAATAGTAAATCTTGGCTACCCGACTTTATTCAACCTTATTGGCAACAGTTGCAAGATTATCCTTGGTTATTGTTTATTGTGGTGCTGGCTGGGGGCTACATACTGGGTAAAGTTTTGCAGTGGCTATTTAAGTCGGTTGCGACTTATTTGGTTTCCAAAACTAAGAATCAATACGACGATAAGCTGATCGCGCTTTTAGCTAAAAGTGTGTTTAGTGTTATCTTTTTTATTTCAATGATGTTGGCGGTAGATGCCTTGTTGTTCGATATGGACAACGAACGTTTTTTGAAGCGGGTTGTGATGAGCATCTTAGTTATTTCCTTGATGATAACTGCACTTAAAGGCTCTAAGTTGCTGCTGCAAGCGATTAGCGAGAACCGCAAGAGCTTTAGCTTTATCGAAGAACGAACTTTGCCAATATTGAATATTGCTAGCCAAATATTGTTAATTGGTGCTTTTTCTTATTTTCTGATTTTACTTTGGGGCAAAGATCCTACTGCTTGGTTAGCATCTGCAGGTGTTGTCGGTATCGCGGTCGGCTTTGCGGCAAAAGATACGTTAGCAAATTTGTTTGCAGGTTTTTTTATTGTTGCCGACTCACCCTATAAAATAGGTGACTACATTGTTTTGGATACAGGTGAACGTGGCAAAGTGACTCATGTAGGCATTCGCTCCACTCGCTTAATGACCCGAGATGATGTGGAAGTGACCATTCCAAACTCAGTTATGGGTAATGCAAAAATCGTTAATGAAAGCGGCGGCCCATCGGTCAAAACTCGCGTGAGATTACCAGTGGGTGTGGCTTACGATACCGATTTGGATTTAGTAGTCAGGGTATTGCAAGAAGAAGCCGATAAAAATGATGGCGTGCTGAAATTTCCAGAGCCGAGAGTAAGAGCCAAGTTATTTGGCGCTTCTAGCGTTGATTTTCAATTGCAGTTTTGGATCAGCCACCCCGAATTGCGTGGCCGAGTAATGCATGCCATGATACTAGCTATCCACAAGCGATTCCGAGAGGAAGGCATTGAGATCCCTTATAGCAAACAAGATCTCTACATTAAAAAATTGGAAGCTGAGCCTAACGAGCTTTAGCTTTGCCTTACTGCTTGGCTGCTCTACAACTCACGAGCAGCCAAAGCCTATAGTTTCGCCAAAGAAACAAAGTTTCTCGAAAACCACTAAAGCCACAGAACCAACATCAAATCTCCCCAAAGTTGCGAACAAAAAAGCGCAGCACCCTCAAGATTTCACTGATTGTGGCTTAAATGAGCAGTCACGAGAACTTGCAAAATTAATCGTACAAGATAGTGAACAGCAACGGCTCATTATTCATTGTGATAATCAATTAGCAGCAATAGCCCAGCAAAAAGCTAAGGAAATGGCTCATTTAGGGGTTGTCAGTCATAAAGGATATTTTGAAGGCCCTAATCGGCGTTTAATTCAACTAAATTACCCTTTGTCTGCATCCGAGCAGATGCAATTCAATACGGTTGAAGCGGTAATGGGTGGGGAAGAGTTTGCGGAAGATACGTGGCTCAGTTTCCAGTCATCCTATCCACATAAAACACATCTGCTTGCTGAGAATCCTTTTTATTTAAAGCAAACTCAGTTAGGAGTTGGCTATTTTAGGAATTTGCAAAGCCCACATTTAGATTATTGGGCCGTTTATTTTGTAAATATTGATGAAAAGCCTTAATAGGATGTCACTTTTACTAATTATGAACCGTCAAAACAATAAATGAATAAGAAGGATAATCGTGTCGTTTAGTAAGCGCTTGCCGATAAAAGTGATACAAAAAGCTCAAGAGGGGGATAAGTTTGCGATAACGCAAATTTATCATGAGTATAAATCCGCGATATTAGGTTTATCCTATAGAATTTTGCAGGACAGTTGTGCTGCTGAAGATATTTTACAACAGGTGATTGTAAAAATGATGAATAAGGTTAGTAATTTGAATGATCCCGCAAAGTTTAATGGTTGGTTAAAAACATTAACTTATCGTGCAAGCATTGATCATATTAATAAACATAAAAAGGAAATTGGCTTGGAATCAATGGATGAGTTGAGCAGTTATGAAACTGACACCCTAGGTGAAACAAATCTTGACCTTGAAAAATACCTTATTAATTTAAATGAGCGGGAACGCTTGGTGATTATTTTGTTTTTAGTAGAAGGCGCGACTCATAAAGAAGTTGCCGAGCAACTTGAGATTAGTGAAGTGAATTCTAAGCAAATTTATCGTAGAGCCATGAATAAATTGAAGCAACTGGTTACTAAAACCTCATACAGTGGCGTTATGAACGGGTGATCGTATGGAACATCTAGAGAAAAAACTTCAACAACAACTTAGCCAAGAGTCGCTTAGAGAGCCTACAGCAGCTGTAGATGATGTAGTACTTGAGCTTATTAACAAAAGTGATTTGCAGTCGAGGCCGCTTGCTGTCAAACGAAAAGTCGCATGGGTTCCACTATCGATTGCAGCATCTTTTTTAGTGGTAGCCGTTTATATGTCTAGTCAATTCGGCGATTTGTCTAATGACGCAAATCCTAGAAGCGAGCTTGACTTGGCTTTTGAGTCGTCTAAACAGCTAGAACAATCAATTAGTCAGCTTGAAAAATCAAGTATAAGTCCTGCCGTATTCATGGAAATAAATAGATTGAATAGTCAAATTGCCAACATTGATAAAGATTTGCAGTTGGTATTGTCTGAAAATTTTGACAACTCGAAGGTGGTTTCATTAATGAATGAACGCATTGAAAAGTTGAGTATGGTTAAGAGTTTATATGATTCTAACTCTGATTTATTGCGTATTTGAAAAGGAGAGTGCATTGAAAAAACTATTATTAATTTTGTTAGTTTTAATTAGTCCAATGGTAAAGTCATCGGAGTTGAAAACTGCCCAAGCGAAAGAGTTAGCCAATGAACTAAAACAAACTATAAATAATACTTTGAATAAAATTGTCGAGCTGGAAAAAGCTGCTGGGCATGATGATAAGAGTGTTGACTTATTCATTCAGCAAGACTCTGAAACAGCTTCTCCATTAGGTTTAGTCTTAGATTCAAATAAAAAGGTGCTTTTGGTGACGCCTTCGGGTCAAGCAGACAGTTTAGGTATTAAATCTGGTGATCAAATATTAGCTTTGCACTTGAATGGTGAGCTGCAAGAATTGGAAAGCCCTCTGCAACTTACTAGTGGTCAGTCTATATCAGTAAGTTTAAAGCGAGGTAATGAAAAGAAAACTTTATCTGGCGAAGTTGCTACCACGCAGGCAGTAGCTTGGAAGTTGCAGACAGAACTACCTATGGAGGAAGTGGTAGAAAGCGTGCAAGAGTACCCTGATGGCGCTTGTGGCAAAATATCAGTATTCTTTAGGCCGCCAGTGACTAAAGATTATTACGGTGTTTCTATAAACCAAATTGATGGTAAAAACATCGTTCGAGGTAGGGAAACGGTTCGTTTGCGTCCAGGAAAACATATCATTAAGTTAAATGAATATATCAGCGCAAGAGGTTTAAGAGTTAATCGCCCTAATTTTGTCAAAGCAAAAGAGCTAGAAATTGATATAGAAGTCAATAAAACGTACCATTTAGCTGCTGAATTTGATAGCACCAAAAGAATGATCTCAAGAGGAGAGCCTTATTGGAAGCCGATCGTTTGGAAGGTCACTGATAAAGAGTGCGAGCTATAAGGATAAGAAATTGTTTAATAGAAATACGATTGCATTTTTAGAAAATTTAAAACTTAACAATAATCGCGACTGGTTTAATGAGCACAAAGAGGAATATGAAAGCTTTGTGCGCACTCCAGCGCTGAGATTTATTGAAGCATTTCAGCCTGAGCTTAAAAAACTTTCTCCGTATTTTTTAGCGATCCCTAAGAAAGTCGGTGGCTCGATGATGAGACCTTATCGTGATACCAGATTCTCAAAGGATAAAACGCCTTATAAAACCAACGTGGGCATTCAGTTTCGTCATCAATTCGGTAAAGATGTGCATGCGCCAGGTTTTTACTTGCATATTGCTACGGACGAGGCTTTTGTCGGTGCTGGGATGTGGCATCCTGAATCTAAAGCCTTAAAAAATATCCGTGAATTGATTGATGAGGCTCCTGCTGCTTGGAAAAAAGTCAAAACTAATAAAAGTTTATTCTCTGAATTTGAAATGGTCGGTGAATCATTAACTAACCCACCAAGAGGTTTTGCTAAAGACCATCCAAACATTGAGGATCTTAAACGCAAGGATTTTATGGTCATAGCACCATTAAGTAAAAAAGAGCTTTACGATAAAAATATAGTTAAAATTATTACCAAGAAATATAAAAAAACTTTACCACTGGTAAGGTTTTTATGTGAAGCGCAGCAGCTAAACTTCTAACGGTCTTATTTAATCAATAAAGGCTTTGGCCGTTTCGACAATTTTATTTTTGTTGAAGATAAACTGTCTTTTCTTGCCGCCTAACTGTCTCCACAACACTGCGCTTCTGATGGCGCTAAGCAGTAAGGCTCTGATCAAGTTTTGATTGGTACTTTGTTCTAAATATTTGCTATTACCTGTTACTTGAATCTTGGTGCTTAAAGTTGAAATGGTTTCTTTGTAAGCGGTGGCGAGCTGCTGAACCAAATCACTAGTCACATCATCATTATCTTGATAATTAAACAGTCGGTTTGCTTGATTGATTTTGGCGGTCATTAAGCCAACCATTTTTTGATGACTGATAAATTGCTTTTCTAAACTCAAGATATTTACCAGATAACGTCCGAAATCAGCGTCAGTTTTATTGCCTGACAACTGTGCAACAATAGCTTTAAAGCCAGTGTGCAGGTCTTTATAGCTGCCATAAATCTCTTCGGGTGATTTGGCATCCAGTTTCAGCGTAGCGCGGAGTAGGGTATCCATGTCATCTTTATTCGCTTGGCCATTACGAGCAATAGATTGCACGCAGTCGATGGCTTGGCAAACAGCAGCCAAAGCTAAGGTAATATCTGGAAAATTGGCGTCTTGTGAAAACATTATTAAATTCTATTAATTGTGTCGATAATACCGCCACCTAGACAAATATCATCTTGATAAAATACCACTGACTGTCCCGGTGTTACCGCTCGTTCAGGCTGCTCAAAGTCTACTAGCCATTGATCGTCTTCGAGTTTTGACACTTCACAGGCGACATCTTCTTGGCGATAGCGATTTTTTGCGGTGCAGTTAAATTTATCTGCTGGAGCTTGTCCAGCGACCCAGTCCAGTTTCGTCGCGACCAGTGAGTTACTCATTAGCAGTGGGTGTTCATGACCTTGCGCAACGATTAAGACATTGCGCCCTAAATCTTTATCCACACTGAACCAAGGCTCTTCACTAGCATCAGCCATGCCGCCAATGCCAAGACCTTTGCGTTGTCCAAGCGTGTGGTACATCAAACCATTATGTTTGCCAATCACTTTGCCTTCAGGTGTTTCAATGTCGCCAGGTTGCGCAGGTAAATACTGCTGTAAAAAATCAGTAAACTTTCGCTCACCAATAAAACAAATTCCGGTGGAGTCTTTTTTCTTGGCCGTAATTAAGCCTTGTTCTTCGGCTATTTTACGCACATCCGGTTTATCTAATTCGCCAACAGGAAATAGTGTTTTCGCAATTTTGTCATGACCAACAGCATATAAAAAATAGGATTGATCTTTATTCGGATCGAGGCCGCGAAGTAGGGTAGCCTTGCCATCTTTCTCGCCACGGCGCACATAATGCCCAGTAGCAATGTAATCAGCACCTAGCAGCTGAGCGTAATCAAGAAAGGCTTTAAATTTGATTTCCTTATTGCACATAATGTCAGGATTTGGGGTGCGACCTGCGCGGTATTCTTCGAGGAAATACTCAAATACATTGTCCCAATATTCTGCAGCAAAATTAATGGTACGTAGTTTAATCCCCAACTTATCGCAAACCGCTTGGGCATCAGCTAAGTCTTCAGCTGCGGTACAATATTCAGTATCGTCATCTTCTTCCCAATTCTTCATAAACAAACCTTCGACTTGATAGCCTTGTTGTTTAAGAAGATAAGCCGAAACTGACGAATCAACGCCGCCAGACATGCCGGCAATCACTTTAGTTTCCGCTTTTGATTTCATAGTGGGATTATTATTGATTAATGCGCTCATAGTTTATATTTTTTCAAAAATTCTATGCCTTTTTGTTGCACTGACTCTTCATCGTTACTATAAACCAATGACTTTAGTGGGAAGCGTTGCCCCGACAAATAATCTTGCAAACATTCGACAATTAAACCACTTCGATGCTGCGGCATAATGCCTAAAATATCTTCTTTGCTCATCCAATGGGCAGCAATAATGTCATCATCATGCGGCTCAGGAGTTTCATCTCCGCAAACATAACCGGTAAAACAAAAACGCAAATAATGGCGATTATTGGTGGCGGGATTTAACAGGTAAGTGCCAACCAGTGCAGTAGGTCTAAAAGTGATCCCAGTTTCTTCATACACTTCGCGCACGATAGCATTTTCTAGCGATTCGTTATCTTCTAAATGCCCAGCAGGTTGATTGAACACAATAGGTCCACGAGATGATTCTTCCTCGACCATCAAAAATTTGCCTTTGTTTTTGCCCGAGCCTTCAATCACGGCGGCAATGGTAACATGAACAGGTAACATAAATCGTCTAACTACTTAAAATCTGGCGCTATTTTAGCTTATTTGAACGACTAGCTAAACCTCTAGTCAGCTTATGATCTTGGTCTTTTTGACCTCGGCGAACCTTGCTTGGCAGACGTCTTTTGTTGTGAGGCTTACTATTAGCTCTATTATTGGAGATAGTATTGGGTTTGGGTGCTTCTACTTCAATGCTTTGATAAGTCCCAACCTTGATATCATCCAGATGCCACTCACCAATGGCCGCCCGAATCAAGCGTAGAGTAGGGAAGCCAATCGCCGCTGTCATCCGTCTGACTTGGCGGTTTTTACCTTCTCGGATCTTGATCTCTAACCAACTGGTAGGAATATTTTTGCGCTCTCTAATAGGCGGATTACGAGGCCAAACATTAGGCTCATCAATTATTCGGACTTTAGCCGGCTTAGTGACATAATCTTGGATCTGAACGCCGTGGCGCAGATCTTCTAAATCGCTATTTAATGGCACACCTTCGACTTGCACCCAATAAGTCTTTTCCATTTTATGCTTAGGATTGGCGATTTGATGTTGCAATTGACCGTTATCCGTCAATAACAGTAAGCCTTCTGAGTCTTTATCCAAGCGGCCAGCAGGATAAACCTTGGGTATATCAATATAGTCCGCAAGCGTCGAATCGCCTTGTTCGCCAGTAAATTGGCAAAGGGTATTAAAGGGTTTATTGAATAATACCAGTTTGGCGATTGAGGTTGCTTTTTTTGAGTTTTTGCTCAAGATTTAGTCAGGTGGCTTAATGCTGGCCACATTGTAACCTTATTTTCACAATTTTACAGGCTAGAAGCGGTCGTTAGCGGTGCAGTTAATGGCAATTTGGCGTATAATGCGCGCCATCAAATGCTCGGACGGTCAGTAATGACTAGTCCATTAACAGCAACTACCCGAAATTCAGGAATTATCACAGGAATTCGTATGTCAAAAATTATCTATACCATTACTGATGAAGCACCAGCACTAGCAACTCAATCATTCTTGCCGATTGTTAAGGCATTCACTGCCGCAGCAGGCATCGAAGTTGAAACCAGTGATATATCATTGGCTGGCCGTGTTTTAGCAGTATTTCCTGATTATTTGAAAGAAGAACAGCGCATCGTTGATGCTTTGGCCGAATTAGGTTTATTGGTGAAAAAGCCAGAAGCCAATATCATCAAATTACCAAATATCAGTGCTTCAATTCCTCAGTTAAAAGCGACTATCAAAGAATTGCAAGACGATGGTTTTGCAGTTCCAGATTATCCTGATTCGCCAGCTACTGATGAAGAAAAAGACATCAAAACCCGCTATGACAAAATTAAAGGCTCTGCGGTAAAC
>JABXIW010000303.1 GCA_013372875.1 Gammaproteobacteria bacterium | reverse complement strand
AGCGTCGTGGTGATGTTCGTCAAGCGAAAATCTACTACTTGCGTGAGCGTTCAGGTAAATCTGCACGTATTAAAGAGAAGTTGGATCTTAAAGGTAAAAACAAGTAATTGTTGTTTACTAACCAATTCTAAAAAAGCAGCTCTCGGGCTGCTTTTTTTATGCTTGTAAATTTTGATGAGGGAGTGAATTGCTTGATTAACAAGTTTGCATAAATGTGCTAGCTTATTGTTTTCATTCGAATAATTGGGGAAATGGAATGGCTGTTTTGAGGAAAATATTGTTAATTTTGGCGATTTTGGTCGCGATTTTACTGGTGGTGAGTTTTTTCTTACCAAAAGAGGCTCATGTTGAGCGTACAAAAGTTATTAACGCTTCACAGGAAAAAGTATTTAACTACTTAAATACTAGCGAAAACTTTAACCAATGGTCACCTTGGTTTGAGTTAGAGCCTGATGCCAAGTATGAGTTTTCGGGTGCTGAAACGGGTGTTGGTGGCAAGCTGGCTTGGGAAGGTGAGAAAACTGGTAAAGGTACTCAAGAAATTATTGAGTCGAACCCACTTTCTGATATTAAGTTAAAACTGAACTTTGACGGTCAGCCCACAGCTTATGCCAATTATAAACTTGAGCCAGTTGATGGTGGCACCAAGGTCACATGGGGCTTTGATACACCGCTAGAAGGGCCTATTGCTAAGTATTTGGGTTTGATGATGGATTCTTTCATTGGTGATATGTACGACAAAGGTTTGAGCAACTTAAAAGCCAAAGTTGAAGCCTTGCCAGATTTGGAAACAGTCATTGTGGAAGAGCCGGAAGTGCCAATTGAAGAGCAGAGTCATGCTCCTGAAATTGTTACAGTAAATGCGGACAACATCATTTATTTGGCCAATCGTTCCGATATGGATGGCGACAAAATCTCGCAAGCATTGGCTGAGTCGTATGGCAAATTAGTGGCATTTATGGCTGAGAATAGTCTGAATTTTGCTGGTGCGCCAATCGCTATCACTACTGGCGGTAGCCCTGAAGAAGGTTTCTGGGCGTTTGAAGCTGCTTTGCCAGTTGACTTTGCGGTGGAAGTGGCCGAAGACAGTGATATTCAGTTCAAGCAATCTTATGCGGGTAGAGCAGTCAAATTGGTACACATTGGTTCTTATATGAGTATCAGTTCGTCCTATGAAAAATTAGGTCAATTTGTCGCAGAAAATGGGCTTGAGATGAATGGCAATGTTTGGGAACAATACGTATCAGATCCGGAGATCACACCTGAGAATGAACTAATTACTCATTTATATTTCCCAATAAAATAAGACTGAGCTCGACACAGTTGAAAAGCCTATGATTTCATAGGCTTTTTCTATTGTAAGAGCGTGTAAATGTTTGTAAATTGAAGCTCTTTTTGCTGTAAAAGCACTAAAATGACACCATATAGCTGTTGAATGCTATTGCTAGGATAAATTTGTATTATTGGTCAAAATCTATGAAAAAAATAATTACGTTGTTTGTGCTGTTGTCAGCTTCGTTTAGTTTTACTGCACAGGCGGGCGGCTTAAATGAAGAAGAAATCAAGGAATTGATGAAGCAGCGCTTCCCGAGTTTGAATATCAATTTGATTAACGAAAGCCCAATCCCTGGCTTTTATGCGGTAGAAGCCGATGGCGAGTTAGTCTATTTATCAAAAGATGGCCGTTACTTCATTCAAGGCACGGCAATCGATTTAGAGAAACGCGTCAATTTGAATCGCCAACAAACTCAAGTTTGGAATAACTTAAAAGCGCCAATGCGCAAAGCAGACATTGCTAAGTTAGATGAGAAAGACATGGTGGTGTTTAAAGCGCCGAATGAAAAGCACGTGATTACGGTATTTACAGATATTGATTGTGGCTATTGTCGTAAATTGCATCGCGAGCGCCAAGATTATTTGGACCGCGGTATCACCATTCGCTATTTGGCATTCCCAAGAGCTGGCTTAAAGTCTTCAGCCGCGCAAAAATTGGAAGGTATTTGGTGCTCAAAAGATCGTCAATCTGCTATGACAGAAGCCAAACTGAACCAAAAATTTAGTAAAGCTAGTTGCGATAATCCTTTACCAGAGCATATGAAGTTAGTGAGAAAGTTTGGTTTGGGTGGTACGCCAAGCATTATCCTGGAAAATGGTAACTTGATTGGTGGCTATCAACCAGCTGAAGTTTTAATTCAAAATTTAGATAGTCTTCGCGCTCAAGAGCAAGCCAAAAATTAAGACTTTTGGCAAGTTTTAAGGATAAAGAATAGCTAACACTTTCCGACCTTCATCTGCTAACGCGGTGAAGGTTCGGCAAGCAGCATCCGTTGCCATAATCTCCAGCGAGCGGCCTAAACACTGAGCTTGTTCTAACAGATCCCAGTCTGGAAAAGTCAAAGTTCCACCCGTCCCCAATATCACCACTTCATAACCTTTAAAGCCGATCTGTTGAAGGTTTTCTATAGTTAATTCATTCGCATTATTGGGCAATTTAAAGTCCAAAATTTGTTGATGACTTAATGCAAGCGGCTGGGTATAGCTTTTACCATTAATTTTGAATCGTCCTGATTGGTAGGACTGAATGCGGATGGCAGAGCTGGAAGTGTCTAAAGAGATTTCCACTGGTATTTTGAAACGGCTTATGCGAATGTGTAGTCATTATCATAGCAACTAAATAACAAATGAAAAGAAGAAGACTGATTAAAGGACTTATCGGGTTAGGAGTGGTTGGTGGTGTCGGATATTGGCAAGCATCAAGACACTGGGATGGCTTTGTTTCTAATCCGTGTAAATTAGGATTACCCGAACCCTTAAAAAACTCAGAGCTTTGGCAAACGATATGGCAAGGAATTGATTCTTCAAAAGTCATGGACTGTCATGTGCATACCGTCGGTTTGGGCGATGCCAATTCAGGTATTTGGGTGAATCCACAAATGCAAAGTTGGCGTCATCCGATTCAACACGCCCAGTTTAAGTTTTATATGAATGCGGCTTGTATCAAGCAGCCTGAACAGGCTGATTCGGAATATGTGGCGCAATTAATGGCCTTGCAATCGGATATGCCAGTAGGCTTTAAATCAATGCTATTTGCTTTTGATTATCATCATAATGATAAAGGTCAAGCAGTCAAAGAGCTAAGTACTTTTTATGTGCCCAATGAATACCCCGCGAAACTAGCCCAACAAAACCCTGATAAGTTTGAATGGGCTGCTTCTATCCATCCTTATCGTGCGGATGCTATCGATGCTTTAGAACAAGCCAAAACTCAAGGCGCAGTTGGGGTAAAGTGGTTGCCACCTGCGCAGAATATGGATCCTATGTCGGCCCGTTGTGATGCTTTTTATCGCAAATTAGAAGAGTTAGATATGGCTCTAATTTGTCATGCGGGCACGGAAAAAGCGGTAAAAGGCTCGGATACACAAGAGTTGGGCAATCCATTACGATTAAGACGCGCATTAGATCAAGGGGTAAAAGTCGTAGTGGCACATTGTGCGACCTTAGGCGAAAACGAAGATTTAGATAAAACTTCAAAGCCGATGACTGATAGCTTTGAGTTGTTTAAGCGGTTGATGAGTGAGTACCAAGAGAACCTTTATGGTGAATTATCAGCTACTTTACAGATCAATCGATCTCCCGAAAAACTAAAATACTTAATTGAAAATCAAGAATGGCACTCGCGCTTAGTCAATGGTAGCGATTATCCTTTGCCTGCGGTGATGCCTTTAATCTCTTTGAAGCGATTGATCCGGGCGAATTTGTTAGATGAAAAATGGCAAGCTGACTTGAATTTATTGCGTCAACACAATGGACTAGCTTTTGACTTTGCGGTAAAACGGCTGCTGCAGTCCAATGGTCAGCAATTTTCAACACAAATATTCGAAACTCAAAACGTCTTTAAATAGTTATTCCATGAATAAAACCATCATTAGTCGTAATCCAAAATTCGACCTTCTCAAGACAGATTTAAGTTTGTCGCAAAGAATTTTAGCTAATCGGGGCTTAGATCCGAATGAGGAAATTGATTACGGTTTAGCTAATCTTTTATCGTTCGAGTTGCTAAAAGATATCGATAAAGCGGTAGCGCTATTGTTTGAGGTTATAAAGCAGCAGCAAAAGATCCTCATTGTAGGAGATTTTGACGCCGACGGCGCAACCAGTTCTGCTTTGTGCAAACTGGTCTTGCAGCAATTTGGCGCTCAATATGTTGATTATCTAGTGCCCAACCGATTTGATTATGGTTATGGCTTATCACCTGAATTGGTGTCGTTAGCGAAAGATAAAAATCCCGATTTGATCATTACTGTTGATAATGGCATTTCCAGTATCGAAGGGGTCAAAAAAGCCAAGTCGCTAGGCATAAAGGTCTTAATTACCGATCATCACTTAGCTGGTGATGAGTTGCCAGAAGCCGATGCTATCATTAACCCTAACCAACCTGATGATGAGTTTCCAAGCAAAAATTTAGCCGGCGTTGGGGTGGTGTTTTATTTGTTACTGGCCTTGCGTGCTTACTTGCGTGAGCAGCAATGGTTTGAACAGAATGATTTGCCAGAGCCCAATTTAGCTCATTATTTAGATCTGGTAGCCTTGGGAACGGTTGCGGACTTGGTGCCACTGGATACTAATAACCGAATTTTAGTTAAGCAAGGTTTGCGCTTGATAAAAGCGGGCAAAGCTCGACTGGGTATCGCTGAGCTTCTTAGTCTAGCAAAACGTAAATTGCCTAAAGTTAAAAGCTCTGATTTGGGATTTGCAGTTGGCCCTCGTTTAAATGCAGCAGGACGTTTGGATGATATGAGTTTGGGTATTGAATGTTTGTTAGCACAGGACAAAGCGACCGCTAATGAATATGCTCAAATTCTGCATAGCTTGAATAGTGATAGGCAAGAAGTTGAGCAAGATATGCAGCAAGATGCTTTGCAAATATTAGCGGAGCAAGATTTTAACTCAGCATTTGAGCATTCGATTTGTTTATATCAAGAGCATTGGCATCAAGGCGTGGTTGGGTTGCTTGCTTCAAGAGTAAAAGATAAATTGAATAAGCCTTGTATCGTTTTTGCCAATGACAGCGAAGAAACCCTCAAAGGTTCAGCACGCTCGGTAAAACAAGTACACATTCGGGATGCCTTGGCGTTGGTTAATGCTAAACACCCAGCTTTAATCGATAAATTCGGTGGTCATGCGATGGCGGCTGGTTTGAGTCTAAAAAAGTCCAATTTGCCAGAATTTGAAGCGGCTTTTGATCAAGCGGTCGAGTTATTACTTAATGGAAAAAGTATAGAAAATTCGATTGAAACCGATGGTGTTTTGCAAAACCATGAGCTGAATTTGCAATCGGTATCTGAGCTGGAAACCTTGGGACCTTTCGGTCAGGCTTTTCCCGAGCCTTTATTCCATGGCGACTTTAAAGTCTTGTCACAAAGGATCGTTGGGAAAAATCATTTGAAGCTGCAATTACAGCCTGTGGATTCGAATCAAGCAATTTCTGCAATTGCTTTTAGAGTTGAACCTGAGCATTGGATAGAGCCTGTGCAAACCATTCGTGCGGCTTATCAATTGGATATTAATGACTATTATGAACAAGCAGAGTTGCAACTGATTATCCAGTATTTAGAGCCACTACGAACTTAAACTGACCCTTGAGTTTTGCTTTTATTTTTTTGTCAGATGCTGCTTATTCTTTTTCGGGGATCGAATCGTTACAAGTGTCGGCATCGCCTTGCCAATTGCTGGTAATCACGGTGCCATCTTCTTTGTAGCCCACTTGCACTAAACAGTGAGATTCCTTTTGGCCGCCAAAAATCGTGGTGCCGATGCTGCCAAATATTCGACTACCAAAACCACCAACACCAATATTGACGGCGGGGCGATTTTTTATTTCACGGCTGTTCCATTCAGCGTACTTAATTCCTTGAATTTCACGCTCATTACTGGGCAAGCCCCAGATCTGGACTAAAGTTGAAATATTGCTGCCTTGCCAGCTGGCCAATTTGCGATCAACTTGGCTCGGATCTACTGATGCACAGCCAGAAAAAAGTACCAATGAAACTAAGGCCAGGTAAAAGTATCGCATACTTGCTCCAAACTGAATTATTAATCTCATATTAGCACGCTTAATGGGCAATTTATAAGCAACTGTATAAAATACTGTAAAATACAGCCATCTGGTTTGCCTGTTAATGGCTAACTGATTACAATTTCACGGATTTTTTATTTTGGAGACAAAAATGAGTTTACCAGTTGATACAAAAGAACTCAGCGGTTTAGCTGAAAAAGCAATGGAACTAGGCACAGAATATGCGCCTAAGCTAGCCATGGCTTTAGTGGTATTTATTGTTGGTTTGATGGTGATCCGAATGATCACAGGCGCAATGAAGCGCTTATTTGACAAGAAAGATTATGACGAAACCTTAGAGCGCTTTTTGTTAAGCCTGACAGGCATGATTTTAAAAGTCTTGTTAATTGTAACGGTTGTGACCATGCTTGGCGTACAAATGACTTCATTTGTAGCGATATTAGGTGGCGCTGGTTTAGCGATTGGTATGGCTTTATCAGGCACTTTGCAGAACTTTGCTGGCGGCGTTATGTTATTGATATTCCGCCCTTACAAAGTTGGCGATGTGATCGAAGCACAAGGCCATGTGGGTAAAGTTGATGAAATCCAAATCTTTAACACGGTATTATTAACGCCTGATAATAAAACCATCATTATTCCAAACTCGCCAATCTCCACCAACTCAATCGTCAATTATAGTGATCAAGGTACGCGTCGCGTAGATTTCACTATTGGTATTGGCTATGACGATGATATCGATCAAGCCAAAGAAGTGATTATGAGTGTAATTACCAAAGATGAGCGCGTACATCAAGACCCAGCACCATTCATCGCGGTATCAGAATTGGCGGACAGCTCTGTGAACTTCACCTTGCGCGTATGGGCCAATGTAGCTGATTATTGGGGCGTATATTTCGATAACTTGGAAGCGATCAAGAAAGCATTGGATGCCGCCAATATTTCTATTCCGTACCCACAAACCGATGTGCATTTGCATAAGGTTGATTAACGGTTGGCTAGTGGCTAGAGCTTTACAAAGCCAGTTAATATGAAAAGAGCGCCTAAGGGCGCTTTTTTTATGGTGGCGAAATGATGGTGAAACTTTGAGCATTTATCGCTATAATCGCCTCCCTTATTGTGAGTGCCATAATTAATAGTTGATAGCAAACCCCATGCAAGTCCATTTAAGTTCCTTAGGTTGTCGTTTGAATGAAGCTGAGCTGCAAAACTGGGCGCAGAGCTTCCAAACCATTGGCTATTCCTTAGTTAATCAGCCTGATAATGCTGATTTAATGGTACTCAATACCTGCGCTGTTACCGCTGAAGCTGCCCGCAAATCGCGCCAGATGGTACGAAAATTTCATCGTAGTAACCCACAAGCTCGATTAGTTGTTACTGGTTGCTATGCATCACTTGAACCACAAGAACTAGAGAAAATCATGGGCGTTGATCTGGTGGTGGATAATAGCGACAAAGAAGTGTTGGTAGATAAAGTCCAAGAGTTGTTGGATATGCCAGTGATGCCAGAGTTTGCGACTGAGCCCGGCGAAAGCCCATTATTTTCGCGTAATCGTGAGCGCGCTTTTATTAAAATTCAAGATGGCTGCCGCTATCGCTGTACTTATTGCATTGTAACCGTTGCGCGTGGCGAAGAGCGAAGCCGTAGTATTGAAGACCTAGTGAATGAGATTCAGCTACTCGAAGCACAAGGGGTGCCCGAAATCGTTTTGGCTGGGGTGCACGTTGGTGGTTATGGATCGGATATTGAGTCTAGTTTGTATCAACTGGTTGAAACCATTTTAAAAGAAACTAGCATTCCGCGGATCCGTTTTGCCTCAGTTGAGCCTTGGGATCTGGGTGATGGATTTTTTGAGCTGTTTAAAAACCCACGCTTGATGCCCCATATGCATCTGCCCATTCAAAGCGGCGCAAATTCAGTATTAAAGCGAATGTCACGCCGATGCAAGACCGAAACTTTTGCTGAGCTGGTGCAAGAGGCTCGCAAAGTGGTGCCTAATTTTAATGTGACTACGGATGTTATTGTTGGCTTTCCAGGTGAAACCGAAGAAGAGTTTGCGCAAACGTTAGAGTTTGTTGAAACTCAACCTTTTGGCCATATGCATATTTTTAGTTATTCCGATCGTGAAGGAACCAAAGCGGCAAGGCTGCCAAATAAAATTGAGAAAGAAACTAAGAAATACCGAAGTCAACAGTTGCACCAACTTGCCGCAAAATTAAAGGCTAGAGAGCTGAGTGAGCAAATAGGGTTGCGAGCGGAAGTGCTATGGGAGAGCTCTTCTCAAGCGTTAGAAAATGGTAAGCAACGTTATTTTGGCTATACCCCAAATTACCATAAGGTGCAGTTGGACTTAGAGCCTGGTTATGCCATCGAGCGCTCAATACTAGCGACAAAAATCACTTCGCTCTCAAAGCAAAACATATTGATTGGTGAGCTTGAAGCTGAAGCGTTGAACTCTTTAGAAAAAGCCAATACTGCCAGTATTAATATCACTCAACTCTAAAACTAGCCCGTTACTGTTTGTTCCAAATAGGGTTTGGCGGCAAGGTTGATTTTATTTAGTTCTGATAGCAATTCACTATGGACTTCATCTATGGAGTTGAATTGTTGCTTTTTTAACTTAGTTTCATACTCCGAGCTTAACCGCTTGAGTTTCGGTGTACCGATATAACAACTGGCGCCATGAAGTTTATGTACTTGGTGCAATAAATTTTCAAACTCTTGTGCTTGGAAAGCTGCATGGATTTGTTTGCTGGTTTCGAAATTTGAGTCCACCAACATTTTAAGCATATCAGTAGCTAACTGTGAGTTGTTATTGGCGAGTTTTAAGCTCAAAGCCCAATCTAACGTAGCTTCTTCTTGAGAGAGCTTATCTTCAGGCTCGAGCAACTCTATGTTGGTATCCTGAGTCCATTTAAACAGTGTTTTGATCAAATCGTTTTCAGAAACAGGCTTGGTCATATAATCATCCATGCCAGCTTCTAATAACTGCTCTTTTTCATTCGCCATGGCATGAGCGGTTAAAGCAACTATCGGTGTTTTGGCGTTGGTATTGTTAGCTTTGATGGTGCGGGTCGCTTCTAAGCCATCAATTTCAGGCATTTGGATGTCCATTAAGATAAGATCATAAACCTTGTCTTTGCTTAGAGAAATAGCCTGAATGCCGCTTTCGGCTGTATCAACGTTTAATCCTAGTTCGGTTAATAATATTTTTACGAGACGCAAGTTGGCCGCATTATCGTCAACCGCTAACACATAAAGATTCTTTAGTTTATCCAAATTATAGCTAACTTCGACATCATCGCTTTCAATGATTTTGTTGCGCAGCGTTTCTAGCAAGGCATTGTGTAGATTGCGATGAGTAACGGGTTTGCGTAAGGTTCGAGTGACTCCAAGGGATTGCAGTTTTTCTAGCGCGGTAACATCGGGTGCGGTACTGAAACTAATAACTGGACTATTAAGCTGACCAGCTTTTTCACATACATATTCCAGTTGTGATTTACGACGCTTAAAGTTTTGTCCACCCACAACAACGATTTCGACATTCTTCTCATTAACTTGATACAGTTCAAGTTCAGTGGCTAAATCATCAATGGTTTCAAAACTAGTTACGCTCATATGCAAATCTTCGAGCATTTGCGTGATGGATAATCGACTGGCTGGATGTGCATCGAACACAAGCGCGGTTTTGTGTGCCAAGAAAGCGTAACTTGATTCAGGATCGGCTGCGGACTCAGCCCGTTCGCAGCGAATGGTGAACCAGAAGGTTGAGCCTTGATCGGCGACACTAGAAACGTTGATTTCTCCGCCCATTTTTTCCACTAAGGATTTTGATATCACCAAGCCAAGGCCTGTGCCACCGAAAATGCGTTTGGTGCTGGCATCTGCTTGGTTAAAGGCTTTAAATAAAGAGTTTTGCTGCTCAGAGTTCATACCGATACCGGTATCCTTAACTTGAATTTTAAGGTTAATCTCGTTATCTGTCTCAGACTCAATTTCTGCAAGTAATTCAATAGAACCAGCTTTAGTAAACTTAATGGCGTTATTAATTAGATTGGTAATAATTTGCTTAATTCGAATGGGATCGCCAAGTAGCGAGTTAGGGATATCAGAATAAATTAAAGATACCAGTTCAAGCCCTTTTTTATTAGCGTTCGGACCAAGCATACTAAAGACATCATCAACACATTCACGCAAATCAAATGGATAACGCTCTAGCGACATCTTGCCAGCTTCAATTTTTGAATAATCCAAAATGTCATCAATAATAGAAAGCAAGTTTGAAGCCGAGCGTTTAATATCGAGTAAGAAATCTTTTTGCTTGTTATTCAATTCAGTTTTTAAAAGCAAATCAGTAAAACCGATAACCCCATTCATAGGTGTTCGGATTTCATGCCCCATATTAGCTAAAAATTCGGTTTTAATGCGACTTGCTTCTAGCGCTTGCTTACGTGCAAGATCTAGCTCTAGGTTATTTACTTCTAAAGTTTCTAAAGTATCTTGTAGATCGGAAGTTGCTTGCTTAACCGCAGTTTTTAGTTCTTCTTGATTATGCTCTAGCTGCTGCGCCATCGAGTTAATGCCGCGTTCAAGTAGTTTTAATTCAGCCACTGAGTGAGTGTTGATACGCGTATCGAGACGACCGTCACGAATACGGTTAATGCCTTTTAGCATGTTTTGAATGGGGTCGGTGACGCTAAAGGCTAATTTTTTGGCAAGCAACCCCCCAACAAATATTCCTATTAAAGCAATGAGTAAACTAGCAAAGAGTGTTTTATATTTTGCGTTATTGGCAACATCTTTATTTAAATAAATAGCGACATAACCTAACAGTTGCTCGGAGCTAAATTTTGATGAGGTATTTGAATCCCACGGTTGGGTAGACTCAATCAGCGAACTAATGATTGGCGCATAAAACAGGTAGCCGCTTTGGTGTTCATTGATAACAATTAATTCGCCAGAATTTGCTTGGGAAAGCAGTGTGGCAATCTCAATGGCTGGAATCGTTTCGGTGACCTCTAACTCGC
Source organism: Gammaproteobacteria bacterium (assembly GCA_013372875.1). Next base: position 9,528 of record JABXIW010000303.1, on the reverse strand, counting down.
CACTCGATGAAATGGCACGATGATTCTTATCAAAATAGATCACCCCATGTAAATCACGGTCGTTATCCTTAGTGCGACTGCTTAGCTGCTTTAAATTAATAAAATTTTGGCTGACGATGTCATATTCGCTGCTTATGGCCAAGTGAGTCGCAATAGTTTTTCCGCGCTGAATTATGGAGTCATCGACCGCACTCGAGTAGCTATTGATAAAGAAAATACTCATAACAATAGCGACCAAAAAAGTGGGCACTAATGATAATAAGATAATCCTTGGGCTAATTCCCCAATTGCTCATAGTCGACTCTCTGTATTGGTCAGTTCGGCAAATTTGGTTTTTTGCATTAAAGTACCGTTAGGTAAGGTCGCCAAATTACCACCAATGATATTTTTCATTTTATGGTTTGAGTCTATCACAAAATTATGTGGCTCTTGTAAAGGCTCAACATTCGCCCCAGAAGAAAGCCCCAAAGCAATATTTGCAGCTTGCTGACCAAGTTGATGCGGCTGGCTGTAGATGGCGTAGATGGCACCGTGTTTGAGTAACTTTTTATCGTCGGTTATGGTTATAATCTTTCGGCGATAGCTTTCAAAAAGAATAGACTTGAGTTTGACTGCTGAACCATTTAAATCTCGTTGTTTTAAATATAGCACTCGACAGCAATTATCAATGCTATTGATTAGTTTGATAGTGCTTGATTTTGGTTTAACATCAATCGCTTGAAATGGCACATTAAATATTTTTGCTTGCTTAATAAAATCATTTTTTGCTTGCTGTTGACCTTTGTTGAAAAGAGATGCAGCTTGAATACGATTTAAATCCATAGCTTTGAGCATGGCAAATATTCTACGGCTGGGTGGCTCTTTGCTGATGAGATAGTGGTCTTTTTTATTATGGAAGCTCGTTCGTTTAAAGACTTCGGCGCTAACACTAACGCCTATTTTCGGTGTTTTGGTTTCCAGTGGCTCAATGAGTTGCCAAGCCTTATCGGCAACCGCTACTAAATATTGATAGTCTTGGCTTGCCAGTTTTTGTTGGATTTGTTGTGTTTTATTAGAAGCGATGAAGTCTATTGCGTACTGGTTACTAGTAGAGTAATTAAAGCCCTTGAGTTCTAGATCGAGCTTCTCATCTTGGTAAGCACTAAGCCATAGAATTTTACCAGTGATTAACTTCGGTTCTTCATCTTCAATCGCCAAACTTTTTGCAGAAGAAAAACACAATGTCAGTACACACAAAAAAACACAAAGGTTTTGCCACAAAAAAGGCACTCCTTGCAATGTTTTAGTTTGTTGGTTTATGAAATTGAATGCACTCATGCAGAAATTAGCTATAATCCTTTGACCAGTCTAATCTACCGTGAGCGGTGATAGGACGCAAGCAGACTTTGACTAGAGCGGCGCTAATAAAGAGGCAAGCCATGAACCTATTTGTATTCGACATTGAAACCATTCCTGATTTTGAAGCTGGCCGTGAGTTGAATGACTTTGATGGTTTGTCCGATGAAGATGTGGTTTCAGCCATGGAACATATGCGCTATCAGCAATCGGGTACCACGTTTCAACCGCTTTATTTGCACAAAGTCGTTGCCATCTCTGTGGTTTTTCGGCACAGCGATAAGGTTAGAGTCTGGTCTTTGGGCGATGAAGATGCCGATGAAAAAGAAATTATTCAACGCTTTTTTGATGGCATAGAACGTTTTACCCCAACGTTAGTTTCTTGGAACGGCTCTGGTTTTGATTTGCCAGTGCTGCATTATCGTGCCATGAAGCACAATGTAGTCGCCCAGCGTTACTGGGATCAGGGTGAAATTGATAGTCAGTTTAAGTGGAACAACTATCTTAATCGATACCAAGCGCGGCATACTGACTTGATGGACTTATTGGCGCTGTATAATGGTCGTGCAAATGCGCCGCTGGATAAATTGGCCTCAATGCTCGGCTATCCTGGCAAAATGGGCATGAGCGGGGGTAAAGTCTGGGAAACCTATAATCAAGGCAATCTCAAGGCGATTCGTGATTATTGCGAAACCGATGTGCTAAATACCTATCTTGTTTATCTGCGTTTTGAGATAATGCGCGGCAATTTGTCGCTGGACGACTATCAGCAAGAAACGCAAATGCTTAGAGATTATTTGCAAGAAGAGTCTCTTAACAGCGAAGATAAAGACCATTTCAATGAGTTTTTAGAGGCGTGGAAAGTATAAAGCTGCGTCCAAAACTAGATATTAATAGAGAAATTTTATGGCCAGAAGACGCCGCAGAAGACCATTACCTAAAGATCCCGTTCGTGCCAATATCCACGCTTTCTCCCATGAAGGGCGCGGCATTTGCTCGGTCGAAGGGAAAACTACTTTTGTCGATAACGCTTTGCTGGGCGAAGAAGTGGACTTTATCTACACCGAAAAGCGCGGAAAGTTTGACGAAGGTTTAGCGGTTGAGATCCATCAAGTATCCGAAGAGCGCGTAACGCCACCTTGCGAACATGCGGATATTTGTGGTGGCTGTAGTTTGCAGCATATGGCTAATCCTGCGCAAATTGCCCATAAGCAAGCGGTTTTAGTAGAGCAGCTCAAGCATTTTGGCGCGGCAGAAGATTATGAATTAGTCGAGCCGATGCAGGCCGAGGTTTTAGGCTATCGTCGCAAAGCACGTCTTGGCGTTAAATATGTGCCGAAAAAAGGCGGTGCTTTAGTGGGTTTTCGCGAAAAGAAAAGTAACTTCTTAGCGCAAATTGAATCCTGCGCAGTATTAGATCCACGAGTTGGTCAATTGATCCGTCCGCTTAGAGATATGATTTCGCAGCTGGATACTAATGATAAGACCGCGCAACTTGAAGTGGCCATGGGTGATGACCAAGTAGCGTTAGTGGTGCGTCATTTAGTTGAGCTGAGCGAAAAAGACAAAGAATTATGGACTGCCTTTGGCCAAGAGCATGGTTTGTATATCTACTTGCAACCCAAAGGTCCAGATACAGTGCATTTACTCTATGGGCCTGATGAGCGGGATTGGCTGACTTATAAAATAGATGCTTTTGAGGTGGAATTGTTATTTCACCCAATGGACTTTACTCAAGTCAACGCCAGCATTAATCAACAAATGGTTAAAAAAGCCATCGATTGGCTGGAGCCAAAAGACGAAGACCGTATTTTGGATCTATTCTGTGGCCTAGGGAATTTCACCATTCCGCTAGCCACTGTAGCGAAAAATGTGGTGGGCGTGGAAGGCTCAGAAGCCATGGTGGAGCGTGGCGGTATGAATGCCAAACATAATAATCTTGATAATGTGGAGTTTTATGCGACGAATCTGCAAGATGATTTCACACAAGAAGCATGGGCGCAGCAAGGCTTTAATAAAGTGCTGATCGATCCACCAAGAAGTGGCGCACTGGATGTGGTGCAGAACATTACTCGCTTTAACCCTGAGCGTATTGTTTATGTTTCCTGCAATCCCGCAACTTTGGCACGCGACGCTGGGGAACTAAAGGAAAAAGGTTATAAGTTGGTGAAGGCGGGGGTTATGGATATGTTTCCGGGGACTACCCATACTGAGTCCATCGCTCTTTTTGAAAAGGGCTAAAAAAGTCTAAAATCACTTTATGCTTTGTTAAAATCTAAAATTGAATTGGTCATTTGCAGTTAGCAAACTCCCGCATCAATTTTAGATTCTGCCGCGCCTAAAGCGATTTTATTTCTTTTTTACTCCAGAAGACCAAAGTGTATAAGTGAAGTTCGGCTCTACAGAAAGAGGCAACCCCATATCTTTTCTCACCGCTATAATAAATTTAGTTAACACTTCATCATGTTTTTCACGGTTTTCGGGTTTGGTTGCGACTCTTAACTCTTGCATTGCTTCAATAACATCTACTGAAGCTATTAACCCTAAAGTGTTTGTAGACTTTGCAAATTGTTTTTGAGCTTCAGGTGTGGAGTCGCCATCAACTATACCTGAGATTGCAGAAAATAACTCATGATACATTTCTAGCTTTTTCTTGCGCCAATCAGCTTCTCTTTCTTTGCTCTTTGAAAACAAGTAAGTTATTGATGCCACTATTATGGATGCTGAAGCGGCTATAACTGCAATTAAAACATTTTCCATAATCTATTATACGAATTGATATTACTTACTCTTTATCACCAATACCTTCATCAATACCATCGCTACTAACACAGATATCGAACCAATGCCAAGAATAGGACCTATCACATTGCCGGCGACATGGTTGCCGTACATCAGATAAAGGCCAATGATGATGATTAGGGTGCCGATTTGGTGTAGCCAGTATTGGATATTGACCAGTTTTGTATTGCTGTCGGTGATCCAAAGTTTGTAGCAGACGCTGTAAACGAATGAAACTACAAAGCCGATCAATAAAATGTGGGCATGGGTGACATGCTGAATATGGTTTTTGGTACTAGCCATATAGATCCCTAAGATCATGCCTAAAATGGCGTAGCCCAGTGCGGTGACGAGATATTTTCTATCCATGTTGATTCCCCAATTTAATTCTTTCATAAGATCAGTATTCTTTGGCTACTTTATACTAGCGGAAGCTCTTTTGTCGATATTGTTATCAATTTAGCAAAAAGGGGTGTGTTCATGGCGAAGTTTTTTTGTTAAAACAAACAGTTCAATAATTTTAAGTATTCGATAGCAGTTGGCGCAATGAAGCGTAAAGATCACGACATTTTTAAGCTGGTTGAGCGAGGCGAGTTTGAGTTTGAGGCTTGGCTCGGTCTGAATCAATTGACATTAACTAGCAAGGCCAAGCAGAAAATGGCGGTGGCGGTTGAGCTTGCACAGAAAAATGTGTCGAAGACACCTACCTTGAAGTTGAATACTTTGGCTGCGGGCTTAGAGCTGGCGGAAGTCTTGACCCACTTTAATGCGGATTCGGATACCTTAACGGCAGCGATTTTATTGCCGAGCGTGATTGCTGGAGCCAACAAAGTTGAAACCATCAAGGATAAGTTGGGTAAGTCCATTGCCGATCTGGTTCAGGGTGCGGGTCAGATGGAGGCTATTCGAAATTTGCAGCAGCAAACCGGTGCTGGCCAAGATGAGCAACAAGTAGAAAGTCTGCGCAAGATGTTGCTGGCAATGGTGGACGATGCGCGGGTGGTACTGCTCAAACTTGCGGATCGTGTTATTTCTTTACGTCATATCAAAAAATCCAGTCGTGAATTACAAATAGCTTTCGCTAAAGAAACTCAAGATATTTTTGCACCTTTGGCTAACCGTTTAGGTATTGGTCAGCTCAAGTGGGAGCTTGAGGATCTGGCTTTTCGTTATTTAGAACCTGAAACCTATTTGTCTATCGCCAAAAGTCTTAAAGAAAAGCGGGTAGCGCGAGAAAAGTATATCGATGATGTGATCGAGTTGCTGGGGCAGAAGCTGCAGGATGAGCAGATCAAAGGCGAAGTTTCTGGTCGAGTTAAACATATCTACAGCATCTGGAAAAAGATGAGCCGCAAAAATCTACCCTTTGAGGAGATTTATGATGTTCGAGCGGTGCGTATTTTGGTGGATCGGGTGCAAGACTGTTACGGGGCCTTGGGTATCGTGCACGGCGAATGGCAACATATTCCCAAAGAGTTTGATGATTATGTGGCGACGCCAAAAGAAAATGGCTACAGCTCAATTCATACCGCGGTTTTAGGGCCAGAAGGTAAAATTCTCGAAGTGCAGATCCGTACTTATCAGATGCACGAAGAAGCAGAAAAAGGTATTGCCGCTCACTGGGCTTATAAAGAAGGTGCCAACCTAGCCAAAGCGGGGGTGGATGAAAAGATTGCTTGGATGCGTCAGCTACTGGAGTGGCAATCAGAATTGGCCGATGCCAGCCCGGATGAGTTGATGGATGAATTCCAAACCTCGGTTTCTGAAGATCGGGTGTTTGCCTTTACCCCTGGTGGCAAGGTGATTGATTTACCGAACGGTGCTACACCTATCGATTTTGCTTATCGAGTGCATACTTCGGTGGGCCATCGTTGTATTGGCGCTAAAGTCAGTGGCCGCATTGTGCCTTTAACCTATCAGGTGCAAAGTGGCGATGTGATTGAAATCATGACCAAGAAAGAAGAAGCGCCGAGTCGCGATTGGCTGGTGCCTTATAACGGCTATATTGGTGCGGCGCGTACCGCATCCAAAATTCGCCAATGGTTTAATAAACTGGATAAAGAAGACAATGCCAATGCGGGTAAAGAGCTGCTGGATAAAGAGCTCTCTCGTGCTGACATTAGCAACATTAATTATCCTGAATTAGCCGCCAAGCTGCATTTATCGGCTGAAATTGAGATGTTTGCCAAAATTGGCACTGGCGATTTGGGGATTAACCAAGTGATTAATCGTGCCAAAGAGTTGTACCAAGCTAAGCAACCGCAAACCGAGCAGCGAGCTGATATCACGCCGACTTTACGCAAAAAATCCAAGCGTAAATCTATGAGTGATATCTCGGTCTCTGGAGTAGGCGATCTCTTAACCAGCATCGCAAAATGTTGTAAACCCGTGCCAGGCGAGCCGATTGTGGGCTATATTTCCAAAGGTCGCGGCATAATGATCCACAGTCAGTCCTGTACTCATGCCAAAAAGGCTTTGGCTGAAAAGTCGGAGCGAATTTTGCCAGTAGAGTGGGAAGCGCAATCGGGTAATCATTATGCGGTGGACCTGACCATTCAAGCCTTTGACCGGCGGGCATTACTTAAAGATATCACCACAGTGTTATCCAATGAAAAGGCGGCAATCACCGATATGGCAACCCGTAAAAGCCATGAACAAGTGACCATTAATCTTGAAGTGGAGTTAAGCGCGGCGGAAGATTTACAGCGGATAATTAGTTTGTTAAAGCAACTGCCGAATGTGTTTGAAGTGGTGCGCCGTCGTGGCTGAGCAGTCATTAGTGCAAACTCAGCGCCTATTGGCGATTATGAAAAAGTTGCGTGATCCAGAATCGGGTTGTCCTTGGGATCGCAAGCAAACCTTTGAAACCATAGTGCCTTATACTTTAGAAGAAGCCTACGAAGTGGCTGATGCGATTGAGCAGGGTGATTTTGAAGAGTTGCATGGCGAGCTGGGCGATTTATTATTCCAAGTGATTTTTTATGCACAAATGGGTCAAGAGGAAGGACATTTTGATTTTGAATCCATTGCGCAGAAAATGGCGGATAAATTAGAAAGACGTCATCCGCATGTGTTTGCCGATCAAAAATACCACTCCGATGAGGAGTTAAAGCGCAATTGGGAACAGCAAAAGCAGCAAGAGCGACAAGCCAAAAAAGCCACTAATCAAAGTTTACTGGATGATTTGCCCAAAGGTTTTCCAGCGCTTTCCATTGCGCAAAAAATTCAAAAGCGAGTTGGACGGCATGGTTTTGACTGGCCGAACATTGATGGTGTGATTGAAAAGATTGAAGAAGAAATTGTCGAGCTAAAACAAGCCATTGCTAATCAGGATAGAACCAATACCGAAGAAGAAATTGGCGACTTACTGTTTGCGGTGGTGAATCTGTCGCGCCATTTGGATTTTGATGCCGAAGCGGCACTGAGAAAGTCCAATCGTAAATTCGAGCAGCGTTTTCGAGTATTGGAATTGATATTGGCTGAGCGTAACCAATCGGTTGCTGATGCGTCTTTAGAGGAATTAGAGCTGGCTTGGCAGCGAGCAAAGGAGCGATTGAGATGAATGAGCAAAGCGACAAAAGTTTAGAACTGGCAACATTCGGTGGCGGCTGTTTTTGGTGTGTGGAAGCGGTTATTCAAAAGCTAAAAGGCGTGGAGCAAGTAATTTCTGGTTATGCTGGCGGTCATGATTCTGAGCCAAATTATAACAGCGTTTGTAGCGGTTCAACTGGCCATGCAGAAGTGATTCAAGTGAGCTTTAATTCTGATATTCTTAGCTATAAGGATCTGCTGGAAGTCTTTATGACCAGCCATAATCCGACCCAACGCGATGGCCAAGGTGCGGATATTGGCACTCAATACCGTTCGATCATTTTGTATCATTCTGATGAACAAAAGCAGAGCGCTGAATCTGTCCTTCAAGAATTAGCACCTTTGTTTGAGCAATCCATAGTGACTGAGTTGGTCGAGTTAGATAAGTTTTATCCTGCGGAAGCCTATCATCAAGATTATTACAATCGAAATCCTGAAAATCGCTATTGCTCGATAGTCATTGAGCCTAAGCTGACTAAATTAAGGCAGAAACACGCAGATAAATTGATAACTGAAACATCCGATACTAATGAGCTACCGCGCGTTATACATCAAGCGGATAAAGAGCAGTTTTTAGTGGAATTAGAGCCTAATCAGTTTGCGCTGTTGCGATACAGCCATCATGGCGATTATTTGTCCTTAGACTATACCCAAGTACCCGTAGAGCTTCGCGGCAAAGGCTATGGCTCAGTTTTGATGAAAATGACCTTAACCGAAATAGAAAAATTGGGCCTAAAAGTTAAGCCCATCTGTTCTTATACAGTACGTTATTTGCAACGACATCAAGAGTGGCAACACCTTTTAATATAGCCAGCGTAAAAAATCATGACAGTGGTTTTATAGTTAAAAACAAGGTAGTTTGTTCTAAGTTAATCACTAACCAAGGAATAGGGATATGTTTAAGAAACTCATAACCGCAGCGGCTCTTACGTTGGTGCTGCAAAACGCGGCTTTAGCAGCTAACGATACCTTCTTGAAAATAGAAGGCGTAGAAGGCGAGAGTTTAGATGCTGAACACAGAGATGAAATTGATGTTTTAGCTTGGTCTTGGGGTTCATCGACCAACGGTCGTTCTACTTGCGTGCAAGATATATCGTTAACCAAATATGCTGACTTAGCTTCGCCGCAATTATTGATGGGGCATGTTGATGGCTTTGTTTATCCCAATGCAAAGCTGACGGTTAAACGCTCCACGGGGGCATCTCGCTTAGCTTATATTGTATTAGATTTTAAAAATCTTTATGTATCATCAGTTAGCACCGGTGGCTCTGGTGGCGAAGTTAGAATAACCGAGAATGTCACTTTGAATTTTGAAGAAGTTAAATATCAATATACACCGCAAAATGCTGATGGTAGTGCTGGTGTGCCAGTAAGTGCCACTATTCGTCCTAGTCAGTGTAAGTAGTAGTATCCTTGAATAAGGTGGCAATTGTCGTCACCTTATTCAAAAACTCCTCGCCACTCGTCCGATCTTTTTGCTATAATATTTTCCCGTCCTGAGAAAGCTTTTCTCAAAGATCCTTCTCAATGACATTTGGCCAGCGCAACTAGCGATTTTATGGCCAAATTGCTATAACAGAATTCGTGAAACCCGCTAATAACAAGGCCTTGAGGCTAATCGTATGTTTTTGGCGGTTTTCTTATTGTATTAAAAAATTTAACGATAATCGGTTGAATTAGGCTTATGACCAAGTATGTTTTTGTGACTGGCGGGGTAGTCTCGTCATTAGGTAAGGGGATTGCAGCTGCTTCTATGGCGGCGCTTTTGGAGTCTCGCGGTTTAAAAGTGACTTTGTTAAAGCTTGATCCTTATATCAATGT
>JABXIW010000017.1 GCA_013372875.1 Gammaproteobacteria bacterium | reverse complement strand
TCACTTAAAAGACTGATTCTAACTGTCAAATGAATGACTAAGAATCTTGGTGGGTGGTACTGGGCTCGAACCAGTGACCCTCGCCTTGTAAGGGCGATGCTCTCCCAACTGAGCTAACCACCCAGATGTTTTATTGAGATGCTTCTCAACAGAACGGCGCGCATTTTAAGGCGGCTTATTTAAATGGTCAAGCATTTGTTGAAAATTATTTTCAGAATAAGCCAGATACTGCTTTAGTAATAAAAATCACCTTGTTAAAATAGCGCCACTTTACGAATTCCAACACAAATTAAGTATTATGACGGTTAAAACTCGCTTTGCTCCTAGTCCTACTGGCTATTTACACGTTGGCGGTGCCAGAACGGCACTTTATTGCTGGTTATATGCCAAGAAAACAGAAGGTAAATTCGTTTTGAGGATTGAGGATACCGATCGCGAGCGTTCTACCGATGAGTCGGTGCAAGCGATTTTAGACGGTATGGAGTGGTTAGGGCTTGAGCATGATGAAGGACCTTTCTATCAAACTCATCGTTTTGATCGTTATGCTGAAGTTCGTGATCAATTGTTAGCCGATGGTAAGGCCTATCGCTGCTATTGTTCAAAAGAGCGCTTAGACGAGCTCCGTGAAAAGCAAATGGCCAATAAAGAAAATATTGGTTATGACGGTCATTGCCGTAATTTGACCGAAGATGAGCAGGATTTGTCGAAACCGCACGTGATCCGCTTCAAGAACCCACTCGACGGGGCTGTGGTGTTTGATGATTTGATCAAAGGCGAAATTTCCGTAAACAATAGTGAGTTAGATGACTTAATTATTGCCCGTACTGACGGCACTCCAACTTACAACTTTACCGTGGTGGTTGACGATTTAGATATGGGCATTAGCCATGTTATTCGTGGTGACGATCACGTAAATAACACGCCTCGTCAGATCAATATGATCACAGCTGTTGGTGGCAAGCAGCCATTATTTGCTCACGTTCCGATGATTTTAGGTGATGATGGTAAGCGTTTATCCAAGCGTCATGGTGCAGTGAGTGTGATGCAGTACCGCGATGAAGGTTATTTGCCACAGGCATTGTTGAATTACCTGGTTCGATTGGGCTGGTCACATGGCGATCAAGAAGTTTTCTCGCGCGAGGAAATGATTGAGTTGTTTGATCTGAAAGACGTTAATCGCGCGCCTTCGGCTTTTAATACGGATAAGCTCAATTGGCTCAATCAGCAATATATGAAGTCTTTGCCTGCCGAAGAGGTAGCGGAGCATTTGCAATGGCATTTAGATCAGCAGGGCTTGGATGTTTCAGCTGGCGTTGATGTGAAGTTACTCATCCCTGAAATGGCGGAGCGAGTTAAGACTTTAAAAGAACTGGCCTCAGCCATTCGTTATTTCTACCAAGATTATCAAGAGTTTGATGCTAATGCGGCGAAAAAACATTTACGCCCAGTTGCGCGTCAGCCTTTGGAACTAGCCAAGGAAAAACTCGCGGCAGAAGATAATTGGAAGGCTGATACTCTACATGGCTTAGTGAGCCAGACTGCAGAAGAATTAGAGCTTGGCATGGGTAAAGTCGGGATGCCACTGCGGGTGGCCATTACTGGCGCTGGCATGTCGCCTGATTTGGGCGTTACCTTAGAATGGATAGGTAAAGATGCAGTACTAAGACGCATCAATAAAGCGCTTGAGTTTATCGTGGAACGAGAAGCGAATAGTTAAATGAGGCTGCTTTTAGCAATAGGTTTATTTTTTATTATTGGTTGCTCTAAGCTGGAACAGCCGACCTTTGACTTTACTGTTGATCAGTCCATGGATATAGGCCTATTGAAAGAACTCTTGGCTAAGAACGGTATTAGTTTTGCAGAAAAATCGGGGCGCGTCTTAGTCATTAGTGAAAGTGACGCTGATAAAGTCGTGGCAATTATCAATGAGCCAGAATACCTGCAGGGCTTTGGTATTTACGAAGAAATGTATACTCATAGGCCAAACCCAATGTTTATTCCTGCTTGGAAAGAGGTTCTGGCTAAGAATGATATTGCTTTTGAAGTAAAGAATGACAGTGAGGAGCTGGTTTTTATTTTCGAGTCAGCAGAAGATTCAGAGAGCGCATCAAAACTTTTAGAGGCTGTTGTTAACGAACACTTTAGCAATCAATCAAAATAACACTGCTGATCCCTGCAGAGTCTAGTCTAATTATTCATGTCATTCCCGCGAAAGCGGGAATCCATTCGAAGATCTATACCATCACTTTAAGATAGATTCCCGCTTTCGCGGGAATGACGGACAGTCTCAGTATTGGCTCATATGAGCTTTTGCCTCACACAAGTAATTTACTGAGGTTCAATACTGATCAAGCCTTTGATCACGTCTTGTGCGGCAACGCTGTTGAGACCATTGACGCCTGCGGTGATGTTGTATTTCATATCACCTGCTTGGAATTCAGAAACGATCACTGAGCTCCAGCTAGATAGCGGAAAAACTTGATAGCATTTAGTGCCTGTTTTGCAATGGTATTGCACATACTCGCCAATTCTATGGTGGTTAGTTAATGGCAAATAGGTTTTTTGACGATTCGAAGCCGATGACCAATAAAGTAAAGTCTTTGAATCCAACTCTTTGCGGTTTAGACCACTAGAAAATTTACTTTTAGCCGATTGAAAGCCTGTAATTACCATGTGCACGCCTTTACCCTTAACCGTATAACGAACATAGCCTTTAGGCATAAAACCAGATTTAAGATTCCAGTTACTCGGCAGTGTCATATAGTTATTAGTGCCAATATTAACGGTTTTATAGGTTTTTACTGGCTTTGGTGGGGGCGGCGGAGCAACTTTTACAGGTTCTTGCACTGGGGCGGTTTTACAAGCTGAAAGGATTAATACCGAAGCGGCGACAGTCGCAAAGGACTTTAAGGCGCGGTTTAAAGTGAACGAATGTTTCTTGAACGTCATTAAATACAATACCCCATAAACTAATTACTTAAAAAATTACTACATAAAAAGTAAAACTAAAAAATTAAGCCCAATGCTCATCATAGGCTTTTTGTTCGCAAGTAAATCGTGCTCCTTGCGCTAAAATGTGCATTTGCAAACCAAATAGTGAGATGGGATCGCCGCTTCCTGCTGAGCCCATGGACGAGTATTGTAGATTACTTGGGTCGATCAATGTTGCGGCACCCGTCCCAAAAACCACTAATTCATCGTTTGGGCTGATAAAAAGAGCTGTTCCATCGTCAATCCCAATGCCTAAAGTAAAAGGGTTGTAAGAAAGGGCGGTTAATAACCGACCTAAACGGCCTTGTTGCTCGAAATGATAATCCACCATAAAGCGATTAGTTAATCCCAATCCTGGCGCCATTGTTACGCCATTTTGGGTCGGTGTTGTGCCTTCTTGACCACCTGCGATCATGTGCTCGCTTAAAATGGTTGCTGCGCCATAAGTGCCGACAATGTGTACGCCATCGGCGTTTAGCTTGCGAATTTGTTTGGCAATTGGAGTGCCGCCAATCAAGGTTGATATTTGTAAAGGGCGCTCGCCAGCGATAATCAATAAGTCCACATTGGCCATGCGCGCTAGTATTTCGGGATTTTGCGCATCTTGACGGTTTTTGATGTTAATTGCTGGGCTTTCTGTAAAGCCATTATCCGTGAGGACGGCTTCAATGTGATGCTCTAAATCTTGTTCAGAAACGTTTAAAATCAATGCGTTAGCATTAGAACTTAAACAAATGCTGCGCATTTTTTCACATACCTCTGGGCTGATCCAGTTTTCACAGCCACCGATTGGGATGATGTATCCGCGTTCAAAATCTCCGCTACCTTTTGATGGCATATTAGTTTCCTTTATGTTCCGTGGTCTGGTTAAGTTTCTTTATCAACAACGCCTTTTGCTTATCTCGCTTGATGGTATTCCAGCTCATACTAATGCCAAGGGTAGCATAAACCATGCTGCCGAATGGGCTTAAATTTAGCGGTAATATGAGTGTTAAAATCAAACCTGTGGCGCTGGTTATGCTCATGATTATCCAAGCAATTTTATGGGATTTCGTTTCAAATAACTCCACTTCATCAAGCATCAATGTAGCCTGATTACTCAAAGCATGTCTATAGAGCCATAAAATAATCAGGCACATAGAAAGAAATGCGATATGAAATACAATAAACAATACCTGCAAGGTTTCCAGATTAAATTCCATTGGGCTGGGTAAATAGCCATTAGTAATGAAACTTAAAAAAGTGCTGTAACTAATTTTAAGCGGCACGACAAACACCATTACCGTGAAAACCAATAAACAACTGATAAATACGGTTTTTAGATCTTCCATGCCATAACGTTGGCTCCAGACGCGATGCGCAAACCAAAAAAAAGCCAATTGGGCAAAGCTGGTGGCAAAAGCGGGTATGTCTTTAAGCAGCAGAATGAACTCATCGAAACTGCTAGGCAGCCCATCTTGTGAGAAGACCAATAAGGTAATGGCAAAAGCGAATGCCGCATCGGTGAAAACTTCGACTCTGGTCATGTTTTCGCCACGAATTTTAAAGTTATTTCGAATTGGAAAAGTATTTAATTTCTTTTCGTAACTATATGATTTCATTAGGATACCTCGTGACTTATTTTGGCAGCTGAAATCAAAATTAGCAAGCAACCAATTGTGCTTGTGGTGGCTTTTGTTGTGATGCAAAATATGCTCTAATAGTCCGCTATTTACGACATAATCAAAAGAAAAGCTATGAAAAAATCAGTTTTGAAAAAGGCCATTCCGCTCGCTTTGGTGAGCTTATTAATGGCCTGTCAAGAGTCAGAGTCGCCAAAATCTACCGAAGTTACCGCTAAAGAAGCCGTTGAAACAGTAGAAGTGGCAAAAGAGGCTGCTGAGCCAGTGGTTGAAGATCTATCTTATTTGTTGGACGAGCATTCCTATGCCAATAAAGATGAGGTGGTCCTAACGCATTTAGATTTAGACTTGGATGTGTTGTTCGATAAAAAGCAGCTGAAAGGCTTTGTTGATTTAAGTTTCAACCGTTTAACGCCAGATGCCAACGAATTGGTGCTGGATACTCGTGATTTAACCATTGATAAAGTGACTTCGATTGACGCTGATGGCAATGAAACTGAGACTGAGTTTGAGTTGGCCGAGAAAGATCCGGTACTAGGTTCAAAGCTAACTATAGCTTTAAAAGATGGCGAAGAAAAAGTTCGTGTCTATTACAATTCGAATCCAGAGGCTTCGGGCTTACAGTGGCTAACGCCTGAGCAAACGGCTGGTAAAAAACAGCCTTTCATGTTCTCACAAGCGCAAGCCATTCACGCGCGAAGCTTTATTCCGGTGCAAGATTCGCCAGATGTGCGCGTTACTTATAAAGCCAATATTCGCACGCCAAAAGAATCACTGGCAGTAATGAGCGCCTTTAACGAGCCAAATACGCCGCGTGATGGTGATTACCATTTCGATATGCCACAAGCGATCCCACCATATTTGATTGCTATTGGTGTCGGTGATTTGCACTTTAAGCCGATGGGTGAGCGCACTGGTGTTTATTCGGAATTGGCTTATTTAGACTCTGCGGTAAAAGAGTTTGAAGATACTGAGCAGATGATCGATATCACTGAAGCCATGTATGGTCCTTATTTATGGGGTCGTTATGACTTATTAATTTTGCCGCCGAGCTTCCCATTTGGTGGTATGGAAAACCCACGTTTGTCTTTTATTACGCCTACAGTGATCGCTGGCGATAAATCATTGATTAACTTGATTGCCCACGAGTTAGCACACTCTTGGTCAGGCAACTTGGTGACCAACGCTACTTGGCGTGATTTGTGGTTGAATGAAGGTTTCACTTCCTATGTTGAAAACCGCATTATGGAAGAGTTGTTCGATGAAAATCGTGCCAATATGGAAAATGCTTTGAGCGTTCAAGGTTTGCGCGAGCAGGTTAAATCCTTGCCTGAAGGCGATACTATTTTGCATATCACGCTTAATGGTCGCGATCCAGATGATGCTTTCTCAGGCGTGCCATACACTAAAGGCCAAATGTTTTTAGTGTTCTTAGAGCAACGTTTTGGACGTGAAGTGTTTGATGCATTCTTGAATCAATATTTTAGCGATCATGCATTCAAAAGTTTGACCACGCCTGAGTTTGAAAAATACTTAGATAAACACTTAATCAGCAAGCACCCAGGCAAAGTGACCCAAGCGGAACTGGATGAATGGTTACATGCATCAATGTTGCCGGAATTTATGCCTAACCCGCAGTCGGACGCTTTTACCAACATCGATCAGGTAACCCAAGATTGGTTTGATAACACAACTGAATTAGCTGATATTGAAACTGCTGAATGGTCAATTCACGAATGGCTACACTTCATCAATAACCTGCCAGCAGACATTAGTCTTGAAAAAATGGCGGAGCTTGATAAAGCGTATAATTTGACAGCATCGACCAATAACGAAGTGGCTCATGCATGGTTGAAATTAGCTATCAACCGTGATTATGATGTTGTTGATAAGCGTTTAGAAGATTATTTGATTTCGATTGGCCGCCGTAAATTAATTGTACCTTTATATCGTGACTTAATGGAGTCAGATAAGGGCGCTGAGTTTGCTAAGCGTGTTTATGCCGAGGCTCGTCCTGGCTACCACCCATTAGCGCAAGGCACAATCGATGCAATTGTTAATCCAGTAGAGGATAAAGAAAATTAATCTTTAGCCCCTGGTAAGACTTTGAGCAAAGGCTTTCTTCGGAAAGCCTTTTTTTATACTATTTTTATATAACACTTTAGTTGAATAAGAGGAGTTTTCATGGCTTTTTTAGAACCACTAGATAAAAATTTACATCCTGATTTAGCCGCAGACTTTCAAATTTTTGAAGAAATTTTAGGCTTTGTTCCTAACAGCTTACTGACCATGCAACGTCGTCCGGATATTGTTCGAGGTTTTGGCGAGTTAACTAAAGCAGTAATGCCAAAAGATGGTGAAGTGCATTTGGGTTTTAAACGATTAATTGCCCATTTTGCCAGTCGTGCGGTGGGTTGCCAGTATTGTGAAGCTCACTCGTTAGTTGCCGCAAAAATCCATGGCATTAGCCAGGAAAAGCTCGATCAAATCTGGGAGTACCAAACTTCCGATTTGTTCACGGACGCAGAGCGAGTAGCGCTTGATTATGCACTAGCTGCGGGCTCTGTTCCCAATGCAGTGGATCAAGAGTTAGTGGATCGTATGAAACAGTATTGGACGGAAAATCAGATTGTCGAAATCTTAGGTGTTGTTTGCTTATATGGTTTCTTAAATCGTTGGAATGATTCAATGGCAACGGATTTGGAAGAGTCACCAAAGGCGATGGGGGAGAGGGTGTTAGCCTCAGGTGGTTGGACCGGCGGTAAACATTTAAGCTAACCTTTTTGTTAATCTGCTTTGTTATAAAGTCTTTTGAAAGTTAGTCATTTGCGCTAGCAAACTCCTAATTTCAAAAGACTTTATGCCGCGCATATTAAACAAAAATCCTTTGCTTAAAGCTAGTTAATTGGCTAATACTTTATTTGAATTGCCCAAGTTTCTGCTGAATAATAGCATAAAGTTCAGGTGTCCAACTTGGTAAGTCTTTTAATGGTGGTAACTGATTTTTTCTAAAATCTGTTGGAGCGATAATGACTTCTATATTTTGAATGCCCATTTGATGGCTTAATAAAAATAATTTCTCAATCACATCATCCCCCATGGCTAAGCAGCCAATAGAGGCTTGTTTTCCGTGAATAAAAATATTGGTGCCCGGTTCATTTCTGCCTTCTAGGTTGGCTTTTTCCAAATCAAAAGCATTGGGGTAATTTATCTTCATGGATAAGTGATAAGAACTATTGGGGTTAAAGCCAATAATGTTATAGATTCCTTCCGGAACTTGGCGATCGCCTTCTCGAAGTTTGGGGCCAAGTACGCCACTGGTTTTAAGAATTGGGTAGCTTTTTAGAAATTGCCATTGGTGATTTTCTAACGCCCATAGCTCCAGCTTTTTAGTGTCTTTAAAAGCAAGAAAGGCTAATTTTTCTGGTGCAATTTTGTTATTGTCTATGGTCAGCAGTGTATTAATATAGGATTGGTGTTTTGGGCCAATTTGACTAATGACTTCTGATACGGTGGTTTTGCCCTTTATTTTTACCCAATAGGGATACCAAATGGAGCGGCCAAAAATAAAGAGCGATAGTCCAGCGACAAAGCCAATTAATAGGGTGATCGCGATAAGTTTATTCATACTTTTTCCCATTATGAATAATCCATCCGCCTTGGCGTCGTCCTTTGGGGTCGTGATGTGTCCAGTGAATAAGGCCGCCACGATCGTTCCATTCGTATTGGCCATAAATTTCGACTAAGTCACCTTCATTAAGACTGTTAATGCGTGGCGCTAGATCGATATTATGAGTAACCAGTACGGTCATATCGTTCGCTAAGCGAAGAATAAATTTCTGATGCCGAGGTTCTTTAAGATCATCGGCAAGTAATTTGATGGTAACACCAGATAGCTTGAGCATTTTTTTAGATATTTGGTTGTGGTAGTAATCTTGCAAAAGTGCATCTTGGCTCGATGGTAAGTTTTGCGGCGCTTGGTTTTGGTTAAAATACCAATAAAGAGCAGCCAACACTAGCAGAATAGCAATCTGGATTATTTTTGATTTAGTTTTCATGGTGGTTTTATAAAACTGAAATAAAAAAAGAAGCCCCGCAGGGCTTCTTTTAAGTCGAATCGTTAGTTTTGATTATAGCTCAACGCCTAACTTTTCTAGTGTGGCAATGGTTAATTGACCAGAAGCCAAACCGTTATCCAATTGATATTTGTTTACGGCGCGCATTGTACCTGCACCTAAAACGCCATCAACTGAGCCCGCATCATAACCTGCTTCATTCAAAGCACGTTGTAGACGAGAGATTAAACCAGGAGTAGTGTTAGTTTCACAAAGAATTGGTCTCCACTCTAGGAAAGAGTCTGACACTAACTTGCTTTTTGATACAGTTGTGTACTCTTCTGGGATTGCAATACGACGCTCTTCAGCTGGGCTTACTAATTTACGAACTTTAACCGTGTCGTATTTAGCAGGGATCACAACTTCACGAGTTGAAGCAGGAGTATCAATTACAGTACGAGTAACCGTCTTGTAAACCGCAGGAATGACGTCTTGTACAGTTGACGCTGGTTGAGTTACTACGCGCTTAGTTACCGTGCGGTATTCAGCAGGAACTTCAACCAAACACATGATCTCACCAGTAGAAGCGTCTACTTTTTCGATTGGACCGCGACCTTTCTTCCAAGTGGTGTAAGCTGGTTTAACCAAGATTTGTTCAGTTTCAGTACCGTATTGTGCTGGAACTTCGCGTAAAATGGTTTTCTCTGGCTCAACCATAATTTCTTCAGTTACAGTTCTATAAGTTGCGGGGATTACTTCAAGGCGAGTAGATTCTTCTTGAACTAATACCGTTTCTTCAGCCATCTCGTATTGTGCAGGAATTACTTCAACACGCTCAGAAGCAGCTTTAGCCAATACTTGCTCAGTAGAAGATTCATATACTGCTGGAACTAATACACGCGAGTAACACTCACCTGGTTGAGCGTTAGGTGGTAACAAATCGCCAGAAGCAGTGTAAGCTGGTTGGCTAGAACCAGATTGTGCCGCAGCTAATTCACGACGTAAACGATCGGCTTCTGCAGCTTCACGTTCTAGTCGAGCTTTTTCTGCATTAACACGGTCTAATTCAGCTTGTAAACGAGCTGAATCATCGCTGCTAACAGGGCTTGATTGTTGAGATGCACAGCCGCCTAAGATAGCTAGTGAGCTAGCAATAGCAATGGCTAGTGGGAGTTTTTTCATGGTTGTCCTCCTTCGAATATCCATGTAATTAAATGAGACCATAAAATAGTAGCACTCTCATCATAGATCTAAATCCCTCAAATGTAAAAGATCAGTAAAATGTGAAATAAATTCATAAGCTTAGCGAAATTGTAAAAAAGTGAATAATCGGTTAAAAATGGGCAATCTCACTTGAATTTTTAGGCAAAATAAGTGAGTATTTTGCTATGGGGCTGGTAGCAGCTTGACTATAAACAATTTAGAGGTAACAACAATGGCTGGTAAATTTGTAGTTTCAAAAGGAAAAGATGGAAAAGATTATTTCGTATTAAAAGCAGGAAATGGCGAAGTGATCATGCAATCACAAGGTTATTCTTCACGCTCAGGTTGTGACAATGGTATCGAGTCTGTGCGTAAAAACTCGCAAGATGAAGCAAATTTCGAAAAGAAAACTGCAAAAGATGGTCGTTTTTACTGGGGTTTGAATGCTTCTAATGGCCAACAAATTGGTAAAAGCCAAATGTACAAGTCTGAAAGTGGTCGTAACAATGGCATCAAGTCAGTGATGAAAAACGCTGCAGACGCACCAGTGGTTGAAGAGTAAAGCTGAACTCTTAATAAAAAACCGCCTATTGGCGGTTTTTTTTGCTTTAATAGTTTGCGTTACTAATGGTTGTTACCACTTTTGCTGGTCAAATAGTCCATAATCGCAAACAACAAACCCGAAACCACAAATACTGAATGGATCGCAAGTTTAGGCCATACGATGGAGTAATCTTCGCCAGCCTCAATTTGCATATAGGTTCTTAATAGATCGATAGCCGAAATGGCCACAATCGAGCTGATCAATTTAACTTTTAGCGTTGAAAAGCCTACTTTCCCCATCCAGCCAGGTCTATCTTCATGCTCAGCCGCATCAATTTTCGAAACAAAGCTCTCATAACCACTGAAAATGATGATGATTAATAAATTGGCCAAAAGCGTCATGTCCACTAATGCCAAGATACCGAGAATAGTATCTATCTCGTTGAGCTCAGAGAAGTGGGTGATCAGATGCCAAAGTTCTTTGCCAAAGGTTGTGAGCAAAACAATGATGCCGACAATCAGCCCTACAAAAAAAGGAGCTAGTAACCAGCGGCTGATAAAAATGCCTTTTTCAAAGGTGTTCTCTATTTTTTTCATATCGATACTTCTATTCGATTACTGTCGTTAACAGTATTTATCTAGACGGTTCTGGCGCACCTGGCAGGAGTCGAACCTGCTACCTCGGCCTCCGGAGGGCCGCGCTCTATCCAAGTGAGCTACAGGTGCTTATTTATTTTGCGCCTCTATCCAAGTGTGCCCAATGGGGCAGACCCAGCTACAAGTGCATCTGAAATTAAATCGCGCGTATTGTGGCAATTCCTTTAGGGCTTATCAAGTAATAATCCTAAAATGGGCAAGGGGCAATGGAGGTAATTGCTTTACCTGACTTGGGATCTTGAATTGTCAATTGTTCTGCGTGCAGCAAAAGTCTGTTAGCTTTATTTTCTGAGCCGTTTAGCTGGTATAAATGGCAGCCTAAGATAGGGTGACCAAGTTCGAGACAGTGCAGCCTTAATTGATGGCTGCGACCTGTAATGGGTTTGAGCTTTAGTCGTGTTCGGTTATTGATTTCATCTCTATCAATAACTTGCCATTCAGTAATGGCTTTTTTGCCATCTTGATAACAAATTTTTTGTTTCGGACGGTTAGGCCAATCGGCGATCATCGGCTTGTCGATTATGCCTGAGTCCTGATCAACAATACCATCAACAACGGCAATATAATGCTTATCAGTTTGCCTTAACTCAAACTGTTTGCTGATGTCTCTGTGCGCCGCTTTAGTTAATGCCACCACCATAATTCCAGACGTCGCCATATCCAAGCGATGCACAACAGTCGCGGTTTGCGATTTATGGTGAGATTGCAAACGTGTGATGAGGCAATCTTTATTTTCTTCATGCCTTCCCGGAATGGTTAGTAGTCCAGCAGGTTTATTGACCATTAAAAAATTTTTATTGGGTTTGATGATCTGCACAGGCTGGGGACAGAAGGGCACTATATGGTAGCTTTTCTCTGACATTTGTTCGGACACGCTTATTTCCTTTTCGCGATCATAATGGCACGTTTGGGGGCTGGATAACCTTCAATGGTTTTATTGCTATCACTCGGATCGAGATAATCGTTTAATGATTGGAAGCTCATCCAATCGGTGGCTCTTTGTTCTTCTATTGAGGTTTGATTGATATCCGCAACTTTAATATCGGCTAAATTACAACGTTCCATCCACTTAGTCAGCATTTGGGTGGTAGGAATAAACCACACATTGTTCATTTGCGCGTAGCGATTATCAGGGATCAACACTTGATCAGGGTGCGCTACATCATCGCCATCAATGACCAGTGTTTCCAAAACCAGCTCACCACCATGCTTTAATAATTTTTTAAGGTGATTAATATGATCGATAGGCGAGCGGCGGTGGTACAAAACACCCATAGAAAAAATTGTATCAAAGCCTTGCTTGGGAATTTCGTCGGGCAAATACTCGATACCGATCGGCAAAAAGTGCACCGGTATTTCGGGTAAGTATTGTTTCATAATGGCAAATTGCATTAAGAACAATTGTGAAGGGTCTATTCCTAAAACCAGCTTTGGATTTTGCGCCGCCATGCGCCAACAGTGATAGCCATTACCACAACCCACATCTAATACGACTTTATTTTCTAGTGGTGAAATATGATCTTTTAATCGGTCCCACTTCCAATCGGAACGCCATTCAGTATCGATATGAGTACCGAACAAATGAAAAGGACCTTTGCGCCATGGATGAAACTTTTTTAAAGTTTGGTTAAGTTGGTTTTGCGCTACTTCAGCAAGTTGCTCTTGCTTACCAATGCTAACCGAGCTAACCAAATCGATTGCTTTTGGGGTAATGTTTGGCAGCTCTTTTAAATAAGTCGCCCATTCATCAATTTTTCCATGAGTATAATCGCTCATGCGCGCATCGATGCCTTCTTTGAAACGATTTAACCAGGGATGCAGACGCGAATTGGCTATGGCCTGATAAGTCGGTTCTAAAAACTGATGAATATCAAACATATTTATGGCTATTATTTTACTGCTAAAAAGGAGCTGAAATTATAGTGCTGAAACCAGCTGTCGAATTGCGTAAAGCCTGCTTTGGCAAAACGCTCAAAGTGCTGTTGCCTTTGGTCGGGAATTAAGACATTTTCAAGTGCAGCGCGTTTTTGGGCGATCTCCATATCGCTATAACCATTACGTTTTTTAAACTGATGATGCAATTCAATTATGGTTTCATCCAGCGGCTCATGCTGCATTTGTAGCTTTTCGGAAAGCACCAAAGCGCCGCCAGGTTTTAAGGCTTGATATATTTTATCAATCAGTTGCTGTCTTTGCTCGGTGGGTAAAAACTGCAAAGTAAAATTCAACACCACCAAACTAGCGTTTTCCATATCAATTTTATTGATATCGGCTTCAACCACCTCAATCGGCATCTCAAAACTATAGCTAGACTGTATAAGACGACATCGCTCTACCATAGCTTGCGAGTTATCAACTGCGATGATTTTGCAGCTCGGCTCAGGTACCTTTTGTCGAATAGCAAAAGATGCCGCGCCCAATGAGCAGCCTAGATCGTAAACATTGCTTTCCAGCTGGATGAATTTCTGCGCAATTTCGCCGATGCCTTGAATAATAGTTTTATAACCGGGCACTGAGCGCTCGATCATATCAGGAAAGACTTCCACCACTTTTTGATCAAACTCAAAGGCTTTAACGGAATCTTGCTGATCGGAATAAATAGTGTCTTTGCTGCTCATGCTTTTGGCTATAGCTTTTCAATCGGCTTCAAAATTAGGCGACAGTTTACTATAAGATGGGCATGGACTGAACGATCTGTCATAAAAAAGACTCCCTGCGGTTAAGCGAGGGAGTCTTCAACACTCTCAAAATGAGAAGGAGGTATTTTGAGAATTGGGCTTTGAATGGCAAGCACCTCAAGCCCAGTAATACTTTAGCAAATCTTATATTGCAGGCTATTGGTCAAATGTAACAAACCATTACACTTTTAACAGCTTAAAGTCTTCTTGTAGTCGGTCGCAAAACTGGAACTTACATACTAATTTTATTATCCTAACCGTCCACAAATAATAATTTGAGTATATTAATGAATAAAGTATTGATATTTATTGCTTTTCTGGCAATAAGCGTATCGAGCGCAATAGCAAAGGAAGGCATGACTTTAGAGGATATCAGTAAAGTTAGCTCCGTTGGTGCTATGAAAATTTCGCCAGATGGACAGTGGGTGGCCTTTACAAAATCTAAGCCCAGGACACCTTACAAAGATGAAGATGGCACCGCTTGGGCGGAGCTTTACATCGTTTCGACTGCAGATGGCGCGCAGCCTCGTCCATTTATCACAGGTAAGGTCAATATTGGCGGTGTCACTTGGTCTCATGACTCAAGAAAAATCTACTATACCGCTAAGCGTAATGACGATAAAAAAGCTGCTTTATACGCCATTCCAATTGATGGTGGCGAGTCACAAAAAATCTTATCTTATGAAAATGGCATTGGTTCTTATAGTGTTAACCATGACGGTAGCAAAGCTGTCTTTATTGCCAAAGAGAAAAAACCTAAGCACCTTGAGAAGCTAACTAAGAAAGGTTTTAAGGCTAAAGTCTACGAAGAAGATATTCAAACCAATCATTTGTGGTTGGCGGATCTTACTAAAGACGAGCCAAAAGCTGAAAAAATCAAATTTGATGATCACATCGTGAGCGCTTTGTTTAGTCCTGTGAAAGATGAGCTACTAGTGCAATCGTCACCAACCTCTTTAATTGATGATGTGTTGATGAAGAAGTCATTGCAAGTTATTGATTTAAAAGGAAGAGTCAAGACTAGCTTTAAAACTTCTGGTAAACAAGGCAAAGCGATTTGGTCAACTGATGGTAAGTTAGTGGCATTCCTTGGCGCTAATGACTACAACGATCCGACTGCGGGTGCTTTGTTTGTTGCTAACGCACGCAATGGCAAAATTGCTAAGCGCAAGAACAACAAAGATAGCCATGTGATGGATTTAGCTTGGCTTGGTAATGATGTTTATTACATTGAGCATAAAGATGCCGAATCGCGTGTAATCAAGTCGGATGGCACTGTGAATACAACTTTAGTTCCTTACGGTAAAGGAATTCAGGTTTCAATGTCATTGGCTGCTAATGGCCAGTTAGCACTGAAGACCAATGCGGCTATCCATCCTAACGAAGTTTACTTGATGGATAAGCGCCTGACTGATTCGAATCCTTGGTTTAAGGATCTAGAGTTTGGTCAACAGGAAGTGTTTAACTATCGTGCGCAAGACGGTTTGGATTTGCAAGGCATTTTGGTTTACCCAGTAGACTATAAAAAAGGCAGAAAGTATCCGATGATTGCCTTTGTCCACGGTGGTCCAGAAGCGCACCGCTCAAATGGTTGGAATACCCGTTATGCCGATCCAATTCAAGTAGCTGCAGCTAATGGCTACGTATCCTTTATTCCTAACTATCGTGGTTCTACTGGTCGCGGTGATGAGTTTGCCCGAGCTGATCAGCACGCTTATGCTGATCCAGAATTTACCGACATCGTTGACGGCAAAAATGCCTTAGTGAAAAAAGGTTTGGTGGATGTAGAGAAAGTAGGCATTACCGGCGGCTCTTATGGTGGTTTTGCTACTGCTTGGTCGGCAACGGCATTGTCTGAGCATTATGCCGCTGGTGTGATGTTTGTAGGCATTTCTAACCAACTATCAAAGTTTGGTACTACTGATATTCCAAACGAAATGCATGCGGTTCACGCGCGTGCTTGGCCTTGGGATGATTATCAGTGGATGCTTGAGCGTAGCCCAATTTTCCATGTGAAAAACGCTAAAACGCCATTATTGATAATGCATGGTGAAAACGATACGCGAGTTCATCCTTCGCAATCTATGGAGCTTTATCGCTATTTAAAAACCATCGATCAAGCGCCAGTACGTTTAGTGTTATACCCAGGTGAAGGTCATGGCAATCGTAAAGCTGCAGCTCAGTTAGATTATTCGATGCGCCTTATGCGCTGGATGGATCATTACTTAAAAGGTAAGGGCGGAAAACCACCTAAGTATGATTTGGAACATGAAAAAAAGTTGGATGATAAAAAAGACGAAAAGTAGAATCTATTCGTAAATTTAAAGGCTTCTTAGGAAGCCTTTTTTAATTCTCCAGATTTTAAAAACTTGATAATTAACTCCATCACCGCATTGCTTTCCATTAACAAAGTATGCCCACAATTGACAACTTGAAGTTGATGATCTTCTTTTAGTTTAGCGCTGGCAACTGAAACCTTACCGTCGTGTTCGCCATCGAATAAATGGTTAAACCAAGGATCTGATGAGCGGTTACCTATGATGATCCCAACATCCGTGTCTAGAGGCTCCAGCTGCTCATATAAGGGGCTCGATTCAGTCAGTTGTTGCCCTGTGGGACCTGTGGCCATTTTGTACCACCATTTATCTTTAAATTTATCGGCCACTTCGCTGCCATGATTAGGTGGTGCTAGCATCAAGATCCGCCCTAGATTCTCAATATGGTGATTGGATAAATAATATCGCACCAAGATCCCGCCAAGCGAGTGAGTAACGAAATGAACTTTATCGAACTGCTTGGCATCAATGCTGTTTAAAGCATTGCTAATGTAATCTTCCGCTGAGCGGCTGACCTTTTGTTTAGTCGAAGGGTAGGATTGGTTATAGGTTACAAAGCCTTGTTTTTGTAAGCGCTTTTCCAGTCTTTTCAGCGACCAGTGAGTTCTACCCAACCCATGGATTAATATTACTGCTTCAGCCATTAATTATTATGAATAAACAATTAGTTATAAGGTTTAGTGTAACTAAATCTTGGTCAGACCAGAAGTGATTAGCTTAATAATATTCGGTAAACAAATGTTTCGAATTGCTGGATCGGAATAAAAGCAGGATAAATTGCAATTATATTTATAAAATATGTTTTTACGGTTACAATGGTTAATATTATTAATTGAATTGGTGTTTCAATGCTAAAATCTTCTGCAACAAATGATTTGGATTCAGTGGATCGCAAGCTGCTAGCAATTTTGCAGCGTGAAGGACGGATCAGCAATGCTGAGTTAGCCAAAAAAATCCACTTATCAGCTCCAGCGACCCATAGCCGGGTTAAACGACTCGAGCAAGAGGGCTACATTCGAAGCTATGTGGCGCTGCTCGATAGAAATAAAATGGGCTATGACAACCTGTGTTTCATCGAGCTGAGTCTTGAGTTGCATAAGCATGAGCAGATCCAATCCATTTTAGAAACCATTATGTCATGGCCGGAGGTTTTAGAATGCCATAACGTGACGGGTGAATACGATTATTTACTCAAAGTGGCGGTGGAAAATACCCGAGCTTTGGAGCAATTTAATTCGCGAAAACTGATCCCATTGGAAGGGGTTGCCAAAATTCACACCTGCTTAGTGTTGAAGGAGGTAAAGGCCACGACGGCTATCGAGGTTTAAGCATAAACTTTTAACGAGAAGCCGTATGTCGAATAAAACATTTAAGCATTTAGAAACTAAAGCAATCCACGCAGGTCGCGTGGGCGATCCTACTTTTGGTTCATTAGCCACACCAATTCACCAAACGTCTACATTCGTTTTTGATAGCGTTCAGCAAGGCGCTAATCGTTTTGCTGGTGAAGAAGGTGGCTTTATTTATTCGCGCTTAGGCAATCCAACTGTAATGGAGCTTGAGCAGCGCATGGCGGCTTTAGAAAATACTGAAGCAGCAGCGGCTTTTGGTTCTGGCATGGGTGCTGTATCAGCGACCTTGTTAGCCAACCTCAAAAAAGGCGATCACCTTGTGGCTTCAGCGGCGTTATACGGTTGTTCATTCGCTTTAATTAATCACAAATTTGCCGAGCTAGGGATTGAAGCGACTTTCGTGGATATCACTAATTACGCAGCAGTAGAAGCAGCTATTCAAGAAAACACTAAGTTGATTTTCTTTGAAACGCCAATTAACCCGAATTTGGTTTGTGCAGATTTAAATGAAATTAAGCGTATTGCCAAAAAACACCAAGTACTGACGGTCATTGATAATACTTTTATGTCGCCAGTACTACAGCAGCCGACTGACTATGGCATGGATTTAATTATTCATAGCGCTACAAAATATTTAAATGGTCATGGCGATGTGGTGGCTGGTATTTGTTGTGGCAGTGCTGAGCAAATTGAAAATATTAAAATGACCACGCTTAAAGATATGGGCGCGGTTATGAGCCCGAATGATGCTTGGTTGATTTCACGCGGTTTAAAAACGCTTTCGGTTCGTGTTGAACGTCATTGTGATAACGCAGAAAAAGTAGCGGACTATTTAGATGCGCATGCAGGTGTTAAATCCGTTTATTATCCTGGCCTAAAGCATCATCCTGCCAATCATTTGGTTGGTACACAAATGAAGCGTGCTGGTGGTGTGATTGCTTTTGAAATTGATGGCGCATTCGAAGATGCGGTGCGCTTTATGAACCAGTTAAAAATGTGCCATATTGCAGTCAGTTTAGGCGATGCTGAAACTTTGATTCAACATCCAGCTTCTATGACTCATTCGCCATACACACCTGAAGAAAGAGCCGCGGCGGGCATTAGCGAAACGCTAATTCGAATCTCAGTAGGCCTTGAGCACGTTGACGATATTATCGAAGATATCGAGCAGGCATTAAAAGTATTGCAAATAAAAGCGGCTTAATCGTTTTTAGCTTATTAGGCTGAGTTATCCTGCTCAGCCTTCAAAACCTTTCTTGACGTGATTACCATCACAATAAGGCTTGTTTTGTGAGTGGCCACAGCGGCAAAAGGCGGTTTTGCTGTTTTTAGATTCTGATTTGAGATCTTTGCTGGAAATCACCAGGTGTCCATGGATCAGCAAAGGGCCATTTTCCATAATTTCTACTTGAACTGAGTTGCTACCCTCTGCTTGGCTTGATTCTTTATCTGCTGGTTCTTCATAACTTAAAGCAGCAGAAGGGCACAGGTCAATTTGCGCTTTTAACACTTCGGTGCTGGCTTTTTCCATGGTGATCCAAGGTTTGGCTTTGGGATCATACACTTGCGGCAAGGTTTTTACACAAACCCCAGCGTGAATGCACTTGTGCGGCTTCCAAACAATGGTGAGTTCATCGCTAACGTACTTTTTGACGATTTCTTTGCTCATAATAAACTTCCTGTAATGACCATGAATTCAATGTAGATTATTTTACCGATGGAGACAAATAAAAAAGGCGCCAATTGGCGCCTTTTTATAGATATGAGGTTGGAAATAAAAACTTCTTATTCAACCGTCATTTCAACATCAACTGCAAAGCCTTGATTAGTGAAGTTTACTTTTTCACTGACTTTGCCCTTAACGTTTTTAAACATTTCGAACAACTTCTTTTGATCTTCAGTTAGCTCGTTTAGTTTGTCTTTATTTTCATCCATCTGAGCGAATTTATCGATCATGCCGAAGTAAGCGCCCATATCCATATTGAAGCTCATTAAACCATTTGCTTCCATCGAGTCATTTGATTTCAACTTGCTTGCCATAGTGTTGGCAGTGTCACCAAAAGAAATGACCAAGTCATGACCACGCAAAGTGCCTTTAACTTCTACTGGCAGTGGCAATGGTAAGTTTTTAGATTCGCCGCCGTCTTCAAGCTCGAAACTTGCTAGGCTTGGCATTTGCATACCCGCCAACTGCAATAATGACATTGGGTTGTCAGCTGTAACCGTTACAAACATACTCAAAGAGTCAGCAACTGCCATAGGGTTGTTTTGAGCTTGTTGTAAGCCTTCAAAATCCATATCAGTCACTGCGAAACCTAAGCCACGGATGCCACCTAACATACCTGTCATCAAACTTAACTGCATTGGGTTAGTTTGTTTCAACTGAGCTTGCATTTCAGCCAAAGGCTCACAGTTAAATGGTTCTTTAGTTAAACGCTTCCAAACATCAGTAACAACACCAGTCATTTCTGCCATGTTCATACCCATACCAAAGCTGAATAGGTAGTCGCTGTTATCTAGCGCAGGTGACAAGTGACCTTGTAACTTTTGTAAAGTATCTAACAGCTCAGTGTTAGTGCCTTCAAGCAACATTTTGTACTTAGCCGATTTTGCACCTAGCTCAGTATAACCCGCAGAAAGGGTAGGCCAGTTCGCTGCTAAAGCCGTGTATTCAGTGTGGCAAGCAGGAGTTTGCAATTCAGCCAAGGCATCTGCTTTACCGTAAGCTGCAGTTAAATCTTGCAACATTTGACCAAAACTATTGCTGCTTGGTTTAGTTAAACCTTTAACTGCGCCCAAGTTATCCATAAAGAATAAGCTATGTCCTAAGTAACCATTTTTAGATACTAGGTCATTTAAAGTGTCTGACTCTAAAATCGACTGCGCAGGCTTAGTTGCGCCCAATGCTAAAGCTAAGTCTTTTGAATCGTCCAACATGGTGTTGAAAGTAATAACCGCTTGATTGTTAGCCGTAGAAACCACTAACGAAAACGGAACTTCTTTTTTCTCGCCATTGACATGAATTTTGTCGAAGCTGTATTCACGGTACTCAACGCCATCAATGTTGCCAACGGTTGGCGTGATGTTGTTTTCTTTTTCTATAGAAGCAATGATGTCTGCCATAGTAGAAGTGCCATCAAGTGCCATACGATAAACAGGAAGTGCACCATGAGTATAGAATGCAAGGTCAAGCTTCTCATTTATTCCTATTGTTTTTAGTGAATCTTTAGCAATTGCATCAATATACGCCATGTATAAGCCAACACCTAGCTTCGCTGCGTCAGGCGCATCAGAATCTAGTTTCATGTCGTCTTGATCTACTAGGGCCATTAAACTAGAGAAATCAAAGCCCATATTTCGACTAATTTCCATCGCTTCATCGTAGCTCATTGGCTCTAAGCTACCAACGAATAATACGGTATCCGCAGGGACGTATTCTAAAACCGAGCTTTTTGAAGAACCACTTAGGGCATCGGAGATGGCCACAAGAGGGCTTTGTTCGTCTGATTTGTTTTTAAAGATGTAAACTCCAACTGCAACCGCAATCAAAGCTAACGCTATGATAATAAATTTTTTCATTTTTTCCTTCTCTTTCTATTTGAGCGTGTTCAGCTAAATCGCATGCTAAAATACACAGCAATCCAGCCTGAATCGTTCGATTCCAGTAAATTATAGGCAATCAAGCGCATAAGACCAATGAATTTGATGTTACAGCGGCTATAAAAGCGTAAATAAATGTTTCACTCTCAGAGACAGCCGTCAAATATGTCAAATATCGCAAAAATACACAGATTGTTACGGTTTTATCTAGGCTAGTTACAGTTATTTGCTAAACCTTTTGCATAAATAAGCGCATCTTATTAAGTGTTCAATTAAACACTTTTTGAGGAGGAGTCATGAAATTGAATTTGAAAACCGTATCTTTGTCGGTCTTGCTGGCGATGGGTGCTTCTAGTGCCTTTGCTCATTCGAATCATTGTGATGTGGATATGAAGTACGATATTCATATTGATGGTAAGGCCATTTCTTTATCTGAGGATAAGAAAGAGTATGTGCGCATTGATTCGAGCAATAACCTGTATCTTAAAGGTGAGCGTCAAGATTTGAGCGGGCGCCAAAAAGAGCTATTGGCCGATTATGCTGATGAAGTCAGAGAATTTTTACCTGTAGTCAATGATATTGCGGTGGAAGCTAGTGCTCTGGCGCTAGAAGCTGTTGCCGATGTATCGCAAACTTTGCTCAGTAACTCTCCTGATGCGGCTAATAAGATCCAAGCGCGAGTGGAAACCATTGCTAATGATCTGCGTGCTCACGTCAGTAATAATCACCTGTATTCGCAGAAACTTGAGTCTTACATTGAAGATAGTGAGTTTGAGGAAGAGATCGAAGGTTTGGTGCGGGAAGTGGTTGCCGATCTAGTGCAAGGTAATATTGGTACTATGATTGCTGCAGCTATTCGTGGTGATGAGGCTGAGATCAAGGCTTTTGAAGAGCGTATGGAAAAGTTTGGTAAAGATATGGAAGATAAGTACGAGCGCAAAGCCGAGGAAATCGAGCATAAAGCCGAGAAGTTGTGCGAACTGGTTGAGCAAATGGATGAAAAAGAAGACTTATTCATCGAAGAATTTGCTGAATATAAGCCTTATCAATTAGTCAAAGCGGACTAGTTTGCCCTATAAGTGAAAGTATAACTATTGAGCATTTTACTAATCTAAAGTGCTCAATAGCTTTCGTGTTGCGGCGCGAGTGTCGGCAATTGTTTTCGATAACTCTTTTTCAGAAGAAGATGTTTCGGCAAGTTGTTCCACATTTCTCTGCCAACTGCTTTTTAAAGCCGTCGAATATTGACTGATTGAGTCTGGAAGTAGGGCGCTTAAATCTTCAATTAAGGCAATATGCCCCCAGCCTTGGATAATTAACTCATCCCTTTTGCCGCTTGGCACATTACTAAAATGTAGCTGATTGGTGATGTTTTGCAATGAGCCCAATTCTTTGATGAGCTCAAAACTGGCAGTGCGGATATTGCGGTTGTATTCGGTCGTATCCGAGCGCCAAGTGTTGTAGGTGAGGGCAATGATTGCGATGACTAAACTCACAATCGACAAGCTGTGATGGGCTATTTTTTGTTTAAAACTAGGTTGATCGCTCATATTCTCACCAATACCTTAAAAAACCGCATAAATTTATAAAAAAGTGCAATATTCTTTTGACAAAGTCGTAATCTGCCATTAATATTGCGCCCGCGTTTGAGGGAAAGGCTTTTAGCTTCTCCAACCACTCAAATTAGCACTGTGTCCCGTTCGTCTAGAGGCCTAGGACACCGCCCTT
>JABXIW010000283.1 GCA_013372875.1 Gammaproteobacteria bacterium | reverse complement strand
GGTATTTGCTTAGGAATGCAGGTGGCTGTCATTGAATATGCGCGTCATAAAGCTGGTATGGATAATGCCAACAGTACCGAGTTTAATCCTGACAGCCCGAATCCAGTGGTAGGTTTGATTACCGAATGGGTTGATGCTGATGGTACTCGTATGGAGCGCTCAGATGAGTCGGATCTTGGTGGTACTATGCGCTTGGGTGCGCAACCTGCGGATATCAAAGCTGGCACTAAAGCTCATGCCATCTATCAAAGTGAGGTGGTGGAAGAGCGTCATCGTCACCGCTATGAAGTTAACAACTATCTATTACCGCAGCTTGAAGATGCTGGTCTTGTGGTATCATGTACTTCAACGGAGAAGAAGTTAGTGGAAATGGTGGAGCTTAAAGATCACCCTTGGTATGTAGCTTGTCAATTCCACCCAGAATTTACTTCGACCCCAAGGGATGGACATCCATTGTTTAAGGCTTTTGTCGAAGCCGCTATGGCGCAAAGAGATAGTAATAGCTAGTAATAACTGGCTATACAATATGGCTAGAAATAAAGCAGGTTAGCTTATGAAATTATTAGACTGGGAAGTTGGACTGGATCAACCGTTTTTCTTGATCTGTGGTCCATGTGTGATCGAAAGCGAACAATTGGCTATCGATACCGCGGGTTACATGAAAGAAATCACTGACCGTTTAGATATTCCTTATATTTATAAGTCATCATTCGATAAGGCTAACCGTTCATCCAGCAAAAGTTTTCGCGGTCCTGGCATAGAAAATGGTTTGAAAATTCTGCAAAAAGTTAAAGACCAAGTGGGCGTGCCAGTGCTAACGGATGTGCATGAAGATACGCCAATGCAGGAAGTGGCTGATGTGGTGGATGTGATGCAAACGCCTGCATTTTTATGTCGCCAAACCAATTTTATTCGTCGAGTCTGTGAACCAGGTATTCCGGTGAATATCAAAAAAGGTCAATTCTTATCGCCTTGGGACATGAAAAACGTGATCGATAAAGCCAAAGAAACCGGTAATGAACACGTGATGATTTGCGAGCGCGGTGTTTCTTTTGGCTATAACAACCTTGTGTCTGATATGCGCTCTCTATCCATTATGAGAGAGTCTGGTGTACCAATCGTGTATGACGCGACTCATTCGGCGCAGTTGCCAGGTGGTCAAGGCTCATCTTCTGGTGGTTTGCGTGAAGTGATCCCAGTATTAACTCGCGCAGCGATTGCTGCTGGAGTTTCGGGTGTCTTTATGGAGTCGCACCCCGATCCAGCGATTGCTAAATGTGATGGTCCTAACTCATTCCCAATGTATCGCATTGAAGAAATGTTAGCGACTATGAAAAAGCTGGATACGGTGGTGAAAAATGCAGGTTTTGTGGAAGATTCTATAACCGAGTTTGGTTGCGGTAATCTGATTTAATTGCGTGACCCCTATAAAATAGGGGCGAATAGATTTTATTAATTAAGAAATAGCAAATGACGAAAAGTTAGAAGCTTGAGGCAAAACTTATTGAAATTGCGGAGGTTACCAAATGGTAATTGAGCAAATTTCAATAAATTTTAACAAAAAGATTCAACTTTGCAGACTTTGCGTAGAGGAATAAAAAGTGAAAATTGTTGATGTAATCGGCCGTGAAGTTTTAGATTCGCGTGGTAATCCAACCGTTGAAGCGGAAGTGGTTTTAGAAAATGGTATTCGAGCAATGGCTTGTTCTCCTTCAGGCGCATCAACTGGCTCGCGCGAAGCATTAGAATTACGCGATGGCGATAAAAGCCGTTACTTAGGTAAGGGTGTTTTAAAAGCGGTTGCTTATGTGAACAATGAATTAAAAACCGCATTAGTTGGTCAAGATGCTGCTAATCAAACCAATATTGATCAAATTATGTTGGATTTAGATGGTACTGATAACAAAGAAAAACTTGGCGCTAATTCAATCTTGGCAGTTTCTCTAGCCAACGCTAAAGCGGCGGCACAAGCAGCAGGCAAGCCATTATTTGAGCACATTAATCGTGATGGTAAATATTCTATGCCAGTACCTATGATGAATATCATCAATGGTGGTGAGCACGCCGATAATAATGTGGATATTCAAGAATTTATGGTCATGCCAGTGGGCGCGCCAACTTTCTCTGAAGGTTTGCGTATGGGCGCTGAGATTTTCCATAGTTTGCGTAAAGTTTTACAAGCCAAAGGTCTGAACACTGCGGTTGGTGATGAAGGTGGCTTTGCGCCAGATTTAGGTTCTAACGAAGAAGCGATCACTGCGATTGTAGAAGCTGTTGACCAAGCAGGTTATAAGTTAGGTGAAGATGTTGCCTTGGCATTAGATATTGCCTCAAGCGAGTTCTATAAGGATGGTAAATATCACTTAGCTTCTGAAAATAAAGAGCTAACTTCCGCAGAGTTTGCTGATTATTTAGCGGATTGGGTTGAGCGTTACCCAATCGTTTCGATAGAAGATGGTATGGACGAGTCTGATTGGGATGGCTGGAAAATTTTGACTGAGAAAGTTGGCGATAAATGTCAATTAGTAGGTGACGATTTGTTCGTGACTAATACTAAGATTTTAAAGCGCGGTATTGACGAAAAAGTGGCTAACTCTATTTTAATTAAAGTGAATCAAATTGGCACTTTAACGGAAACTTTAGCGGCTATTGATATGGCGCATGAAGCGGGTTACACAGCGGTTATTTCGCACCGTTCTGGCGAAACAGAAGATACTACTATTGCTGATTTGGCTGTGGCTACCGCGGCTGGCCAGATTAAAACTGGTTCGTTGTGCCGCTCGGATCGTGTGGCAAAGTACAACCAATTATTGCGCATTGAATCGCAATTAAATGGTGATGCGCCTTACCCGGGACGTTCTGCCTTCAAGCAATAAATCTTAAAGGGCTCAATTGAGCCCTTTAAACTATAGAAAAGTTATTAAAATTTGATAAAGTAACGACATGAAGTGGATAGCCGTAACATTGTTGCTGATATTGGCAACACTACAATACCGAATTTGGTTCGGTCAGTCCTCTTTTCAGCAAATTGAGCTGCAACATCAAAAAATTGAGTTAATTAAATCCGAAAACAGTGAATTGCTGAACCGTAATCAAAAGCTGCTGGCTGAAATTAAAGATTTACGCAAAGGAACTGATGCTGTGGAAGAAAGAGCCCGCTACCAGCTTGGAATGATTAAAGAGGGTGAAACGTTTTTCCGAATTTTGAAGAAAGAGTCCCACTAGATGTCATCGCACGAGGCAAGCTCAGAGACTAAAGTTTGGGCCTTGATCCCTGCCGCAGGGATTGGCTCGCGCATGGACTCAGAAATCCCTAAACAATATCTCGCTATTGGCAATCAAACCATTTTAGAACATAGCCTGAGTAATTTTCTTAAACACCCTGGAATACACAAGGTAATCGTGGCTTTGCACCCTCAGGATCAACACTGGGCAGAGTTAGAAGTTGCTAAGCACTCGAAAATTATACCTGTTGCTGGCGGTGACGAGCGTGCTGACTCCGTGGCTAATGGCCTGGCAGCGATTAAGGAATTGGGCGGCGAGAATGATTGGGTCATGGTGCATGATGCAGCAAGGCCTTGCCTTTATAGCTTGCATATCGATAATTTGCTTATTGCAAAAAACACTTCGCCCGATGGGGTCATATTGGCAGTGCCTTCTTTTGACACAGTCAAAGTAACCAACAATCAACAAACCATCGATAAAACCATTCCGCGCGAAACCATTTGGCTGGCGCAAACACCGCAGTTTTTTCCAGTGAGTAAACTTGCTGCATCTATTGAACAGTCAAAAGTTAACGGGATAAACATTACCGATGAAGCATCAGCCATGGAAGCACAAGGTTTTCATCCAAGTTTAGTGGTTGGCTCAAAACACAATATCAAAGTAACCGAACAGGAAGATCTAATCCTAGCTTCCATTTCTTTAAGTCATTAAAAAAATTCTTGCAATGAAGCGAAAGCTGGGTTTAAATTATTCCATGATTATTTTGCAAGCACAAAACCATCATCACCATCATAAAAATTTGATGGCGGGGTGATATTGCTTAAAATAATCGATTAATTTGAATTTTAAAGCCCTGCATTTTGCGGGGCTTTTTTTGTTTGGAATAAACTAGTAGTAACATTATGAACTTGATTTTTAACTCGGTACACCATCATCACACTTTGCATTGGCAACGGTGGGCTTGGTATTGAGTAAGATTTAAAGCATTTTTTAAACCCCGTTGCACCGAAAGGTCAGCGGGGTTTTTGTTTGCAGCAGTGAAATTTAATTATTTGGAGAGAAAAAATGACATTAAAGATGGTGATCCCAAAAGGTAAGCTCTATACAAAAGTAGCAGAGTTACTTTCGGATATTGGCTTAACTTTGATTGGTGATAGTCGCAATTATCGACCTAGCTTATTTGGTTGTGATATCGAAGTTAAGTTATTGAAAAGCCAGAATATTCCAGAAATGGTGGCGCTAGGCCAACACGATATTGGCTTTGCGGGAATGGACTGGATTGTCGAGCAAAGTGCTGATGTGGAGATATTAGAAGATCTCGGCTTTAACCCAGTAAACATTGTGGCTTGCATACCTGAAGAGTGGGATTGGCAACAAATAAAACAAAAGCCATTGATCGTTGCTTCTGAGTACCAACAGATAGCGGAAAATTATCTGGATTCACTTGGGGTTAACTATCAGCTATTAAGAGCTTATGGTGCAACCGAAGTTTTCCCGCCAGAAGATGCAGATATGGTTATCGACAATACCAGTACGGGCTCAACCATTAGGGCTAATCGCTTGAAAATTGTGGGCACGGCCATGCAAAGCTCGACTCAATTGATCGCTAATAAAGCGGTACTGAATAACCCTGACAAGAAAAAACAAATCGATGATCTATTACTTTTGATGCGAGGCGTGATGAATGGTCGCAAAAGGGTCTTGCTAGAGATGAATTGTACCAACCGTAACATTGAGCAGGTGGTGGCTTTACTACCTGCCATGCGCTCTCCAACGGTGAGTCAGCTCTATAAGGCGGATGGTTTTGCCATAAAAGCGGCTATTGAGAGACGTTTGATCAAAGATTTGCTACCTCAATTAACGGCTGCAGGGGCAACGGATATCTTAGAAACACCAATTAGAAAAATATTGTAGAGGAACCTCATGAATCAAAAATTAAAGCCCATGGCAGTAAACAAAAGCGCCAGTTACGGTGAACTAAAACTGGATTTTAATGAGCGCTCCGATAGTAAACCTCTATGGTTAGCTGGTGTTAAAGCAAATGTCAAAAACTACTGGAAGTACCCCAATAAAGATCAGCTAGAGACACTAATCGCTCAGCAATACCAGATGTCTAGAGAAGAAATTCTACTGACTAATGGTGGCGATGAAGCGATTGAGTTGATGTTCAAGTTCGCCAAGCTGAATGATCTTAAGCTGATTTTACCCTTGCCAGCCTTTAGCCAATACTGGAATGGCAAAGATATTTGGCAAATTGAGGCGAAGGTCATAGAGCCACTGGACAGTCTGAATATCGATCAAGAGGCCACATTAAATGCTATTGAAAATAACTCGATTGTCATAATTACAAGCCCAAACAACCCAACTGGCGAAACGATTTCAAGTGCGCATCTGGCGAGAATTTGCCAACAAGCGCAAGCCAAAGGAGCTTATGTTTTTCTCGATTGTGCTTATGTTGAGTTTACTGATTTGGAAAGGAGTTACTTTGAGTTAATTAACCAGTTCGACAATCTGTTAATGCTCAGAACCCTTTCAAAAGCATATGGCTTAGCGGCGATTAGAGTCGGCTATTTGTTGGGGCAAAAAAACATAGTCAGCCAATATAAAAAGCTAGCACTGCCTTTTAACTTATCACAACCCAATATGCAGATAGCCCAAGCGGCATTTACTCAAGCTGCAACTTTAGAAGTCAGAAATTATTGCCTGCAGATCAAGCAAAATCGTGAGCAACTAGTCAGTTATTTATCAAAATTTGGATTAAACATTAATGATAGCCAAGCTAATTTCATCTTAATAAGAGGCAGCAAAAAACGTCTAAAGATGATAGTGGCAGCCTGCAAGTTATTTAACATCCAGGTTAAAACTAGCTTGTTGGGATTGTCAGAACGAAAAACAATCGAAGCCATAAGGGTGGCCATTCCTTTCTATTTAGAGCGGTTACTATCAGCTTTTAAACTGGCGCTTGAGCCTGAGTTGATCTGTTTTGATATGGATGGCGTCTTGATTGACACTTCTGATAGCTATGATCAAGCAATTGCTAAAACGTTTGAGTACTTTTCTGAGAAAACAATAGCCCCAAAACAGATTGCAGACACTCGAGCGCAAGGTGGTTTGAATAATGATTGGGTATTAACTCAAGCGTTGCTGGAACAATCTGGTTTAACGATTGAGCTAGAAACCATTAAGCAAGTTTTTCAACAATACTACCTTGGTAGTGAGTCACAAGAGGGACTATTCAACAAGGAAACTCCCTTTATTAATAGAACCGTATCGGACCAAATTTTTATTAGCAGATCGAAAACCATCAAAACTGCCATCGTTACTGGCAGAGGGCGCAATGAAGCAGAGCAAGGGCTTAACTTAATTACTGTGTCTAATACTTTGCTGGTCAGTGATGATGATGTGGATGTATCGAAACCAAGCCCAGAAGGAATAAAAAAGGCCAAAAGTTACTATGGTTGCAACCTTGCCTGGATGTTGGGTGATGCGCCTGACGATATGCTTGCAGCCAAATCTGCAGGTGCGCTAGCGATAGGCATTGGTGATGAGAAGCTGTATGAGTTCGGTGCGGATATTGTTTTAGATAACGTAAATGAGCTTGAGGAGTTGCTATGAACTCGGTGATTGAAGTTAAAAGAGAAACCAAAGAAACCTCAATTAGCTTGGCGCTGAATGTGGAGGGAAAACAACAGATCAGCATCAATACAGGCTTACCATTTTTTGATCATATGCTAACTCAATTAGGTTTGCATGCAGGTTGGGATATGGAGCTAAACGCTCAGGGCGATCTTGATGTGGATGATCACCATTTAATTGAGGATATTGCAATTTGTCTAGGTCAAGCACTCAATCAAGCCTGGAGAAGCAAAGGCCAAATTGAGCGTTATGGACAGCGCTTGCTTCCTATGGACGCTACATTGGTTTTGGTAGCCGTTGATATTTGTGGTCGTGGTTATAGCGTTACCAATATGCCCTTTAGCAGGGAATTTCTGGGCAATGTTGCCACCGAAATGTGGAAACACTTTTTTTACACCCTCGCTATCAATGCACAAATTAGCTTACACATTAAAACTGAGTATTTTGATAATAACCATCACCTTATAGAAGCCTGCTTTAAGGGGCTGGCATTGGCCTTTAAAGATGCTTTTAAGAAAACTCAGCTAAACAATAGCTCTAAAGGTGTTTTATGACTGGTTTAAATAAAGTCGCCGTTATCGATACTGGTGCCGGCAATCTATTTAGTTTATTTGCTTGCTTAAAACGGATTGGTTTTGAAGCTGAGCTTATCCGTTCGGCTAAAGCAATAGCAGATCAAAACTTTCGGGCTTTAATTATTCCCGGTCAGGGACGTTTTGGAGCGGTGATGCAGCAACTAAACCGTAATGGATTAGCGGATGTCATTAAAGCCTGGTTCGAAGATGAAATGCCCATAATAGGGATCTGCGTGGGAATGCAAATATTCTTTGAAAGCTCTGAAGAAGATAAAAACGTTGCAGGCTTGGCACTACTTGATGGACAAGTTTCCAAGTTGAATAGCCCAAAACAGCCAATGGTTGGTTGGTGTTCGCTAAATGCTAATGATGCAACGCTTAACGATCGCGATGTGTACTTTGTCAATAGCTATGCTGCTAAGGGCTCAGAGTATGCAACATCTTGGGCTGAGTATGGAGAAAAGTTTGTAGCTTCAATCAGTACTAAGGGATTAGATGCCTTCCAATTTCATCCCGAAAAATCGGGTGTTCAAGGTGAGGAGATTTTAAAGTTATGCCTCAAATAAAATTGAAACCTCGGGTCATAGTTTGCTTGGATGTGGCTAATGGCAGAGTGGTAAAAGGCGTAAATTTTAAAGGGCTAACGGACATGGGCGATCCCGTAGAGCTTGCCTTGGCATATCAGGCACAAGGTGCGGATGAAATTGTGTTTCTTGATATAAAGGCGACTTTAGAGAATCGTAAAAGTGCTTTGAACACTGTAACCGAAGTAGCCAAAAACCTATCGATACCTTTTACTGTTGGTGGTGGTTTGAATTCTTATGCTGATGTTGGAGATTTTTTAAGTGCAGGAGCGGATAAGGTCGCGCTGAATTCAGCTGCAGTAAAAACCCCAGAGTTGATTGACCAAATTGCTTTAGGTTTTGGTACGCAATGCTTAGTAGTTGCAGTTGATCTGAATAAACAATTGCAAGGTTATAAACTATTTATTGATGGTGGCCATACGCCTGTTAATAAACCAGCCTTTGATTGGGTAAAAGAGGTTGAACAACGTGGCGCAGGTGAAATTCTACTTACCGCCATGCACAAAGATGGAACTGGTTCAGGCTTTGATAATGAGCTTATGCGTAGAGTTAGCATGGACTCTTCAGTACAAGTTATTGCTTCGGGCGGCGCATCCAATACTCAGGATTTTGTAGATACCTTTAAGGCGGGCAGTGATGCCGCGTTGGCGGCGGGAATGTTTCATCGGGGCGAATTTACCGTGAAACAAGTAAAAGATGAATTAACGAAAAATAATATAGAGGTAAGACAATGTTAATACCTTCAATTGATTTGCTGGATGGCAAAGCCGTTCAATTACAAAAAGGTAATCCCAATAAAAAAATCGTGGAAAAGTCCAATGTATTTGAATTACTAGAAGAGTTTTCGCTTTATGGTGAGGTTGCGATTATTGATTTAAATGCTGCTCTGGGTACAGGTG
The DNA here is from genome assembly GCA_013372875.1 of Gammaproteobacteria bacterium. Next base: position 12,865 of record JABXIW010000283.1, on the reverse strand, counting down.
ATAACAAAGTGCTGATTAAAGAGCTTTTAGCAAAGAGACCTTGCCGTGTAGGCGGCGGCATTAGAGATTATGAAACCGCGAGGGATTATTTAGCAAGCGGTGCCAGCAAAATTATCATTGGCACCAATTGTCAGGATGAGTTTGTAAAAAAACTGCCTAAACAACAGCTGATATTCGCTATAGATGCATTCGATGATTACTGGGCGGTTAAAGGCTGGAAAGAAAAAACTAAAAACAAAGTTTTAGATTTGATACCAGAGCTACAAAATAATTGCACAGAGTTTTTATATACCCAAGTCAATAAAGAAGGCTTGTTAAATGGCATTGATAAAGCGCGAGTCGAAAGCATCATAAAAAAATCAAAAGTTCCTGTCACTATCGCTGGTGGTATTACCGATTATGAGGATATTAAGTTTATTAACTCGCTTGGAGCTAATAGCCAGATTGGAATGTCGCTCTATACCGATAGGATCAATTTACAAAATAGCTTAATCTCTTGTCTGGATTTTGATAAAAGTGAGCTGATCCCTACCATTGTTCAGGACTGCGAAAATGGCAAGGTTCTGATGCTGGTCTATTCGACTAAGGAATCTTTGCAACAAGCTATTAGAAACAGACGAGGGGTTTATTATAGTCGTTCACGAGACGAATTATGGGAAAAGGGTTTAACCAGTGGTAATAGACAAGAGCTTATCAATATAGATTATGATTGCGATGGCGATAGTCTTATTTTCAAAGTTAAACAAAAGGGCAACGCCTGTCACTTTGAGCGCTACAGTTGTTTTTCTTCGCAAAATCCAGAGTTTGATTTGAGGACTTTAGATAAGGTATTACAGAATAGGGTGGAGCTTCCGAATCTAAACTCCTATACCCAAAAGTTGTTGCAGGATGAAAATTTACAAGCAGAAAAATTACAAGAAGAATGTTTGGAGTTGATTGAGGCTGAAACTAGAGACCATGTGCGCTGGGAAGCTGCCGACCTTCTGTACTTTGCGTTAGTTAACGCTAAGGCAAAAGGTGTTTCAGCACAGAACATTATCACCGAATTGGGTGCGCGTAATGCTGGATAAAAGATATTACACCACTAACAATTGGCAAAGACCAAATGCTGCCGAGAACTCATTTCGTTTGCAGTCAGTGATTGAGCTTATCAAAGAGGTAGAGTTAGATGGCGATAAGGCGATCAATGCTTTAAGCAAGCGCTTTGACGGATTTACCCCAGAATTTATTCCGCTAAAGCCTTTTGAGGATTATCAGTTAGATAGCTCCTTGGAAATGGCAATTGTAAATGCTGCTAAGCGAATAGAGGCTTTTTGTAAATTCCAAAAAGAATCACTCATCGATCGTGATTATAGCGATGATACGGGAAGATACGGTTTTTGTTATCGCCCCATCAAGCGCATTGGGGTTTATATCCCAGGAGGCAGGTTTCCACTGATTTCTACTGCTTTAATGACGCTTATTCCAGCTAAAATTGCTGGCTGCGAAGAACGTATTGCTTGTTCACCATCGGATCATCCCGCCATATTGGCGGCCGCTTCATTAGCTGGCGCAACGGCTTTTATTAAAATCGGTGGCGTTCAAGCGATTTCGGCACTGGCTACCGGTTATGCTGGGTTAGAGCCTGTACAGATGATCGTTGGTCCAGGCAATCAATACGTTAATGCTGCAAAGCAATACTTCCAAACCAGGCTTGCCATCGACGTTCCAGCTGGGCCGAGTGAATTATTGATATTGGCCAATGACACTGAACAATTGGATTGGTTGATTAAGGATATGGCGGCGCAGGCGGAGCACGATCCACAAGCTTGTAGTGTGTTTGTTTCCGACAATATAAATTTAATTTGCAAATTGTATGAGACAATAAGCGCCGATGATTACTTGTGGAACCTGTATCAGCAACAACAAATCTGCTTGGTATTAGCTGATGATAAAGCAGACATGATTAAGTTTTCGGATGAGTTTGCGCCTGAACACTTGTTGTTAGCTGATAACAGAATTCAAACTGCTGAGTTAACCAATTTTGGCGCTGTTTTTATTGGTGAAAACAGCGCGGTTGCTTATGGTGACTATTGTTCGGGACCAAACCACACTTTGCCAACTATGGGTTCGGCTAAATACGCCAGTGGTCTTAGTGTTGCTAGCTTCTTAAAAATTCAAACGCTACAGCAAGTAAATGCTAATGGTGGTCAATCACTTGGTCAGATAGCTGCAAAATTGGCGGAAGCTGAGCAATTAGTTTGGCATCAACGGAGTATAGAGGTAAGATCTTCTCAAGCATAAAAATTGAGAAGTTCTAATGTTTCGTATTGGTCATGGCTATGATGTGCATAAATTTGGTGGCGATAAGCCATTAATTTTAGGCGGTGTTGAATTCAAAGGCGAGCAAGGTTTGCTGGCGCATTCCGATGGCGATGTGGTTTTGCATGCGATTTGCGATGCGCTATTAGGTGCTATCGCTAAAGGTGATATTGGCCATCATTTTCCCGATACGGATGATGCCTTTAAGGGTGCTGATAGTAAAGAATTACTAAAAGAGGTAATGCAACAAGTTGCAGATGCAGGTTTTCAGCTAGGCAATATGGATGTGACCATCATTGCACAAGCACCAAAGATGGCGTCTAAAATTGATGGGATGCGCGGAGTTATTGCCGCAACTTGTGATGCGGACTTTGAACAAATCAATATTAAAGCGACCACCACAGAGCAACTCGGTTATATCGGCCGTAAGGAAGGAATAGCCGTCCACGCCGTTTGTTTGTTGATAAAAAGTTAATGACAACTCTATCGCTATACGACTGGGCGCGTATTACCGTCAAACCCGCGGGAACCGCTAAGTTTCGCTCGCTGCTTGAAGATTTTGTAGTTGAAGAAACTTTGCGCTTTGAGCCTTCAAATGAAGGCGCGCATCATCTGCTTTATATCGAAAAACAAAATGTGAACACCGATATCGTTTGTCACAAACTCAGACGATTTGCCGATGTAAAGCCATTAGATATTGGTTATGCGGGCAAGAAAGATCGTTTCGCCATAGCGCGGCAATGGTTCAGTGTGCAATTGCCAATGTTAAAAGAAATCGATTGGCAAGCCTTTAATGATGACGAAGTGACGGTTTTAGAAGCTACACGGCATGATAAAAAGCTGCGTATTGGTGCGGTTAAAGAAAATCATTTCACCATTACTTTAAGAGACTTTGTTGGTGATAAGTCATTATTAGCTGAAAAGCTAAATACAATTCAAGAAAAGGGTTTTCCTAATTATTTTGGGGAGCAACGGTTTGGTCATAATGGCGACAACTTAACGCGTGGTTTGGATTTATTAGCTTCAAATAAACGCCTTAAAAATCGTAACTTACAGGGTCTTTTATTTTCCGCAGTTCGCTCAGCACTGTTTAATCATCAAGTATCGCAAAGAGTTGAGACTGGTCATTTTAATGAATTGCTTTTAGGCGATTATGTACAACTGGATGGCTCTGAGTCTGGCTTTGTGGTGGAAGACTTAGCCAAAGAAGTCGCTCGCTATGAGCAGAAAGATATTCATCCTTGTGCTTCCTTGCCAGGTCGCGGGCGCTCAAAGCTACAGCAAGATGCGCTCACATTAGAAGATAAGGATTTGCTTGAATTTGCAGAAGTTATTGATGGGCTTGGTCGCAAAGGTTTGCAATGGGATACACGGTCAATTCGAGTATTTCCTAAAAGTGTCATCTTAAACTGGCTGGATGAAGATACAATTAAATTAGAATTTAGTTTGCCAAAAGGTGCTTTTGCCACCAGTTTTTTGCGAGAGTTGTTTGATTTAAAGCAGACAATAAATGATAGTGATAAGCAATGAGAATTTTATTAAGTAACGATGATGGCTTTTTTGCTCCTGGGATTAATGAGCTTTATGATCATTTATCTCAAATTGCCAATGTAACGGTAGTTGCGCCTGATCGTAATCGTAGTGGCGCTTCCAATTCCTTAACCCTCGATCAGCCCATTCGTGCCCATAAAACCGAGCGAGGTTTTTATTCGGTTACCGGTACACCAACCGATTGTGTGCACTTAGGTACGCACCATCTGATGGACTCTGCGCCTGATATGGTGGTTGCAGGGATAAATACCGGCGCTAACTTAGGTGATGATGCGCTTTACTCAGGGACTATAGCTGCTGCGATGGAAGGGCGAGCTTTGGGGCATACAGCGGTGGCGGTTTCTTTAAATGGTCATAATTGCAGTCATTACCAAACTGCCGCAAAAGTTGCAGTTGAGGTTATTCAACAGCTGATTAAGGCGCCGCTGAAAACTAATCGGGTGATCAATATCAATGTGCCCGATTTGCCGTATGAAGAAATTAATGGATTTAAGCTAACGCGCTTGGGAAATCGTCACAGGGCTGATACTATAATTCCGGCAAAGGATCCTAAGGGGCGAGATATTTATTGGATTGGGCCACAACCTGAAGGTCAAGATGTTGGAGAGGGCACTGACTTTCATGCGGTTGAAAATGGCTATGTATCCATAACCCCAATTAATGTGGATCTGACTGCTTATAATAGTTTTGATGAAGTAGAAGAATTCTTAGAAAAACTTTAAATAACAATAGATTACTAGATAAAGACAACCATTTATGAACGCAACTCGAATTTCTGGCATTGGTATGACTTCGCAGCGCACGCGCAGTCGTTTGGTGCAGTGGTTGATGGATGAGGGGATCCAAAACCAGCAAGTTTTAAAAGTGATGGAAGAGACGCCAAGACATCTTTTTATCGATGAGGGCTTATCCCACCGCGCCTATGAAAATACTGCTTTGCCGATTGGGGAAGGGCAAACCATTTCTCAGCCCTATATAGTGGCGCGAATGACCGAATTGTTATTGGAAACAGGTTCTTGCGATAAGGTGCTAGAAATCGGTACTGGCTGCGGTTATCAAACTGCTGTCTTGGCCAAACTATGTAAAACCGTATTTTCAGTTGAGCGAATTCGCAAGCTGCACATGCAAGCGCGCAAGACTTTAAATGGCCTTAACTTGCACAATGTTCAGTTATTATTTGCCGATGGTTTTAATGGTTGGAGTCAAAATCAACCTTTTGATGGCATCATCGTAACGGCTGCACCATCTGAAATCCCTGAGAAATTATTATTACAAATGGCCAACGGCGGTCGTATGATTATTCCTGTGGGGACGCAAGAAGATTACCAGGAGCTCTATTTAATTGAGCGCCAAGAGGATAAATTCCGCAAAACCTTTATCGAAAAAGTAAAGTTTGTGCCATTGGTTGGGGGCGTTGCTCGTTGAAGATTTTTACCAGCCTTTATGACAAATGCCTAGAATGGGCTAGTCATAAATATGCCGTCTATATCCTTGGTTTTATTAGCTTTATCGAATCGATTTTTTTTCCGATCCCAACCGCCATCATGTTTGCACCGATGGCATTGGCCAAGCCCAATCGAGCATTATACTTAGCCTTTATCGCGACCCTTTTTTCGGTGCTCGGTGGTATCGCTGCTTACTTTTTAGGTTTTTATGCTTATGATTCTTTTGTCGCGCCTTTAATTGAGCAGTTCGGCTGGCAAAGTAAAATTATAAAAGCACAAGGTTGGTTCGAAACCTATGGCGTTTGGATTGTATTAATCGCTGGCTTTTCGCCAATTCCTTATAAAATTCTCACCCTAACCGCTGGCGCTATGCAGATGGCATTTGTACCATTTTTAATTGCTTCGATTGTTGGTCGCGCTGCCCAATTCTTCTTGATTGGTGGTTTAGTCAAATGGGGCGGCGAAGAAATGGAGCATAAACTGCGTAAATATATGGAAATCATTGGCTGGGCAGTGATTGTTTTGGCGGTGATTGCTTATATAATTTATCAACTTTATCAATAACTTGTGGTCTTATTGGTATATGAAGAACAATGAGCCAAAGCCTATATCTAAGATTTTAAAAGAGTCTGCCGTGCGTGCAGCTTGGTTGGTGGCGATTGTTTTTGTGGTTTATTTGTTACAGGGTTGCGGCAATAAGCGCTTAGCAAAAGTCGAAGAAAGACAAACTAAATCCTCTCAAGTGAGCGTCAATACCGATGATGATTACTCGGCAGTTGACCAAAAAATTAAAAGCTACCGCGTTAAAGCAGGTGATACCCTTTATTCCATTGCCTTTCGCTTTGGCTTGGACTATCGAACGCTAGCAAAAGCCAATGGTATTAATCGTAATTACCTGATTAATGTTGGCCAGCAATTGGATATTGAGGCAGCGCGTCATTATCAAGAACCAACCGCTAGCTCTGGAAGGCAAGTGGCGGCAACCACAAGTCGCAAGCCAAAACCATCGATCACAAAACCAGTAGCTAAACCTGTAGAAAGCAAGCCGGTTGTAATCAGTAAACCGCAATCTAAACCACCAAGCTCTAAGCCTCCAAGTTCCAAGCCCGTCAGCTCGAAACCGCAAAGTTCAAAGCCGAAACCTGTGGTTACACATTCGGATAACAATAACCCAGTAAAATTTTGGATCTGGCCAAATATGGGACGGGTTGATAAAGGCTTCGTTGCTACCGGACGCAAAGGTATTGATATTGCAGGAAATATTGGCGATCCCGTACGAGCTTCTGCCGCAGGGCGGGTGGTTTATGCAGGACGTGGTTTAAGAGGTTATGGCAACTTGATTATTATCAAGCATAACAACAGCTTTATCAGCGCCTATGCCCATAACCGACGCTTGCTGGTTAAAGAAAACGAAATCATTAAAGCGGGTCAAAAAATTGCCGAAATGGGCAATTCAGATTCCGAAATCCCTAAACTACACTTCGAAATACGCTACAAAGGCAAACCTACTGATCCTTTAAGGTACTTACCTAAGCGTTAGCTGGATTAATCAAATAATTCTTGATGACCACAGTTCTGACACTCTATGCCAATTTTTTTGCCTGAAGCAGGGTCATTGAAAAAAAAGAATAACCGTTTTTTTTGCTGTTATAAATATCCTTCAAATCTGGGGAATTACAACTGATACAGGTTTCTTGTTGTTGCGGCTCAGCAAAATCCCCAGCACGCCAGCGCTCAAGAGTGTTTTGCGCTAGTTCTAAGTCATTGGCATTAACCATGACTCGAACTCCACCCATAGCATTACTTAAAGCCCAATTGATTCGGATATGCTCCGCATCAAACACAAAGGATGCAATTCCTTCGGACTCTAGTAAAGCTCTGACTAATTCTGCTTCCCATACAAATTCAAAGCTTTCTAATTTAACTAGTGCCAATTACAAAACCTTAATAGCCAAAGCATGAATATCGGTTTCCATCATGTCACCGAGGGCGGCGTAAATCAGGCGGTGTTGCTGGAGCATTCTTTTGCCGTTTAACTCTTCGCTTGAAATGATCAGTGTGAAATGGCCTTTGCCATCTTTAGCACCAGCATGGCCAATGTGTTTATGGCTATCGTCAATAATTTCTAAGTGATTTGGAGAAAGGCTTTCCTTGATGCGCTTTTCCATTTCGGCAAGGCGGCTAGCATTATCAATAACGTTATCAATCATACTGGTTTCCTAAGGTAACACTTTATTGAAAGGCTTTACGGTGACTTTTTTATAAACACCAGCTTCTATATAAGGATCGGCATCAGCCCATGCTTTGGCCGATTCAAGTGATTCAAATTCGGCGACTATCATGGAACCAGTAAAACCTGCTTCGGCCGGATCAGCGGCATCTATTGCTGGAGTTGGGCCAGCAATAATAAGGCGACCTTCATTTTTAAGTTGTTGTAAACGCTCCACATGAGCTGGGCGAGCTACTTTTCTTAAAGGTAAAGAATCTTCTACATCTTCTGAATAAATTAAATACAACATATTATGCTATTTCTATGATTCGCTTTCTGATGATGTGGTTTCTTCATCATCAAATTTCAAGTGTTGCGCTAAAATAACGAAGCTTGTGATCATTAATCCCATTAAGGTTACGAAAAGTCCTATCATTTTAAAATAAAACCAAAAATCGGTGGAGAAATTATAGGCCACATACAAATTGATGGCGCCAAAAATAACCAAGGTCAAAATCCAAATAGCATTGATAGTTTTTAGTTTTGCCGTTGGCGGTTCAGCTTTAAATTCAATCGAACTTTGAGTTAGATCGAGAAATACATATTTATTGCTAACAACTTGTCTAATCAAAATCACCAGCGCGCCCGCCCAAACCATGATGGTGGTTTTCCATTTGATAAAACTTTCGTCATTGAAATAATAAGCCATGGCTAATAAGGCTAAACCTAAGACAAAATAAGCGATATGGGACTTTTTGACAGGTTCCTTCAATACTAGGCTAGTGAGGATTTGTAGCAAGGAACCCGCACTCCAGACAGCCGCCGCTAGGATCAGGTTTTTGGTCGCTAAATAGGCCATTAAAAAGCCAACTAGCGGATAATTTTCTTTTAAGAATTTCATATGAAAAATACAAAAATAGCGTGGCGCTCAGTGTACCTCTTGTTTACCGCAACTGCAAAGCAAGGCACAATAGTCTTGTACTCCACATTTTTGACATACCTATGATTGATTTACACAGCCATACCAATTATTCCGACGGCAGCTTGTCGCCGCAGGAGTTGATTACAATGGCGGTTGATGCAGGAATTGAGCAATTAGCAATTTCCGATCATGATTCAGTTGATGGTTTATTAAAACTAAAGGATTCTCCTCAAGAGTTGAGGTTGATCACCAGCGTAGAAATTTCCGCCAATTGGGGTAAACAGGGATTGCATATTTTGGGATTAAATATTGATGTGAATAACCCAGCTCTACAATCCTTTTTAAAACAGCAACAAGCCAGCCGCAAACAGCGGGCGCTGCAAATTGCTGAAAAACTGGTTAAAACAGGAGTTGAACACGCCATTGATGATATTGGTTATTTGATCGATTCGCAGCCAATGGTTTGTCGAACTCATATTGCCCAGCTTTTAGTTGATCAAAAGTATGTGAAAAATTTCCAAGAGGCTTTTAAAAAGTATTTAGCCAAAGGCGCTAAAGCCTTTGTTAAAGACGATTGGTTTGAGTTGGAAGATGTTATCGCCATTATTAAAGCAGCTGGCGGACAAGCGGTGTTAGCGCATCCGATGCGTTATGGCATGGGCACCAATAAGCTAAAATTATTGGTAGAAGAGTTTAAAGCGCTCGGCGGTGATGGTTTGGAAATCTGTTATCCGAATATCAATCCCGGCCATAAAAACCTATTGGCAACTTGGGCAAAAGCCTATAAATTGTGTGGCTCGCAAGGATCAGATTTTCATAGTCCCGATAAGTCTTGGGTTAAACTGGGTAAATTTGCTCCACTGCCTGAAGATGTCGAGCCCGTATGGCAGCGATGGTAAAATAAGCTGTTTATAAGAAGTTATAAAATATGACGCAACTAATTGAAATACATCCAGAAAACCCGCAACCGCGGCTGATCAGCCAAGTGGTGGCGATGATCCGCAATGGCGGTTTAGTGGTTTATCCCACTGATTCTGGTTATGCCTTGGGCTGTCATATTGGTGATAAGCGGGTTTTGGATAAAATTCGCCGCATTCGTGATCTGGATAAAAAACATAACTTCACCTTAGTTTGCCGCGATTTAACGGAACTGGCGGTTTATGCGCGCGTGGATAATTTGGCTTTTCGTTTAATTAAAAATAATACACCTGGCCCTTATACTTTTATTCTTCGCGCAACTGCCGAAGTGCCAAATCGTCTCAAGCATCCGAAAAAGAAAACCATTGGTATTCGTGTGCCAGATAATGTTATTGCTCAAGCCATGCTAGAAGCGCTGGGTGAGCCGATGATGAGTACCTCCCTGATTTTGCCGCAACAAGACGACGATGAGGTGTTAGAACCGCACGAGATTTTTGATTTGCTCGATGGTCGGGTGGACGCTGTGATTCATGGTGGCTATTGCGGGCATGAAGAAACTTCGGTAATTGACCTTACAACGGGTTATCCAGAAGTGATTCGTTATGCTGCAGGCGATCCGAGTTTATTTGAATAATATAGCTCCCTAATGCATATGGTTTTGCACTTTTTAGTGCCGCTAATTGTTTCCCTGCTATTTTTTAGATCTAACTCTGACAAAAAGGCTTGGCTTAAAGCGTATTTGTTTATGATGGCAGGAATGTTAATTGATATTGACCATCTGCTAGCAACGCCAATCTATGACCCTAATCGGTGCAGTATAGGATTCCATCCATTACACACCCTAATTCCGATAAGTCTTTATTTTCTCATGTGTTTTTTTAAGAAAACCCGAGTTATTGGGATTGGTTTAATGATCCATATTATTTTGGACTCGATTGATTGCCAAATGACTAATAGTGTTTGGTGGGTTTAAATATTATTGAGAATAACAGAGTATAAATGGTCTATTCTTCCAGATCCCATTAGGTAAAGCAGAATCCCAACATTAAAAGTTACAGTGAACCAAAAAATAGCGCGGAAAGGTTGTTTCTTAGTTTTATGACGAAAATGATGTTGGGCTATAGCGGCACCAAGCCAACCCCCCATAATGGCTAAGAAGTGTAAGGTGCTTTCTGGAACTCGCCATCGATTGTTTTGAGCTGCTTTTTTATCCTTCCAATATAAGCCATAGCTAATAATTGAAAGCGTTAAGTATATAGCTAAAACAATGGGTGGCAATTTGTTCAAAAATATCGATAGAACTAAAAACACCAAAAAAAGAAGCGCAAAGGTTATTGGAAAATTAAGCTGATTTTTATTTCTAATGCTTTTGTTGATATCCGCGGATAGGAAGGCATTAGTTGCACGAACCCTACCTTTGGAGTCAGTTGATAACTCAAAGGTAACTACTTGGCTTTCCTGTGGGCGATTTAGCTTATTTTTGAAGGCACTTATGTGTACAAAAATCCGATCTTTTCCTTTATTTGGTGTGATAAAGCCGTAACCTTTATCATCATGCCAAACTGTAATTATTCCTTTCTGTTTCATTGCCTGAGTTATTATTTGACGCTTGCTGATATTTAATTTTATCTTTGCCATAAAATCAAGGAGTTAACTAAACTTACAGCCACTGCCTTTTCGCTTTTCTCTTTACCCTGAATCTGGCTATAATAGACCGCTATTAATTATTAAAAATAACCATATCTAAGGGTATTCCATTGAGTTCAGTTTCTGTTGGTCAGCAGCGCGTTTTATCAGGTATGCGTCCGACCGGGCCTTTGCATTTAGGCCATTATCACGGGGTTTTAAAGAATTGGGTTAAGTTGCAGCACGAGTACGAGTGTTTTTTCTTTGTGGCCGATTGGCACGCCTTAACCACCAATTATGATGATACTTCCCGTGTCGAAGAGTATGTATGGGATACGGTAATCGATTGGTTGGCGGCGGGTATCAGCCCAAGTGCGGCTAATATTTTTGTGCAGTCGAAAGTGCCGGAGCACGCGGAATTACACTTGTTGCTGTCTATGACCACGCCATTAGGCTGGTTAGAGCGAGTGCCGACCTATAAAGAACAGCAAGAAAAGCTCAATACCAAAGATTTAGCCACTTATGGCTTCTTGGGCTATCCAGTGATGCAGTCGGCGGATATTTTGATTTATAAGGCAGGTAATGTACCAGTGGGCGCAGATCAAGTGCCACATATCGAAATGACTCGTGAAATTGCTCGTCGTTTTAACCATTTCTATGGCAAAGAGCCTGGCTTTGAAGAAAAAGTAGAAGCGGCGATTAAGAAGATGGGTAAGAAAAACGCTAAGCTTTACAATAGCTTGCGTAAAAAATTCCAAGAAGAAGGTGATCAAGAATCATTAGAGCGCGCCCGAGCTTTAGTGGAAACTCTCGCCAGTGTTTCGCTTAATGATCGCGAGCGTTTGTATGGCTATTTAGATGGCGCAGGTAAAATTATCTTGCCAGAGCCGCAAGCCTTGTTAACTCCTGTATCAAAAATGCCGGGGCTTGATGGGCAAAAGATGTCCAAATCCTATGGCAACACCATTAATATGCGTGAGCCGAAAGAGGTGGTGGAAAAGAAAATTCGCACCATGCCAACGGATACCAAACGTGTACGCTTAACCGATCCGGGTAATCCAGAAGACTGTCCAGTATGGGAATTTCACAAAATTTATTCTTCAGAAGAAGTTAAAGATTGGGTACAAAAAGGCTGTACTAGCGCGGGTATTGGCTGTTTAGAGTGTAAAGGCCCAGTAATTGATGCGGTTTGTGCCGAGCAACAAGTTTTTGTGGAAAGAGCGCAAGAGTACAAAGAATCGCCTGAAATAGTGCGTAATATTGTTTCTGAGGGTTCTGAGCGAGCACGAGAAGTTGCTAGAGAGACTATGGATGATGTGCGATCTGCCATGGGACTATCCTACAAATAAACGCGAATACTGCAAGGCTTGATAAGTTTGTTAAAATGTTTATTAAACTGCTCATTTACTACTGTAAACTGCGCTTTTAAGAAACATTTTGCCGCCTTCTCAAGCCTTTCGTAATCCGCTCTGTGGTAGGTGTTGCAACTTTTCACCCGGTGTTAAAGTAGGTCAAAGGCCATCGCGAGCCTTTGTAAATGACGCGGCAATTTCGACATTAGAATGAAATTATAAATTATTATATTAAATGAATAACGAAACTCCTGACAATCAAGAACTTAGCGTTGCGGATGCCGAAGCGGCTGGTGCTGGCGTGGTTGCTGATGCGGCTGTGGTGGCCGATAAAACTGCTGATACCCAAGCGGTTCAGGAGGAAATGCCATTTCACTTGGTTGGTGGCGAGCAGTTAGAGAAATTTCCTGATGATTTGTATATTCCGCCTGAGGCTTTGGAAGTTTTCTTAGAAGCCTTTGAAGGCCCTTTGGATTTATTGCTGTATTTAATTAAGCGGCAGAATGTGGATATTTTGGATATTCCTCTTGCCCATATTACT
>JABXIW010000413.1 GCA_013372875.1 Gammaproteobacteria bacterium | reverse complement strand
TTTTCCATGGACAAATTTTTTAAGGTTTCAGCGTTAACTGCAGCAATGTTTGGTGTTGTTGCTGTTGCTCCAGCTACTGCATCGACTGAGAGTGCAGCGGGTGGTGAATACGTAGAGAAAGTGAACGAATTTATGCATGACTCTAGTCTTAATGCAATGTTCTTAGTTGACACTCGTTCACGTACACGTACTACAGGTAAACCTGGTGGTGAGAACGGTGACCGTTGGAGCCGTCTAAACTACTCTTCTTACAACGCTATCCTAGACTTCACTTCTGGCTACCACGATGGTTGGGTTGGTGCAGATGTTGCGGCTTACTACTCTGGTGATCTTTACAACGACAGCCTTTACAACTCAAACGAAGGCTACCTATGTAACGAAATCTCAACCTGTAACAACCTAGACTGGGGTGCAGGTGACGGCCAACAGCTTAAAGTTTACAAAGCTGCGCTTAAATTCAAAGCAAACGAAAACTTTAACGCTCGTGTAGGTATGCTACAAGCTGGTGGTAACGGTACTATTGGTAACGTATGGAGCTTTGTACCTGGTACTTACCGTGGCTTCGAACTAAACGCTAAGCTAGGCGACTTCAACCTAAGCTACTTCGGTGCAGACCAATTCACAGCACCTTGGCTACTTCACGAAGATGACTACGCACCAGCGCTTTGGTCTGACACTTCATGGAGCTACCTACACTCTCTAGGTCTAAACGGTAACCTAACTGACAGCTTGTTCTTCCAAGTTGGTCTTGGTCAAGCGACTGGCGTTAAATACGCAAATGGTATCGACTGGGGCGCAGGTCAAGTGACTAGCTACCACAACGAAACTGACAACACATCTTACAAAGCTTACTTGAAGTACACAGTAAGTGACCGTACAACTCTTGCATTTGACTTCTACGGTGTTGATGACGATGTGAAATACGATGGTCTAGGTTTCCACACTGGTCTATCTTTGAACCAGTCTTTCGGCAAGCTAGCATGGATGTCTGAACTACGTTACACAGACACAGACAACCGTTCTGACTTCGTTCCACGTACTATCCATACTTACGGTATGAACAACGGTACTTGGTCTCAGTGGTGGGATGCTCTATCTGACTGGAACAAAGCGGGCGAGCTAGCATGGTACAACCGTCTATCTTACAACCAAGGTAACGGCTGGAACTACTACCTAGGCTTTGGTTACGGTTCTGGTGCCGACTCAGCTGCAAGCGGTGCATCTGGTGACTGGGATTACGAAAGCGAGTATGCATTCAACGCAACAGTATCTTACTCTCTACAGAGTGGTGCGCTTAAAGGCTCTACAATCCGTCTACACGGTACAATCCTAGAGCGTGACGAGTACGCTGGTGCTGGCGACGCGGACGAGACAGACCTACGTCTACAAGTTCTTATCCCTTACAGCTTCCACTAATCAATTAGTGAATAATCAAAAAGGAGCCTAATGGCTCCTTTTTCTATTTTACTTCTCTGCCGTCATACATTTTGCAATATAACGGTGGCAGCATGTGGACATTGCCATTTGGTAATTCACATTTCACTTCAGGTGCCAATGTTCTTCCTCCTGAAGCGCCATTTGCTTGAATAGTAAATGGAATTGTAGCTGAACATATTAATAGTATTCCGGCTAATAATTTCATAACGATCACCCTCTATGTTTAAGGCTTTATTACGCCTGTTACCCAAAGTTTGTGTATCTGGCGTGCTAAGAGCTCAAACAAAAATATGTCTCTCTCCTTAATACCGCTTACACATACCGCAGTAAATGGTGTCACCCATTGTGTGTCCAACCGTGCTGGAACAAGTTCTGCCTTTGGCGTGGTGAGGACCAACTCAGTTATCAATAAAACGGTAGGAAAGACTTTTCTACTTACCTAAAATATAAGCATTTACCTTTATGCTTATGGATTAAGTATGTATAGGGAGTTGGAAAGATCAAAAATTAATTCAACACTGTTTTATTTTTTATATTGAAATTAGATTGAAAATGACTGGAAGCAGTGAACTATCTTTTTGATTAATTCTTAGTTGATGAATATCAATAGGATTTACAAGATGGAATTTAATAATATTTATATTACTTATTTTTTAAGGACAAATTGAATAACACGATGAAATAAAAAGAATTGAGAGAAAAGAAAGTAATGAAGCAGTCTTTACTTCATTACTTTGACATAAATTACTCAGAAATAGGCTCCACAATGAGGATTATTCCATCGATCGCGACGATTTTTACACGAGTACCAGCTGGGATATTTTGCTCACACTGTGCAGACCAGGTGGTATCGGCGATGCGAATTCTGTTTAACCCAATTGAAAAATCTTCCTCAAGTATCACGCTGCGGCCAAGCAACTGCTTGTACTTTTGGTTGAGATCTCTTGTTTGATCATCTTGTTTGTCTCTTGACCACTGGCGTCGCCACCATAACCAAGTTGTCAGCAAACTGAAAGTCGCGAAAGATAACCATTGAAGTTGCCAGCCGAAAGGGAGCACTGCCAATAACGCTCCCACTAATAACGCCGATAACCCCAACCACAGAAAGTAACCCGCTGTACCAAGTAGCTCAACGGCAAGCAGCACAAAGCCGAATGCAAGCCAGTGCCAAAATGTTATGCCATCAAGCAGGTTGAACAAGTCCATAACTGGGTCCTAATCTTTATTTTGTTGTTTAAACATTTCTGCGATGCTCGCAACAGAGCCCATGAGTCCGGTTGCTTCCAAAGGTAGCATAATGATTTTTCCGTTTTCAGCTTGACCAATACTCTTGAGAGCTTCTGTGTAGCCTTGCGCGATGAAGTAATTAACGGCTTGCATATCGCCTTTTGCGATGGCTTCGGAAACCATGTAAGTCGCTTTTGCTTCCGCTTGAGCAGCACGCTCACGCGCTTCAGCATGGAGGATAGCAGACTGTTTTTCACCTTCTGCTTTTAAAATCTGCGATTGTTTGTGACCTTCTGCTTTGAGGATTTCTGCCTGACGGACACCTTCAGCCTCGAGAATTTCAGCACGTTTATTACGCTCTGCTTTCATCTGAGCGTTCATTGCAGCAGTTAGATCGGCTGGTGGCTGAACATCTTTTATTTCAATACGCGTGACTTTTACGCCCCAAGGGTTTGTTGCTTGGTCCACGATCGCTAGCAGTTTGGTATTGATCATGTCACGTTGG
>JABXIW010000252.1 GCA_013372875.1 Gammaproteobacteria bacterium | reverse complement strand
TCTGGGAGGGGCCACCAAATTTCGAAAGGCGTAGCAGGTTAGTACCTACTACGCCTTTTTTGTATCTGATGGTTTTAAGTGTTGCTATGGGTACACCGTTGGCACCTGAGCTCATCTTCTTATCCCCCTTGTAAATTCCCTTGCTTAAACCCCATCAACTTTCTTAACCATCTGCTCAATAACATTTGTGCTCTACAGCCCTTGTGACCTTCAAATGATCCCTCAATGTTTTAGTCGTTGACCGTTTATATATTCCTGGTAGGATAGCCGTATGGACGTCTAAATACAAAATGGAGTTACGATGACAAGTTTAGGTCACATCAAAAAGTTATCTTGGGTTCTCGCTGCGGTGCTCAGCTTAAGTGCCTGCGGAGAAAAAGATAATTCAGTAATCAAAGTCGGAGCTACGGTTGGGCCACATGCACAAGTAGTTGAAGCGGTAGCGAAAGAAGCGGCAAAACAAGGGCTAAATGTTGAAGTCATCGAGTTCTCTGATTACGTGACACCTAACGCCGCGCTGAGTGACGGTAGCATCGATATTAACAGCTACCAACACCAACCTTTTTTGGATAACTTCAACAGCAGTCATAACTCTCAGCTCGTTTCAATTGGCCAATCTATCTTGATGCGCATGGGGATTTATTCCAATAAATACCGTTCGTTAGAAGAGTTACCAAACCGTGCCAGAATTGCCATTCCAAACGACCCAACTAATGGAGGCCGAGGGCTGTTACTACTCGCTGATGCGGGCTTGATTGAGCTTAAACCAGGTGTTGGCCATAAAGCCGCGTTAACCGATATTAAGAGCAATCAAAAAGAACTGGAGTTCGTTGAGGTAGATGCGGCGCAGCTGCCAAGAACGTTGGATGACGTTGATGCCGCAGCTATTACAATGAATTACGTGATGTCTTCAGGCTTAGACCCTAAGAAACAAAGTATTTTCCTAGAATCCAAAGACGCACCTCTCGC
This sequence comes from Gammaproteobacteria bacterium, assembly GCA_013372875.1. The sequence goes on along the minus strand of JABXIW010000252.1, from coordinate 3,207 downwards.
TGTTATGGTTATTGCGACTCGTGAAGCCGACAAAAACAACGAGGCTTACAAAAAGTTCGTCTCTATTTACCAATCCCAAGAAATTCGCGACTTCCTTGATAGCACTTTCAAAGGAACGATTGAACCAGCCTTTTAAGTAAGAATTAATCCTTGAGCAAGCTATCTTGCTTGCTCAGAGAGACAAAACGACAGAGGCTCATGAAAAAAGCATGAGCCTCTGTCGTATCAAATGGTATCAATCGTACTTGGAGTTAGATTATCGACTTTCTGCTTCTAACTTTAGCGCGATATAGTTTTGTGCGGCGGTAACCAAATCAGAACGATTGATGATCTTCCATAGGAAAAATGGCGGGATTAAGAATGCAATGAAGTAAAACGACTCATGAAAAAAGATCTGAGCAATTGCATCTTGATGTTCCCACAGCGCCGTAAGCGCGAAAAGATCGAGCATCACGCCAAGTACACCAAAAACAACTGAAACCACGATCGCTAATCCTAGTAGCTCTCGAATAAAAAATTTGTATGCCATCATACTAATTCCTTCTAGCAATATTCGACCTTACGTTACGCCCCTCATCACCTATCTATTTTGATTATTATCAACTTCATTTCACTACGAATAAGAACTTAGTTTTATAAAAAAGCGCTTGTATAAATGGGGAAAGTGGTTACTAAGCAACCACTTTGTTTAGCTAAGTAGAGCCGAAGTTAATGGCGTTACTGCTTCGCTGCTGCACTTGAGCAATAGATTTAAAAATAGCCTTTTAGGAATCCATATCACACTATGAATTTCCCTTTTTTACATTGACCCCGTCATTACCAAGCAATGACATTTCGTCTCGACTCTGAGACTAATCTTCGATGTTTATCGGCAGTGTAAACACAAGAGGTCAATATGAAAAAATACACTTATCCTCTACTTGCTATCTCAGGCGGTCTACTACTGACTGGCTGCGGTGGCGACGACTCTTCATCAAATACAGAATCCGCTACGTTTTCTCTTGGTGTCTCAGATGCACCTGTGGATGACGCCAACAAAGTGGTCTTAGCATTTAAAGACGTGGTTTTAATTCCCTTTGACCCAGAAACGGGCGAGCAAACTGGCGATCACATTCTGCTAGACGCAAGAGAGAACAGCGCTCTACATCAAGTTGATTTGATGGAATACCAAGGGAAAAATGCTAAAACCATCATTAGCGAACAACAAATTGCTCCGGGTGATTACGCCATGTGCGTTTACGCGAAAGATGGCCGACAGTTGAATGATACGTCTCTATCGTATGTCGAAAAAACTGATGGCTCAGTAAAAGGTCTTGTTGTTCCAAGTCGTGGTAGCTGCTTTGGCTTTAAGCCCGATACCAGCGATCAGGGTCGCTTGAAGTTTTCCCAAAAAGGTCAGTATGTAAAAGTTCATACTGGGCACAATAGCTACGTTGTAGAGTTTGATTTGCGTAAAGGTCTGGCGGATCCAGTCGGCCAAGATCATATGAACATGAATTCGAATGCCGTAAGTTTGGTGAACGCATCTGATTCAGGCCATATCGCTGGCACGGTAAGTAACGTGCAATACCAAGCTTGCGAAGCAGACAGTGCGGCATGGAACGCGATTCATGATGTGCCTGCCGTTCACTCTGTTTACCTGTATGCGGGTTCCATGGATCGCTCAACCATGGGCGATATGGGCGCGACAGCTCCACTCAACGCGCCAGTTGCGGTAGCTAATGTGAATGAATCGCAAGACGAAGAAGGCAATACAACCTATAGCTACGAGTTTGGTTACATTGGCCCAGGTACTTACAGCATTGGCTACACATGTACTGCATATATTGATACGCCAGACGCTCATGAAACGTCAGAAGACGGTTTCTTGATTTACCAGCACTACACGCCAGTTGATGTTGTCGAGACAGAGCTGACAACTCAGGACATTAATCCCATTCTTTAAGTCACCATATCAAAAAAGCCGCTCGTACTGAGCGGCTTTATACTTAGTCAGAAAGGTAATATTGAACCGTCGATACCACTCGGACTTTTTTAATGTACGGCGTATTGCTATCGCGGTCATAAATGGAGAACTGACCTTGCGTCGCTCGCTTGATCTTTCCTAATGAGCTTTGTGAGTCTTTCGCAAACTTTTGTGCCACCTCGCGGGCGTTTTTGGTCGCCTCTTCGATCATGTCTGGTTTGATGTCATTAAGTTTCGTGAAACTGTATTCGATTCGGTTTGCATAAGGATCTTGATTAAGAATCACGCCTTGTTTCCCAAGTTCACCAATCTCATTAATCGCCGCACGAACCACATTGATATTTTGGCTGTAAACCGTGACCGTTCGGGATGCTAAATAACGATACTCAATGTCTTGCTCACCACCATATTGCTGCGCTTTACGGTCTATCACTGAAGGCGAAGACAGCGAGATGTTTTTGTCAGTTAAGCCTTTTGCGGTTAAAAAATCGAGAATCAAACGCGTTTGTTGGTCTATGTCATCAAACATCGCGCCCATATCATTGCTGGCTACCGTAAATTGGATTGGCCAAATGACGGTATCTGCCGGGTATTCTCGCTCAGACAATCCCTTCACCGTTACCACTCGCTCATAGGCTTTGTATTTGACTGCTGTTTGCTGAATAAAAAAGCCCAATACTCCTAAACCTATTATCAGACACAGCCCGAGCCATATTGACGCTTTATTGGAAATCTTCTCCATTCATCCTCCTAATTTCGCCAAAAGTAACAATTCGTAGTATCGATAACATAGCTCAACTATGGCCAGAAAATGGCGACCTAAAGCTAAATTTTTGTCATATCGTTCGAAATGGTGAACAGAATTAATTAAAATTGAACAGTGTTTTATTGTGAATTTTAAGATTATGTTGAAAACAAAATGGTTGGTGGTTCTAGGCGGATTATTTGTCTCAACGGCCTGTTTTAGTGCTGACAACTTAGCTATGGATGACAACTCAACACAAGAACCCCAAGCGGATGCGTGTAATGAACAGCAATACGAAGGGAAAAGCTTTGATGGTCGAATTCTGCTAGATAATGAGCCGACCAAACAGGTCTTGAGCTCACTAGAAAGTCTCGGTGAAACGCTCAACTCTCTGAGTATCCTGATGTTTGCTGGCGACAAAACGTAACGCTAAAGCTGTCCTATCACCTTCGCCTTTGGTCAACAAAGCTTCACCAGTTTGTCACCAAAGGCTCAT
>JABXIW010000004.1 GCA_013372875.1 Gammaproteobacteria bacterium | reverse complement strand
CTCTACCTACTGAGCTAAGTCGGCATAACTTGATGGGCTAGATTTCTGGTAAAGAGTGAAAAAAGCACCATTGCGTTAAGTGGCGGGAATTTTAGCGATCTCATTTTAGTTTGGCAATGCTTTTTTTAGAATTTTTTTAGGTTTCGCATCGCAGCCCGCTAAATGTTCAATTTCTAGCTATAAACGGTGCTTTTTTAGCCATTTTTATGTTGATAAAACAAGCCTTCGAACACCAAATCAGGACAATCCAACCATTCAATGCTTTCTGGTAGTGAAATTTGCTGCATCATAGCAGCACCATCGCCACCACAAACAAACAGTTGCGCCACCCCATAATGCTGGTGTAAGCGCTCCAAACAAGACTGTAAGTAGCCCAATGCCGCTTGATAAGTGCCAAGCTCAACCGCTTGCAAACTATTCACCCCAAGCCATTGCTGCTCATTGGCTTTACTGGGATCTAATTTTGCGCCAAAAGCAATTTTGCCCGTATCGCCAAATAATGCCTTTTGCATCAATTTAGCACCAGGCACTATATGGCCACCTAAATGTTTGCCGTCGACATCAACTAAGTCCAAGGTAATGGCTGTTCCGGCATCCAGCACTGCGAAGGCCTTATCGGTTTGCTCAATAGCTCCCACCATGGCTAACCATCGATCAATCCCTAAGGCCAATGGTTCATCATAGCTATTCAGCAAGTCTTTGCTTTGTGCTTCATACAAATCGGTCGAAATGGCAAAATCGGGCGTCACTTGCAAAAGCTGCTCACACCAATCAGATACCAAAGCTTTTCTGGCATCTGATGACACGCTGGAAATCAACACTTTGCTAATTTCAGGGTAATCCCTTCGTATGGCTTCGAGCTGTTGTTGCCAATGCTCTGCCATAAAGTCTTGATTATCCCAGTGATAGCGCGCCAGCCATTGCACCGACTGAGCATCGCTCACCACCGCTTTACAGCGACTATTGCCCATGTCCATAAGCAACCAACTCATGACTTAACTCTCGCTCTGAGGCTAACATCACCCGCAAATATTGATTGCAGCTCGCCATCCACATCCAATACTAAAGCGCCCGACAAATCGACACCTTTGGCAATTCCATCAATATCATCTTTTGCTTGGTGAATAGTAACTTGAGTATTGATGACTTCATCGTATTGGTTCCAAGCCTTGGCAAAAAACTGAAAACCATTGGCCTCAAACAAACTCAAATTGCCCACTAGGCTTTGCATTATAGCCGCCAACAGTTGTTCACGCTCTAAGGGGTGTTGCTGGATTTGCGCTAAACTGATCCAGTCTTGCTCTATGGAGCCTTGCTCGGTTTGCATGTTAACGTTCAAGCCAACCCCAATAATCACTTCCAAGTCGCCATCGGCATCACCCGTCAATTCCACCAAAATACCCGCTAATTTTTTTTGCTGGTAACGAATATCGTTTGGCCATTTCAATTTAAGCCCAGAAAAACCTAAGGTTTCTAGCGCCTGCACAATGGAGATCCCAACCAGCAGACTTAAACCACCTAGTTGCTGCACTGGTAACTCGGTTTTCCAGCCATAAGAAAAATACAAATTGGTGGCTAATGGTGATTGCCAATTACGTCCACGCCTACCGCGCCCCGCTGTTTGATATTCGGCTGTCACTAAACATTTATCCCGAAAATTTTCTTTGAGCCTTTGATTGGTGGAATCGGTGGTCAAATGCAGCTGCAACGAAAGTCCAAAGCCTGCCAATGTTTGCCTCAAACTTTCTTCATTGATGAGTGCCGATGGGCTTTGCCAAACGTATCCTTTACCCGAAACCGACTCGAGCTCTAGTCCGTAGTCCTGCAACTGTTGGATTAGTTTCCACACATAGGCTCGGCTAACGCCTAATTCATCAGCAATTTTTTGCCCCGAATGATAATCGCCATCACCTAGCAGCCGAATCACTTGCGCTAGTTGTTGCTCTTTATGTGCCGTTTGCGAATTTGCCATTAGCCAGTTGCCTTACCTAGATCGTCTCACCAACTTGTCTCACCTAAGATCCAAACCTCAGGTTCAATAGTAACACTAAATTTTTCATATACCGTTTTAGCAACAAAACGTGCCAGATTTAAGATATCTTGACCGCTAGCATCACCATAATTAACCAAGACCAAGGCTTGATCTTTATGTACACCAGCATCGCCCAGGCGATAACCTTTTAACCCCGCCTGATCGATCATCCAGCCAGCCGCAACTTTATAGCGACCATCTTCAATTGAAAAGGCCACCAGTTCCGGGAATTGCTGTTTCAACCGATCATAAGCTGCAGCGCTAATAATGGGGTTTTTAAAAAAAGAACCTGCATTGCCCAGCTCATTCGGATTGGGCAGTTTGCTATAGCGAATTTTGATAACCGCATCGCTTACATCTTTTGGGGTGATTTGACTCTCTTCAATGTGGCTTAACTCTTTACGAATAGGGCCATAATCCAACTTCAAGCTAGGTGTTTTGCAAAGCCTTAAAGTTACCGAGCTAATGATGTATTGACCTTTTAAACTGCCTTTAAAAATACTGTAGCGATAAGCAAAATCACACTCCTGATGAGAAAATGTGACTTTATCGCCGGTGGCCAGCTCAATCGCGGTTAGTTCAACAAACAAATCTTTGAGTTCAACGCCGTAAGCTCCAATATTTTGGATCGGCGCTGCGCCAACATTGCCAGGGATAAGCGATAAATTTTCAAGACCAAAATAACCTTTATCTAGCGTATCCATCACCAATTGATGCCAATTAACGCCCGCACCTGCGGTAACAAAAACCTCATCATCTGCTTCTTGATACTCAACACCTTGAATATCTGCTTGTAATAAAACAAAGGGAACATGACCAATCAACAATAGATTAGAGCCCCCGCCAATTACAAAAAATTCATCGGCGTCTTGTTTATGGTCGGCCAACCACGTTTGAATTTCAGCTTCTGAAGTAAAGCGAATAAAGTTTTTGCAGGTTGCTTCTATACCAAAGCTATTAAATTCTTTGAGTTTTATACGAGACAATCTGGATGAACCAATTTAAATGATAAGTTATTGTAACAAAAGGCTTTTGAAATAGTACATCTTTTGTAATTGATTTGAATTGTCATGAAAAATCAGGTAATGATGTTACTCTAAAAGGAGCGAAAAATATGAACAAACTCAACCTTATTGCCTTAACCAGCTTAGCATTAGCCTTTACCAGTGCTGGCCAAGCGAAAGAACAGTGGTTACATTGCGGCCAATTACTGAACGTCAAAACGGGCAAACTCGAAAGCAATCAATGGCTTCAAATCCAAGATAATAAAATTGCAAAGATCTTATCCAGTGCACCCAAGCAAACCGATAATTTGATTAATCTTGGCAACAAAACTTGCCTGCCTGGCTTGATGGATATGCATGTACATCTTGATCGTGAGATGAGCCCAACAGCCTACATCAATCGTTTCACCTTAAATCCGGCTGATTTAGCTTTTCACGCACAAGAGTATGCTCGCCGCACCCTTGAAGCAGGATTCACCACGGTAAGAAACCCTGGCGACGCTTATAATGTGACTATTGCTTTACGCAATGCCATCAACCAAGGATGGGTAAAAGGCCCCCGAGTTTATTCTGCAGGCAAGCATTTGGGAACGACTGGCGGTCATGCCGATCCAACTAATGGTTACAATGCTCAACTGATGGGCGATCCAGGTCCAAAGCAAGGTGTAGTTAACAGCGTAGATGATGCAAAAAAAGCTGTACGCCAGCGCTATAAAGATGGCGCCGATTTTATCAAAATCACCGCCACTGGAGGAGTTCTGAGTCTGGCCAAAAGCGGTCAAAATCCCCAGTTCACTACCGAAGAAGTCAAAGCAGTCATCGATACCGCAAAAGATTATGGTATGCACGTTGCAGCTCATGCTCATGGCAAAGAAGGTATGTTACGAGCGGTTAATGCGGGCATTACCACTATTGAGCATGGCACTTACATGGATAATGATGTCATCAAGGCCATGAAGAAAAAAGGCACCTATTATGTTCCGACGATCACTGCAGGTAAGTTTGTAGAAGCCAAAGCCAAAATCGATGGTTATTTCCCGGAAATCGTACGCCCTAAAGCAGCAGCGGTTGGCCCACAAATCCAAAATACCTTTGAGAAAGCATACAAAGCTGGAGTTATCATCGCCTTTGGTACTGATAGCGGGGTTTCGCCGCATGGCGATAATGCCAAAGAGTTTGAATATATGGTGGAAGTCGGAATGCCCGAGCTAGAAGCCATACAAAGTGCGACGATTACCAGTGCGAAACTACTTGAGGTAGACCATCAACTGGGTTCGCTTGAGGTTGGTAAACTTGCCGACATTATTGCGGTGGATAGCAATCCGCTTGAGGATATCAAGAGTTTGCAAAAAGTATCGTTTGTGATGAAAGATGGGCAAGTCATCAAGCAATAATGATTAACTTATACTAAAAGGGCTCAGTTGAGCCCTTTTTTGCCGAAAAGTGAAATTCATTTACGACGAATAGCGAAACCTGACAACAGCAATAACAGTAGCCAGCCGATGGCCCCGCCGCCACCGCCACCAGAAGAGCCACCACCAGTGACTAGGTTTAAGCTCGAGTTTTCAACTTTAACTGCGTAAGAAGAGTCTGTGCCGCCTGTATCTCCAGCCGCACCATTCGAATTTTCATAACCCGTCCATGCACCATTAGCCCAATCTACAGCTGTTGCTGGATTGGCATCAAGCGCTAAACCAGCAAAGTCTTGCAGCGCAAGATTCAAATTAAAATTGGTAGTGCCTGTTGCCGAACTCACATTAACATTTGAAGGCAAGGTAAAATCCAACATAATGGCGTCATCCATATAGGTAGCGAAGCCAGCCAAACTGCCTCCGGCTTGATTCTGCCAATTGGAATTGGCTGTGGTAATTGTACGGGAAAAATTAGTACCCGCCGCAGAGCCCGTAAAGCTAACCGTTGGACTTAACGTCACCGATTGACCAGGGTATTGAGTAACATTACCACCGCTTCTCCAGCGCATTGGCTTGGAAAATTGTACCCATAACTTATACTGCTGCCCCGCCGTTAAACTTTGGTCAGTGCTCACATTCAAAGTACGACTATTGCCCGAGGTTTGCCAATCGGCCGCATAAACCACTTGGTCATTGCTGTCGGCAATGCGCACCGACTTAACGTAAGCAGGACCAGCTTGATGATAAAACATCAAAAGTTGTGCCGGCGCTAACTGATCGCGAATTCTAGCTATTGCGCTATCTGGAGCGATAAAGCCAGAATGACTAGCACCCGTACCACCATAAAAAGCCCCACCATCAGGTTCACCTTGGAACCCCTGTGGTGGCTCAATCTCCAAAGTCCAAGTGGGGATCAAGTGCTCATAAGCAAAATAATCTGCAGTAGTAGCGATTCCTGAGCCCACCTGATCAATCACAGGGAAATAATTCGCGCCCTGACTTATAGTTGTATTCTGATACTTTGTTGCGACACTTTGCGTAATATTATTCAAACGTGCATTATTTGGCATCGGCACAAATAAAACGCGCGAGAAAGAATGGGAGTCTTGATAAAAACGTAACTCAGACTCAGGAGCTAGTTTTGCGGCTTCTAATAGAGCTTGCGTTTCAGGTTCCGAGAAAGGATTGGCTCCGCCATAAATTAAGCTATTTGGATCATTATTCCCATCTTGCACACCAAAAAAGTGCAACGAGTTACGATTGAGGTCCACTCCATTTAAGCGATCGGCTTCTGTGGATAGAACCTCATCCACATTAGGCATATTCTTACGACGCATTCTGCCATCACGCGGCTGAGCAAATTTAGCGCTAGCACTCGATCCAGCGGTCGTGCCTGGTGAGTTTGTCACATTAATCGGATAACGCTGAGTTTGTAAAAAACCATCTACGTTTAACACGGGCACAATCACAATATTGGTGTTTTCCAGTAAGTATTGCACCATACCCTGATCGGCTTTGCGTTCAATAATTTGTTCGATCAGCTCCGTCACCACTTCAGGACTTTGCCACTCGCGGGCATGGATGGTGCCATTCACTAAAAATGCTGGCTCATTTAACCCATCAGCATCAATCGCATCTGCATCGCCAAATTGGTAAGCAATAATTTCTCGCCCATTGCGCGTTGAGCCTACTTGAATTGAGCTCATCTCCGCATTGGCCAATGCCAAGGCTTCATGATGACTTTTCAGAAAATCGTAACTTCTAAAACCGCTCACAGCCGTCATCGAATCCACTGGCACTGGTAACGGATAGCCCACTGCTAGTTCAGTATTGGAATTAGTATTTTCGGTATAGGTCAAAACTTCACTGGATACAGCAAACGGCAATAGAGCAACGCTTACTGCTAAAGCTGCTTTTTTGATTAATCTAACCATTTTGCTACCTCCAATTTCATGTCTTCGAACCGGATCTGATCATGCTCAAGCAAATGAACCAATTCTGATTTAGCATAATCATTGTTGGCAAACCTCAATGCCAATAACGCATTGGCCACTTGAGTTCGATTCGAGCTTGGATTTTTTATCATCGCTTGCGCGGCTTCTAGAGCAGTTTGACTTTGCGTTATGCCTATAGCTTTGGCAGCACTCGCACCCAAGCGATGATCCGATAGCAACTCCGTTAGCCATTGATCAGAGCGAGCATTCGCGGGTAACTTGGCATAGCGGATCAAAGCACTCGAAGCTAGTTTTTTGTTATTTGCCACTACCGATTGCAAAATCTCAGCTTGAACCTGGCTATTAAATTCTGCGAGCTTTTTGGCCATAACTCGCTGCGTTGCAGCCGAATGATTATTTTGTAATAGCGAGCCTATCAAGTCCGTATTTTTCGAGTTGGCAATAGCTTTAACCAACAGTGGATCTTGATAACTACGACTTGCTACTAAAGTTTTAGCCAGCTCGGCATATTCAGAAGCACTCAAATCAGATATCGCAGCTAACTTTGCCTTTTGTTGAATGCTCGAAGTTTCATCAGCACTAACCAAAGCCAACTTAAAATCTTGCCAGCCATCTTGACGCAACTTCAAATAAGGCAGCGAGGCTTGATGCACATAATATTGGTTAAGCTTATATTTAGCCGCACTAGCAATATCGAAAATTGCTAAAGGTAAAGGGCCTTCTTCATGCTTGATAAATGTTTGAGACTGGTAGTCTTTATATTGATTTAGCAAAACCAAATCTTCATCGCTAACGCTATTAGCATTAACCGAATTGATTTGTTTTAACTTCAAATATTCTTGCTGCAAAGTCGATAGGTCGGTAGTTTGCTTATTCGCAATACTGTTAATTTCAAATTCGATTTGCTGCTTACTAAAAAGTTGTTCAGGATGTATGTCGTTCATCAACAACGGTTTTTCAGCCTTGAGTGAATATGATGAAGCAACAAATCCCAATACAACAGGTATGATAATTTTTTTCATAGATACCCCCATAAATACACTACTCAATATAATCGATCATTAAGTATTAGAGACCAATTTGTCACATATCGTTACAAAAAAGCCAGCTTAATGCTGGCTTCATATTTTAATATCAATAAGTTAGATAGGTTTTAGCCTACTACTGATGGCCACAACCAAGCAAAAGTACCTGCCGTAACAGCCGCATAGATTAAGGCATCTATCATAAAGCGCAAAAAGTTAGACCAGGGATGGCCATACCAAATGCTATATGGAATACCGCCGAGACCGTAGCCAATAAACGACACCACAAAGACTTGTCTAAAAATAGTCATGTAATCCGTACCCATTGGATAGGATATAGTTGCCACATAAGCGACTAATAATGATACTACGACGAAATGTAAAAACTGTTGTAGTAACAGTTTACCCATCGGCGGCAAACCATTTGGAAAAATAGTGACTACCGCCACAGGTCCTTTATTAAACTTCTCTTGAACTTCAGGTTTGGCCATATTGCTCATATCACCGCACCAAGGCATATGATACAAACCTGGCGCAGGCTTGCCAGCACCAATAGCCGCAGAAACCTCATCCTCATTCGATAAGTTCTTCATATCCGCATTGTGATACTTGATCACCATGTGAATAACAGCACTCGCGATCCAACAGAACAAACCCGCCAGCAAAATTGCTAACCAAAGATCCATCAAAGAAACAGACATGCTCTCTATCATTTTTAAAACCCCCAATTGTTTTATAATCAATTGAAGAATAAACTATTTTCAAGAGTTTTCATATCGGCATAAATCTCTGTCTTGCTAGCCACAAATTACCAGCCTTCCAATAATCCGCTATTTTCGATTTTTTTGATCAGTGGTTCTAGCTCCTTTTCATAGTTTTTCCACATCCCTACGGAGCTATTATAAATTTTTTGTCGGACCTGGCTAGCACTTGCGGTAGTAGTAACTTGTTTATTATTCTGAAAGTTAAGGCAATCCTCTTGCCAATCCAATCCACAAAAATCAATAACCTCTTTTGCCTTACCCTCTAAATTTTGAACCAAATCTTCGTAACGGACAGTTTTAACGACATTTGGCAACATTTTCTGCCAGTGTTGCATCAATTTTTGATGCTCTATGAAATAATCTGCTAATTCATCTAAATCATAAGAGAACTGATAAATGTCAGTAAACATTTGCTTATAAACCGAATAGCAAACGTCTACAGGATGGCGCTCCAAGATGAGTATTTTACTTTTAGGTAGAGATTTATGTATTAAGCCACAATAAAGCGCATTTTGTGGGAATTTATCCACAAAGAAAGATTTTTCACCTGTAATTGCACGGCCGGCATCAATGTAACTTTTACCTAGCCTGCCAAAGTTCAAATCAAGTGAAGCTTTTGCCATTTGACTTCTTGATAAGTGTGCAGGCAACTGCAGTTGTTGCATTGCCTCACTCATACAGCGACTAAAGTGCGGCAACTCTCCTGCGGCAGTTACATCTGAATGACTAGAAATGATCCGCTCCAATAACGTTGTGCCAGTCCGAGGCATCCCTACGACAAATATTGCCTCATTATTACCATAGCCTTTACCTATATTAATTGAATTAAACTGCTCCTCAGTATAGTTTTTTCTAATCGCTTGTAAAAAATCAATTTCGGATTGCAAATCATATCTAATGCTTTGTCTGTAGATGGTGGCTCCCTTTTCCCTGGCAGCAAAACTTTCTTGGTATAACTTGCAATCTTCTAACTCTTTTCCTAAGGAAAAATAAACTTTAGCTCTGTTAATTGGATCTGCATTGATTCTATCGATTACACCTTTTAGATGTTCAATATTATTATCAATTTCGTTTTGTTTTTTTAAGTGAGAACGGAAAAATAAAATATCAGCATTGTTTGGAGCTATTAACAATGCTTGACTTGCTAGCTCCTCTGCTTGATCAACCTCACCTAAATACTGCTTTACCATTGCAAGATTTAGCAATAGATCGGGGTTATTAGGCGTTAACTCCAAACAAGTCTTGTAGCATTTTTCTGAGCTTTTGAATAACTGATGCTTATTTAAAAATGCTGCCAGAGATTGCAATATATTGACATCATCTAGTTGTTGCGATGAAAGATCTTTCCCATAAGTTACAGCCTCTTTTAAACGTCCTGCAGACTCCAATAGCAGCAATTTTTGAAGCTTATATTGTGCGCTCAGTGGCGCTAAATAAATTGCTTTATCTATATCTTTTATTGATGCATCAATTTTACCTAGTTGAAAAGATAATATTGCAGATACCATCCAAGACTTAGACTCTTTCGAATGCTGGTTTTTTATCTGTTGGATCAACTGATAAGCTGATTGAATCTGTCCTTGATTCGCTAATACTTGAACTTTCGTAAGAAGTTGATCTATAGGAGCTTGATAATTCATCGCGGTGCTGCCTTGTTAAAGATATTTAGATTATACAAGCTATTGGAACAGAAAGAAGCGAGGGTTAAGAGAATAGATATAAAAAAGCGCTTGGCGAGGGTCTGCCCCCTTGGGTATGACCTAAAGAGTTTTAGTGTTGCCTGATAATTTAGAACAGGCTAATTGCATTTAAGTGATACTTAACAGATGACCTACTCTATTCGTATCATCCTGATACTCACCCCTTCGGGGCTGCCCTGCGGGCATTCAAATTTGCTCCCGGCAAATTTGTCACATGGAAACCTACAAGGTAAGACTTGGTATTTCCAACAGGTAATAAAAAACCCCAACCTATCGGCTGGGGTTTTGTATTAAGCGCTTGGCGATGACCTACTCTCACATGGGGAAGCCCCACACTACCATCGGCGATGAGTCGTTTCACTTCTGAGT
>JABXIW010000474.1 GCA_013372875.1 Gammaproteobacteria bacterium | reverse complement strand
GAAGAAAACAAACGCGTGAAGATCATTGATGCGCCATTCACTCCGACAATTCCGTCTAATCTACCAAGCATTGTATTTATCATTCTAGGCTTTATCGGTGGTGCCGGCCTTGGCGTTGGTCTAGCCACCATACTTGAACTGGCAGACAACTCGGTGCGCTCTCGCCGAGCATTAGAAAAACACCTGGGCGTTCCGGTGATCACCACCTTGCCTAAAGTGACGTTCGCCAGTTAACTCTCCTACTCACCATGACGATAAAGCACTCGTTGACCCGAGTGCTTTTTCTTTGCTACGCAACGTTAACTTACCGCATGGTTTTGTCTTCTCATTAATATGAATCTCAAATTGAGAATGTTGATTTTCAGATTTGACATTCAGGCCTAACTGGTTGTTTTTATTTTAAATAAATAATGGCACGTAGCGTGCAATACGTTGTTCAGAGTAGACACACACTACTGAGGGCGTAAAGATGGAACGCAGAGAAAATAAAAACACCAAACGGAATCATAAAAAAGTGGTGTTGCATGTGGTGCAACACTTGGCACCGGGTGGCTTAGAAACGCTAGTGCTGGATATGCTTCGCTTTGCAGAACCTCGTCACGATGTGTTTGTGGTGAGCTTAGAAGGCGCCAAATCCCAAGCCTTAGCGAAATGGACTAAGTTGACCGAATACAAAAGCCAGCTTCATTTTCTCAATAAACAGCCGGGGTTCAGCGTTAAAACCTTAGGCACACTTACGGCGATGATCAAAGGCATGAAGCCAGATGTTGTACACACACATCATATTGGTCCTTTGCTTTACGGTGGCATTGCCTCACGTTTGGCTGGCGTTCCTGTCATCATTCACACCGAACATGATGCCTGGCATTTGAACAATAAAAAAGCTGCGCGCTTACAGTCTGTGCTGCTAAAAACCGTTCGCCCACATGTGGTTGCCGATGCGCACTTCGTTGCCAATCAAATCACAACCAAACTCAACTATCGCGATGTGTGCACCATTCACAACGGTATTGATTGTCAAAAGTTTCAGTGCGGTGATCGCCAAGCTAAAAGAAATCACTTTGGACTACCTGAGGATAAAACCGTAATTGGCGTAGCAGGCCGATTAGAAACCGTGAAAGGACATAAAGTGCTGATAGAGGCCTTCTCTCACCTTGAATCTCATACCCACCTTGCGATTGCAGGTGACGGTAGCCAACGCGAGCTACTTGAACATTTGGTACGCACACTCAAACTTGAGCAACGCGTCACCTTTCTCGGTTTAGTCGACGACATGCCAAGCTTCTACCAAAGCTTAGACTTGTTTTGTTTACCGTCTCTGCAAGAAGGGTTTCCGCTTTCAACACTCGAAGCGCAAGCGTGTGACATTCCTTGCGTCGCGACCGATGTTGGCGGCGTGAAAGAAACACTGTGCCCGAAAAGCAGCGCTTTGGTAGAACCTAACCGCGTATTTTCACTCGCGGAGGCTCTATCTAAACAATTGGATTCAAACATCCATTCGCCTCGAGCTTACATTCTTCAACATTTCGATATTCGTGACATGGTTGGTCGCTACACTCGTTTGGCTAAGGAGTCGACTTATGAATGATCTCATTTGGATTGCTGGTTTTGGTTTGTCTGCGTTTTTGATCATCTACCATCATGTGGGTTATCCGTTACTACTGAAATGGCTGCCACTCAAACCAAAATCTAACGACGAAGGCGAACACTTTGCAGAGCGTCATTACAAAGCCTCGGCCAGTGATAACAAACTTCCTTCCGTGACCATCATCATCCCCGCTTACAACGAAGAGCAGTGGATTGCTGAGAAAATTCGCAACTTGGCGAGTTTGGACTACCCAAGGGATAAGCTGAAAGTGGTAATTGCGTGTGATGGTTGCACCGATAAAACTGCAGAAATCGCACAAGATACCATCCAAGAAGCGATTTGCTCTGATACCTTGTTTATTGTGAACGACCACTCTATCAATCGTGGAAAAGTCGCGTTGATTAATGAAGAGATGAAACACGTCACGTCCGACATTACGGCGCTGAGTGATACATCTGCTCTGGTTTCTTGCGACTCTCTCCTTTTGGCAAGTCAGCATTATCAAAATGAGAGCGTGGGCGTCGTTAATGCGACATACCAAATTATGCGCACTAGCAATCAAGGCGAAGCCGCTTATTGGCAATACCAGTCTCGCGTTAAACACCAAGAATCCTTACTTGGTTCAACGATTGGTTCTCACGGCGCGTTTTACACGTTCAGGACTAAGCTGTTTGAGCCACTCGAAGCTGGCACCATCAATGACGATTTCATTCTCCCTATGAGAATCGTTTTGCGAGGCTTCACTTCGGTTTACGAACCTAAGATGCTCGCGCTCGAACTGGAACAAAGCTCAGACGACGCGGACTTTAAGCGCCGCCTACGAATCTCAGCCGGAAACATGCAGCAGCTGATGCAATTGAAAAAATTGTTGCTGCCTCGCTATCGTGGCACCGCCTTTGCATTTCTATCAGGAAAGGTTCTGCGTTTAGCAACGCCGTATTTGATGATTGTGTGCTTAGTGTGCTCATTGTTACTTGCTCAACATCCGGTGTTTCTATTGTTGCTGTTGGCGCAGGTTGGCATTTACGGCATTGCGTTAATGACTTATCTGATACCAGCCCTTAACACAGTGAAACCTTTCAAACTGATTAGCTATATCGTCATTGGCCATATCGCAAACTTTGTCGGCGGTATGAAGTACCTACTAGGCATGGAAAACGGGCGTTGGAAACGCGTCAACCAATAAGGAAAGCATCATGAAAAACTCACGTTACGACTCAAATGTATGCCACGCGAAAAGAACGTTTGATGTACTGGTTGCGCTGTTGATTCTGCTAGTAACCGCGCCACTGTTTCCGTTCATTGCTCTTGCCATCAAGGTCAGCTCAAAAGGCCCAGTGATTTATCGTCAACTGCGTGTTGGTCGCTGCACACCCGAGAAGATGGATCTGTTTCAAATCATGAAGTTTCGCACGATGTACATCGATGCAGAACAACGCTCAGGTGCGGTTTGGGCAACCGAAAATGATCCACGCATTACCCCGGTCGGCCGATTTTTACGTAAGATTCGTCTCGATGAGTTACCGCAGCTATTCAATGTATTGAAAGGTGAAATGTCTATGATTGGCCCTCGCCCTGAGCGACCTGCCTTTTATCAAAAGTTGGAAGATGAAATTCCATATTTTGTAGAGCGTACATACGGCGTACTGCCAGGTATTACAGGCTTGGCGCAAGTAAATCAGGGTTACGATGCTTGCATTGAAGACGTGAGAAGAAAAGTTGGTTTTGACCACAGCTATGCACTAAGCCTTGGGTCGTTCTACTCGTGGATCACGATGGATCTTTCTATCATGAGCAAAACGCTTATCGTAATGATTGATGGACGCGGCCAGTAATGCTTCGAGTCTATTTTATTACTCTTGCCACTGGCGACGCATCTTCTCGATTGTCGCTGGTGGCACATTATGAATGCTCTGATATTCGCCCGAGCACACCATCACTTCCACCTCGATAGATTTCTTTCGGCAGTAATCTAAATACCGCTTCATTTCCCAATGTCGTACAAAGGTATTACTCACAATCACGATTTTCCCTTTGTTCAACCATTTGCGCGTTTGTTCAAAACACCATTCGTGCGCTTGCGGAAGCAAAGACGGATTGAAGTGGTACTCGCCTTTCTCATTCTCAAAATACATGTCGGCTTCGAAATGCTTCGCATCGAAATCTTTTACCAATTGTTTCGCCAAGGTTGTTTTTCCTGAGCCAGGAAGACCACGAATGAGAATAAGTTTAGCAAGCGACATAATGCAGTTGAGTGATGAAATAGAAGCCCAAACTGTAACGGAATTTCTTAAAAAGAAAAGCAGAAATAAAAATGCCGAGCAAATGAATGCTCGGCATTGAGTATTAATTTATCAACATCGATTAGCGGTAAGCGGAAAGCTCGGTACGTAAACCTTTCACCAAACTCACGCACATCAACAGCAGAACAAAGGTAAATGGCAAGCCGGTCGCAACCACACCAGACTGTAGCGCTTGTAAGGCTTCTTTACCGCCAACCCAAAGCATAACAGCGGCAATTGAACCCTCGATACACGCCCAAAAGATTCGCTGTGGAACGGGAGCATCAATCTTACCGCCCGCAGTGATACTGTCGATAACCAATGAACCGGAGTCAGATGAGGTGATAAAGAACACCAAAATCAAAACAATCGACAGAATAGAAATCACTGAGCTGTATGGTAATACATCGTAAACATGAAATAGTGTCAGTGAAATATCCGTTAAACCATTCGCACCCAATTCACCAACTTTGTTCACGACCTGATCAAGCGCAATACCACCAAATACTGACATCCAAACCAATGTTACCAACGTCGGAATCACGATGACTGCGAACAAAAATTCTCGAACGGTACGGCCTTTCGATACGCGAGCGATAAACATACCCACAAACGGAGACCAAGATACCCACCACGCCCAGTAGAACACTGTCCAACCGTGCATCCACGTTTCGTCTTCACGACCATGCGGGTTACTCAACGGAATGATGTTTTGGATGTATGCCATTGTCGTGTCGACTAATGAACCCATCGCAGTATCAAAGGTAATGAACGTAATAAAAATAAGCAGAGCAAACGCAACGATCATATTGACGTTACTTAGGAGTTTGACACCACCGTCAATACCACGAACAACAGAAAGCACAGCAATAAAGGTTACAAACGCAATCACCACCATTTGTGTACCGATGC
Source organism: Gammaproteobacteria bacterium (assembly GCA_013372875.1). Next base: position 406 of record JABXIW010000474.1, on the reverse strand, counting down.
AGCCGTTTAAACCAAATACATGGTTAATACCACTGGTTGCCTGCTGAGCACCCAAACCAAGAGAAGTCGCAAGACCGAACAACGTCGAAAGTACAGCAAGGATATCGATAACGTGGCCTAACCAGCCCCATGCACGGTCACCAAAAATTGGGTAAAACGCCGCACGCAATGAAAGTGGTAAACCTTTATTAAAGGCGAAAAAAGCAAGCGCCAACGCAACAAGGGCGTAAATACTCCAACCGTGAACACCCCAGTGAAACATGGTCGCGCCCATCGCGAGTGATTTGGCATCGGCTGAATACGCTTCTGCGTTTAGCGGCGTACCCCACCAATCCGTGAAATAGGCCGTTGGTTCAGCCACACTCCAAAAGAGGAGACCAATACCCATACCTGCAGCAAACAGCAT
>JABXIW010000417.1 GCA_013372875.1 Gammaproteobacteria bacterium | reverse complement strand
CTGCATGATGAACTGACGCATTTGCCCAATCGCCGTTACTTTATGCAGTCATACAAGCAGCAGTTTGAAATCGCTAAGCGCTATAAAAAACGTTACAGTTTTGCGTTGATCAATATAGATCTAGACCGATTCAAACACATCAACGATACCTTCGGCCATGACGCGGGTGACAAGGTATTGATTGCTACCGCAGAGCGCATCAAAAGCAGCTTACGACGTTCAGACATGGTTGCGCGAATGGGCGGTGACGAGTTTTTAGTGGTCGTACACAATTTGGGAATGGAAGAGCACGTGCAGAAGTTACTGCAAAAGCTCAGGTTGGCGTTGTGTTCGACGCCCGTTATCTATGACGAAGAGCTGATTTACCTACGCGTGAGCATTGGTTACGCCATCTTCGATCCGCAAATGACTTCTCCAGAACAAATGATGAAAATTGCCGACGAACGGATGTATCAACAAAAACACGGTGGATAAAAAACAAAGCCCAGATTGATTCTGGGCTTTGTTGTATTTACAGAGTGAGAAAGATAGGGAAGGCAGAAAACTGCGCCCCCAAGAGTTCTCTATGCCAATTTGAAAGCACTTAGCTGATGTTTTAGCTCCATCGCTTCAGCTTGGTAACCGGAAACAATCTGGTTCAAGTCATCAGCGTGCTGACCCGTTTTGTGTGCGATGCTCGCCAGTACGTCGATATCTTGGTCGATAGCTTCACATGCTTTAGATTGCTCAATGGTCGAGTACGTAATGGTGCTGATGTGATTGTTCACGTGTTCGATGCTGCTTTCGAGTAAAGACACACTCTCATTCACTTGTTGCACGGATTCAAACGTGTCGTCACTGGCTTGTTTGCTCTTCGCCATGCTTTCTACTGAGAAACGGGTTTTCTCGCCAATTTGGTCCAACAGTTTACTGATGTTCTCGGTAGCTTCTTGGCTGCGCTGCGCCAAATCACGCACTTCAGAAGAGACAACCGCGAAGCCGCGACCATGTTCGCCCGCACGAGCGGCTTCAATTGCTGCGTTAAGGGCTAATAAGTTGGTTTGTTCAGAAACGCTGTTGATGGTCTCGACTATTTGGCCAATGCTCTGCGTGTCGTTCGCCAATTCTGCCATGCATTGTTCAGTGGCGTTGATCTGCTCCAACAAGCTTTGTACGGAGCGGTAAGACAATTCACTTTGGGTCTGGCAGTCGACCACTTTGTTATTCATGGTTGTGGTGTCACCCATTGCGCGCTCTGCGGACTGAGCGATTTCCACACTCGATTGTGCGAGTTCAGTCATCGCGGTTGCGATGTTGTCGCACTTCGCGATGGTAGAGCGGCTACTGCTATCAAGATCCTGCGCAGATTCAACAATGTTTTGTAGTCGATTTGAGCTCTCGTTATTGGTCTTAGTGACGTCAAACAGCAGCTTTCTGAAGTTAGAGATCAAGGCATTAATGCTGTTCGAGATGGAAGCGATTTCATCTTTGCCGCGAGAATCGAGTTCAACCGTCATATCGTGGTGCTCAGACATACTGCGCAGGGTTTGTTTCAGGCGACCAACGCGGCTTCGTAGGCTTGCAACCAACCCCCACACCATCATGATCATAAGCAGAGAAATCACAGCAGTCGCAGCCATCAACAAGTTGCGATTTAACGTGGCTTGCTGCGCGGAATGTTCTGCTGCACTGAGCATCTGATCAACCATTTGGTTACGCAACTGGTTCATGAGACCGATGCGCTCGGTTGCCATAGGAAACCATTCAGTTGCTTGAGGCCCCTGAATGTTGTCTAGGTTGGCACTCTGGTTAAGGAAGGATTGCTGTACTTGCTCAACCTTCTTCCACGCAGGATTGCTTTGGTGTGATTGCAATGATTGTCGATATTGTTCTGGGAACGCAATTTGCGCTTTTCTTGATGCGTAATCCCCCGATTGGATGTATCCCTCAATGTTGGAGAACAAAACAGATGTGGCGCTTCCTTTCGCAAATACCCCATTAAGTGCGCCGCGTGTTTGGCCTGCACGCTCTTTCATCACGATCACAGAGATCAATGCATCGCCGAGCGTACCTAGCTCTCGGCTTTGAGTCTGTGCAATCAAAATGTCGATGTTGTCGATGATGAGCTGATTCAGGTTGGAGTAATAACCAAAAGGTGCAATTTGAGGCGAAAGGCGATCAACCCCTTGTCGAACCTGGTTGAGTCGATTGAGCTGCACTTGGACATCTTGGAGTAAGTCGTAGCTATCGCTGCTGCTAATTAATGGCGTGTTAAGTTGAACCAATGAATTGATCGCGTCATCGACTTTTTTTCTTTGCTGAGTCAGCTTTTGCACGATCTCAGTTTTGCCTTGGCTACCCAGTACGCCGGCTGTTAGTCCACGCTCGACAGCGAGATTATGCGCAAGGTTGTCGTAGTGGGTGATTAAGGTCACTAGCTGCTGATCTTTCAGGGCTTGGTGGGACTGAGTGTTTAGATTGATGGTGTGCTGAACCGCAAGAAAAATAGCAAGTAATAATGGGACGCCTGCAACAACACTGACCATGATATAGAGGGGAAACTGACGAACGAACGCAAACATAGAGCTCTCCTAGGTACCAACCGTGAAATCCATTTACTGAGGTATTTTTCCTCATTAATTAGCAGTATAGGGTAAAAATATGAAAGCTAATGGATAATCATAAAGTAGTAGTTGGTTTTTTGCTGAGAAAGTGATTAGTAGCAATGTAACAAGTGGCATATTTGCATGCTATTGCATTTTGCAAATGCAAT
>JABXIW010000217.1 GCA_013372875.1 Gammaproteobacteria bacterium | reverse complement strand
TTCAAGAAACCAACCGACTCACGACCATCAATAATTCTATGGTCATAAGAAAGCGCCACATTCATCATTGGACGAATCACAATTTCACCATTCACAACCACTGGACGATCTTCCATTCGGTTCATACCCAAGATAGCAGATTGTGGAGGATTAATGATTGGCGTTGCCATTAATGAGCCGAATACGCCACCGTTTGAAATGGTGAAAGTACCGCCAGTCATTTCTTCAACCGTCAATTTGTTATCACGCGCTTTTGCGCCAAACTCACGGATCTTAGCTTCGATTTCCGCTAATGACATAGTGTCAGCATCACGCAAAATTGGCACTACCAAGCCGCGTGGTGAAGAAACCGCAACGCCTACATCGTAATAGCCATGATAAACAATATCATCACCATCGATTGAGGCGTTTACATCCGGGAAGCGTTTAAGTGCTTCTACCGTAGCTTTCACAAAGAATGACATGAAGCCTAAGCGAGTGCCATGCACTTTTTCAAATTGCTCTTTATAACGAGCACGCAATTCAACCACTTCTTTCATGTTAATATCATTGAAAGTGGTTAAAATAGCCGCATTGTGTTGTGCTTCTAACAAACGTTCAGCAATTCGTTTACGCAAACGCGTCATTGGAACACGTTTTTCTTCACGCAAACCTGCAGATACTGGTGCAGAAGTAGTTGCTGCTGGAGCAGCCGCTGACTTAGCGCCGCCTTTACTTCCATTTGCCAAGAATGCTTCAACGTCTTCTTTTGATAAACGTTTACCGCTTGCTGGAATTTGCTTAGGATCTAATCCGTGCTCAGCTACTAGACGACGAACGGCTGGAGATAATACATCCAAATCAGCAGCTGGTACTGGAGCAGCTTCTACTGCTGGTGCAGCTTCTGCCTTTGGAGCTTCTTTTGCTGCTGGAGTTGCAGCTGGTGCCGCGCCCGCTTCAAAGTTAGCAATTAACTCTTCTTGCAGAACCGTATCGCCTTCTTGCTTTAGGATTTCAGAAATCACACCATCTTCCGGTGCAACCACTTCTAAAACCACTTTATCAGTTTCAATATCGACTAAGTTTTGATCGCGCGATACAGCTTCGCCCGGCTGAACATGCCAAGTAGCGATAGTCGCATCAGCAACCGATTCAGGTAATACAGGAACTTTGATTTCAATAGCCATGTCCTAACCTATCTTCTCTTGTTTAATCTAAAATTTATAAGCCTAGCGCGTCTTTGACGAGCTGAGCTTGTTGTTCGTTGTGTAATCCCGCATAACCAACCGCAGGAGCTGCCGAAGCAGGACGGCCAGCAAAAGTTACACGATGTTTAGTATCCAGTTTCATGACCGCATCGTCCAAATTATGACGAGAACAATACCAAGCACCTTGGTTTTGCGGCTCTTCCTGACACCAGATAAATTCTTTAGCGTTTTTATATTGAGTCAATATCGCTTCAACTTCCTCATGCGGGAATGGATACAACTGCTCAATACGAATAATGGCTACATTTTCCAGCTTTTCTTCACGACGCTTTTCTAGTAAGTCGTAATAAACTTTACCAGAACACATCACCACTCGAGTGACTTTCTTTGCTTCTAAAGCATCGATTTCAGGAATTGCGTTGTGGAACCTGCCATCAGTTAAATCACTAATATCCGATACCGCCAACTTATGACGCAATAAGCTCTTAGGCGTCATCACAATCAATGGCTTGCGCATTGGACGGATCATTTGGCGACGGATCATGTGGAAAGCTTGCGCTGGCGTCGATGGCACAACCACTTGAATATTGTGCTCAGCGGCTAGCTGCAAAAAGCGCTCTAAACGCGCTGAACTGTGCTCTGGGCCTTGACCTTCGTAGCCATGCGGCAAGAACATTGAAAGGCCTGATAAGCGTGCCCATTTTTGCTCACCAGAGCTAATAAACTGATCAATCACCACTTGCGCGCCATTGACGAAATCACCGAACTGGGCTTCCCAAATAACCATCGAGCGCGGCTCATTAGTTGAATAGCCATATTCAAAGGCTAAGACCGCCTCTTCTGAAAGCACTGAATCGATTACTTCAAAGTTTGGCTGATCATCTTTGATGTTTTGCAACGGAATATACACTTCCGCATCGTTTTGATCGTGTAAAACTGCATGACGATGGAAGAAAGTACCACGACCAGAATCTTGACCACATAAACGCACTTCAAAACCATCGTTTAATAAGCCAGCATATGCCATGGTTTCAGCAAAGCCCCAGTCCATAGCAACTTCACCAGCCGCCATTTTCTTACGATCGCCCATGAGTTTTTTAACGCGCGATTGCAACGGATGATCTTCAGGGTAATAGCAAATTCGCTCGGCCAACTTTTCAAAGTCAGCTTTAGAAACTGTAGTATCAGCTTCAGCCTGCCAATCTTGCCCAAGATAAGGACTCCAATCCACATTGAACTCATGCTCTTGAATCGGCAATAAATTTTTAACAGTGCTTTGACCATTATCTAAAGAGTTACGATAGTCATCTAACACTGCTTTAGTTTTGGCTGCATCAAAAATACTACGCGCAATTAAGCTATCTTCGTACAGCTTGCGTGGCGTAGGATGCTTTTTAATTTTTTGGTACATCAGAGGTTGAGTCGCATTCGGCTCATCCGCTTCGTTATGACCATGGCGACGGTAACAAACTAAATCAATTACCACGTCTTTCTTAAATTTGTTTCTAAACTCTAATGCTAGACGAGTCACGAACAATACCGCTTCTGGATCATCACCATTCACATGGAAAATTGGCGCTTCCACCATTTTCGCTACGTCTGTGCAGTAAGCTGTAGAACGCGTATCCATTGGCTTAGAAGTCGTAAAGCCCACTTGGTTGTTAATCACGATATGAACCGAGCCACCCACTTCAAAGCCGCGCGCTTGAGACATATTAAATGTCTCCATTACCACGCCTTGACCTGTAAAGGCTGAATCACCGTGAATTAATACTGGAAGAACTTGCTCATGATTGGTGTCATTACGACGTTCTTGACGCGCACGTACTGAACCAATGACCACAGGGCTGACGATTTCTAAGTGTGAAGGATTGAAAGCCAATGCTAGGTGCACTGCCCCGCCATCGGTTTCCACGTCAGATGAATAACCCATATGGTATTTCACATCACCTGATGTACCTACAAGATCACCTTTTCCAGCAAATTCGTCAAAAAGAATACTTGGGTTTTTACCCATGACGTTGACTAAAACGTTCAAGCGACCACGGTGCGCCATGCCGATAATGATTTCTTTAGCACCAGCGACACCCGCTTGGTTAATCATATCGCGCATCATAGGAATTAAGCTATCGCCGCCTTCTAGCGAGAAACGTTTAGCACCAGGGAATTTAGCGCCTAAATATTTTTCTAAACCTTCTGCAGCTGACAAACCTTCCAAGATTTTTTCTTGAGTTTCAGCTCGGAAAACATGTGAAGAATTAGCCGCTTCCAATTTTTCTTGGATCCAGCGACGCTCTTCTAGCGAATTCATGTGTAAGAATTCAGCACCAATCGAGCTAGAGTATGTAGTTTGCAGACGCTCGAGAATTTCAGACAAAGGCTGCTCATCAGGTCCAGCCAAATTGCCCACATGGAATTTAGTTGCTAAATCTGAATCCGAAAGCTCAAAGCTCTCCAACGACAAATCTGTTGGATAAGGATGTTGCCACATACCTAATGGATCGATTTTGGCATGATGATGACCGCGGGCACGGTAAGATTCAATGAGGTGTAAAACTTTAACTTGCTTTGGATCGGCTGCTAATGAGACCGAACCTTGTGTGAAAGCAATTTTTTGACGATTTAAACCGATTTGACGGAAGTGTTCACGAATGGCGCCATGCCCTACTTCCTGTTTCTCGTTAACCTTCGAATATTCATCGAATTTAGCTCTCCAATCAGCATCCACCGATTGAGGATCTGCTAAGTACTGTTCGTACAGTTCTTCTAAATAGGCCGCGCTTCCACCAGAAAGGTAGGCGCTCTCGAACATCGCCTCTAACCCATTTTTCATTGTAAGGTAATACCTTTTGTCATTAAGTTCTCACTTTTTGCCGCTTTTGGCGCCAAGTCAGAGAATCCAAGTCGCATATGATAACTAATTTTTAACCGTCTTAACACAGTTGAAGCCCTTTTAATTGTAAAAGGGCTTCATTAAGTTTGCTAAGTAACTAGTTGTTATATTTAAGCTAAACGCCTCTTTTGAGTAGCATCGAACGAATATGACCAATGGCTTGGGTCGGATTCAAGCCTTTCGGACAAACATCCACACAGTTCATAATGCCACGACAACGGAATACGCTGTAAGCATCGTCCAAATCAGCCAAACGCTCATCCGTTTCCGTATCACGGCTATCGATTAAGAAACGATAAGCCTGTAATAAGCCTGATGGACCCACGAATTTATCAGGATTCCACCAGAAAGACGGACAAGAAGTCGAACAGCAGGCACACAAGATACACTCGTATAAACCGTCTAACTTAGCGCGCTCCTCAGGAGATTGAAGACGTTCTTTTGCTGGCGGTTCATCATTCGCAATCAAGTAAGGCTTAATCTTTTCATATTGCTTGTAGAACTGAGCCATATCCACCACTAAATCACGGATCACAGGCAAACCTGGCAATGGACGAACTACCACTGGTGATTTCAAGCTAGAAATTGGCGTAATACAGGCTAAGCCATTCTTACCATTGATGTTTACACCATCAGAGCCACAAACACCTTCACGACATGAACGACGGAAAGCTAA
>JABXIW010000095.1 GCA_013372875.1 Gammaproteobacteria bacterium | reverse complement strand
GGAGCCGAATGGCTCCTTTTTTACATATTCAAACATACTGTCCTGCACAATGACCAGAAGCCCAGGCCCATTGAAAATTGAAGCCGCCTAAGTGACCAGTCACATCGAGCACTTCGCCAATAAAATATAGTCCTTTAACTTTCTTGGTTTCAAAAGTTTTTGAGGAAACTTCATCGGTGTCAACACCACCCATTGTCACCTCAGCGGTTCTATAACCTTCAGTACCTGTCGGCTTGAGTTGCCAGCTTTGCAAAGCATCAGCGACCTTTTGTAGATCTGCGTGGGGAATATCAGCTATAGGCTTATGCGCTAATGACTCAAACCATAATTGGCTTAATCGCTCAGCAAGGTTTTTAGTGAGCTGCTCAGAAAGTAAAGTGATCAAGTGACTTTTTGGCTTGTCCAGTTGCCACTGCTTTAATTTCTCAAATAAATCCACGTCGGGAAATAGGTTAATTTCAACCGTATCACCAGGTTGCCAATAGGATGATATTTGTAAGATAGCAGGCCCTGATAAGCCGCGATGAGTAAATAAAATATTTTCTCGAAACGACTGACCATTACAAGAAACTCGCGAATCAGCAGAAACGCCCGAAAGTCCCTCAAACTCTTCAAGCATCTTCGGGTTTAAAGTAAATGGTACTAATGCAGCCCATGTTGGATACAAACTCAAGCCAAACTGCTTAGCGATGTCATAGCCAAAGCCTGTTGCGCCCATAGTTGGGATTGATAAACCGCCTGTAGCGATGACTAACGATTCACAACGCCATTTGCCCTGATTGGTCGTAACGATAAAGCCATCATCAACTTTCTTAACCGACTCAACCGAGCACCTTATCCTGACCTCAGTACCCTTCTCCTTGCATTCAGCCAGAAGCATATTCACAATATCTTTGGCTTTATTATCACAAAACAATTGGCCAAGTTTTTTCTCGTGATAAGGGATTCCGTGCTTTTCAACCATTGAGATGAAATCCCATTGGGTATAGCGACTTAATGCTGACTTGCAAAAATGCTCATTATGCGAAAGATAATTGGCGGGTTCTGCATAGTAATTGGTGAAGTTACAGCGACCACCACCCGACATCAGGATCTTTTTGCCAACTTTATTGGCATGGTCAATGACCAAAGTCTGACGACCACGACCAGCCGCGCTGATCCCGCACATCAAACCCGCCGCACCAGCGCCAATTATCAACACATCAATGGATTGCAAAAACTCTATCCTTCTCAATAAAATTCCAGCGATTATAACCTATCATCAGATAAAACCCGCACTAATCAATTTAAATTAAATCGAGCATTTAGTTGCGATAATACTGTGTTACTATTATTTGAATAAACCCGCTTATATTCCTATCGATGAAGCCATTTGCTGAAATTCACAAGCGTACAGCAGAAATCTATCAAAAACATGCCAAAGCATGGGACTTGCACAGACCAAAAGTGTTTTTCGAAAAAGCTTGGTTAGATAAATTTATAGATCCTCTTCCCACCAGCGCTAAAGTCTTAGACTTAGGCTGTGGTGCAGGTGAGCCTATCGCTAGTTATTTAATTGAGCATGGTTTTAATGTTACCGGTGTTGATATTTCCTCTGCCATGCTTGAAATTTGTCGTTCTCGCTTTCCTGATGCTAGCTGGATTGAACAGGATATGCGTGAGCTTAATATGCCTACCAATTTTGATGGGATTGTCAGCTGGGATGCCTTTTTCCATCTAAACCAAACGGAGCAGCGAAACACACTTAAACTCCTATCCGACCACTTAAATGATAACGGCGCTTTGCTACTAACGATTGGCCATGAAGCGGGAGAGGTGCTGGGAACGGTTGAAGGCGAATCCGTTTACCATTCAAGTTTAGCACCGCAAGAATACAAAGATATCTTATATTCATTTGGCTTTAGCCAAGTTGAAATTGAGCTGGAAGATGAATCTTGTGGTTTTCATACGGTGCTTCTGGCGCAGAAAGGAAATAGCGCAATACAAAATATCACTTAATAATTTCCTTTAGAAATTAAATTGTTACAATTGCATTTATATATCCATGTCAGCTTTCATAGATACTGACTAATTCGAGGGTAGTATGAAAAAAATATTCCTTGCATGTTTTTTTATAATTTATCCAAATTATGCTGATGCTTGTCGTTATAGAGCTCAATCTATAGAAGAACGATACAAAAACTCAACATATGTCTACACTGCTTGGGTAACTGGTATACAGTTACCCGATTTTGAACGACAAAAGGAATCTGAAATAAATCAAGAGGTTGATGAGCAATTAATAGTCGTCGGATATGAAACTGAAAAATTATTTTTACTGCCCATTAAAAAGTATAAAGGCAAAAGGTCACCCAAAGAGGTTTTGAGTGGATATTGTTGGAATGGTGCAGTTGAGCTAAAAGATAAAGCAATATTCTTTGTTTCTAAATACGATGGAGAATACAGTTCTTTTGCAATACCTGAATCAAATAAAGAATACTTTACAAAATCATTAGCTATAATTGAGCAATTAACAAGAAAAAGCAGCCGCACGCGCTAACGCGCGTATCTGCTTTAGGCGTTAAATTATTAAATGATAAAACTTATAAACTCAACCCTGTTCCTCTATATCTTCACGGTTATCGTTTGGGGTAGCACCTGGTTTACCATTGAATATCAGCTTGGAGTTGTGCCGCATGAATATTCCAGTTTTTACCGTTTTATCTTAGCCAGCTTGTTGTTATTTGCTTACTGCTTATTCAAAAAGCTGAATTTAATTTTTAGCCTCAAAGATCATTTATGGATGGCTCTACTGGGCTTAACACTATTTTGTTTAAACTATTTGATGGTGTATGAAGCGCAGGAGTATTTAACTTCGGCTATGGCTTCGGTGATATTTTCATCAATTTTGATCGTGAACATCTTTAACTCTTGGCTGTTCTTTAAAACCCCAATTAGCCGAGCGGTGATATTCGGTGCCCTTATCGGTTTAGCAGGAATTGTTTGTATTTTCTGGAAAGACTTGGGCGATTTCAGTTTTGAGAACACCATGCTTTATGGTCTTGCCATTTCGCTGCTTGGCGTTTTAGCCGCTTCAATTGGCAATATGGTATCGGTGCAAACTCAAAAGTATCAACTGCCAGTGATTCAGATGAATGCTTATGCTATGGGTTATGGTGCTTTACTAAGCCTTTTGATTGGACTAGCGCAAGGCAAACCGATAATTTACGATCCAGCGCCATCTTATAGCATCAGTATGCTGTATTTATCGCTATTCGGCTCGGTACTGGCGTTTGGTGCATATCTAACGTTATTACGCAGAATTGGCATCCATAAAGCCACCTATGTAGTGGTGCTTTTCCCAGCTGTCGCATTAATTATTTCAACCTTCTTCGAAGGTTTTGTTTGGACATGGCCAAAAGCCATTGGCATATTGCTGATTGGAATTGGCAATCTATTTGTGGTCAATCGAAAGGATTTAGCCAAGACTAATGATTAGCCTTTGGCAAAACATTAGTAATGCGGTGGCAATTCATCTGCTGGGTTAAACGGCTTATTCGGCATCTGGCTTTGCATATCTTGTAGTTTCTCGCCAATAGCTAAAAACTTTTCTTCCATTTTGCGGATAATAGCGTCTTGCTTGGTGATAACCTTATTCAACTGCTCAATGGTATCGTCTTGAAAAGCCACTTGGGTTTGCAAGTCTTCAAGTTGTTGCTCTATTTGTTCCAATTTATCCATAATTCAATTCTCTATTTAGCCATTATTTCAGGTGGCATTTTTTGGCTTTGTGACCACTATTGCACGGACAAGGATCGTTGCGCGATATTTTCTCAACTTTTTTAGGTTGATATTCACCATCGGTATAAAACCATTGCCCATTTTCGCGAACAAAGTTAGAAATTTCGTGTAAACAATGCAGCTTATCTTTATCAATAAAATAAGCTTTAAAGTTTACTGTTCCTGTATCTTCAACTTGCTCCGACTCTAGCACCTCTAAGCAACACCATTCAGTGTTCTCAGCGCTCTGCTGGTAATCCTCAGGCGAGCCATTTCGAAAGTCGCTATGATGAGTCTGATAAATATAATTCCCCAAACCCAAGTAAAAAGCACTGTAACGCGAGCGCATTAACACTTCGGGACATTGGGCTTGCTTTATTCCTTGATGCAATGGCTCACAGCAGTTCGCATACTCTTGAGCGCTCACTGACGAAGGATTTTGGCAAGGGCAAATCATTATTTGTTTGGTGCAACTTCTGGCAATTCGCAATAACCAAACATACACTTATCTTTGATTTCATTGCGAATAGCTTCAGGCAACTGCTTTTCCCATTCACCTTGTCCTAAAGGGATTTCTGCAGCAATATTGCGCGCCGAAATGTGCAAGTTCTCATCATTCCAGCTTTTGGTCGCAACCAATAAACGATTATCTTTTAGGTGCTGCAATAAATAACGAGTGTTTTCTGATACTTCCACATTGTCCAAAGTAATCAACTTATCTTTTCTGCGAGTCGGATATACATAAACATTGGTATTACCTGAGAACAGCTTGCCCATGGCTTCTAAAATGCCGCCTTCTAAGCCGTCATAATACTTTTCGTTAAACAACTGGTCGAAATCAAGAATACTCAAGACAATGCCGATACGATTTTGGGTATAGCGACGCATCCATGAACGCAACCGGAAAAAACGCAGATAATCAGAAATCAGGACGTTGTAACCCAGTTTGTTTAGCAGATCGACCCGCGCCAAGAAACTAGCATTATTATCATCACCATCGGTCGCCAACTCAGCCATGGTAATTTCTGCCACAGTGCAAACCTTTTCAGGATCGACGCCTTCTTCCTGCAAAAACTGCTGCGTAGCAGCTTCAGTCATGTCTACATGAACTTTTGTTGGTGGCTTAAACGAGCCGCGAATGACCATGACATCTTTTTTGCGCAGCAAAGATCCTGGCACTTCCGACTGACCATTAGCATCAAACATAACCGCACGACAACACCATGCACGAACCAAGTGTAGATTCATCAGTCGATTTTCGACTTGCTCAAAACCGTAACCAGAAAAGTGGATCAAATCCACTTCCATTCTTTTTTGACCAAAACCATCCACTAGATTATCCAGCAAAGACTCAATAAACACTTTAGGATCTTTGGCATAGTTAAAGGCGCCGTAAACCACATTCACCCCGAAGATACCCAAGGCTTCCGACTGCTCACGGTTCGTATCATCCAACATTCGAACATGCATCAAGATTTCACTTGGCGGTGCATCAGCAGCTAATTGCAAGCGCATACCTATCCAACCATGGCATTCGTTTTTCTGCGAATAACTTCTAGCGGTTACGGTCGCAGCATAACTAAAGTATTGAGTCTCATCGGAGCGCACCTCTCCTAAACGCTTATGCAGCAAGTCATATTCATGGCTCAGCATTTGCTCTAAACGCTCGCGACTCACATAACGCCCCGCTTTGCCATAAATATCATCACTGACCTGCATATCGTAAGCCGACATAGTTTTAGCAACCGTGCCTGCTGCCGCACCCGCTGAGAAAAATTGGCGTGCCACTTCTTGCCCTGCACCAATTTCAACAATAGTACCGTATTGATTATTGTTTAAATTAACCGCCAGAGCCTTCTGTTTGGTGGAAATCTTTTTGTCGTGAATTACTGAGGTCACATCGGATCCTAATATTACTTTTAATTAATCTTCAGCTTTTACTTTAAATTGCTGCTTAAAGTCTGCAATAAATTCTGCCAAGGTTTGTGTCATCAACACAAAATCTGCATCAAAACGCGCGTATTGCTCCGAGCTATCAATATCGTCATTTTCAGCGACTAGTTCATCGGAATATTTGATACTTTTGATCTGCAAATCATGTTGGATCATAGCATTAAAATAATCGCCATATCGAATGCCCAGCTTTTGCAGCCAATAACCATCTTCAATTAAATCGCCAATCAAACCATTGGTTGCTTCATTGTCTTTAAACTTTGCTACTCGTTCATCGGTTGGATCTTTAAGCTCGTACTGACCGGTAAGACTCCAGTTGCTCGGCAATTCGGATAACAACCATTGATTCATAATTTGCGACGGATTTTCTTCGCCCATCAATCTAACTGCACCTAATGAGCCCAATGAATCGATCAATAACTGAATAAAGCTATCAGCCATGGCATTGGAGCCAGCATTGACCACTAACAATTGATGTCTTGGGTCAAGATAACCAAACACATGGCTGGATTTAGTAAAAGCCTTAGGCTTGAGCAGACTCAAAATATCATCTTTAAGCGCCGTTTTTTCTTTGCCGTAAACTTTGCGTCCTTCATTATCCTCAATGGTCTTAACCCGCTCTTCTAGCGTTTCTTTGACCATGCTAGCAGGAATTACTTTTTGTTCCTTACGTAAACACAAAAGATGGCAACCATTAGCGCTATGCACCAGGCTTTCCAAATGACGGTTCAGCGGTGAAATCCAGCCTACCGCTTCTGATTCTTGACGACCAACCGCATTAAAACGCTTCGCTTCCAGTTTCTCTGCTAATGACTCGACCGTTTCACTAAAATCTTGATTTAATTGATAAATATGGCAATTACGAAACCACATAGAATACTTTTTAGAATATTATTGGTACGAATAACACTTATTATCCATTAAAGCCGCAGCCGAAAACAGTCATAAAACACAAGATTTTAAGGAATCTTATAATTTGACCTTTTATTTTGCCTGTTAGCCCCAAGATCGATAGCTCATTCGCTATTTACATCAATTAAGAGAAGATTATGTCTAACTTTTCATCTACCGAAGCCAAAGCGTCTTATGGTATTGGCATGCAAATGGGCCAACAAGCGCATGGCGCATTCGAAGGCGTTGAATTAGCCGCATTAGTCGCGGGCATCCAAGATGCTTTCCAAGGTCAAGCTCCACAAGTTGAGCCAGCACAAATCAACGAAGCCTTCCAAGAAATCCAGCAGCGTTTACAAGCTAAGCAAGCTGAAGATGCCAAGAAATTTGCCGCAGAAGGCGAAGCTTTCTTGACTGAAAACGCTAAGCGCGATGAAGTGACTGTACTTGAGTCTGGCTTACAATATGAAGTCATTGAGCAAGGTTCTGGTGAAGTGCCAACTGCAGCTTCAACCGTTAAAACTCACTACGCAGGTACTTTAATCGATGGTAAAGAGTTCGATAGTTCTTACCGCCGCGGCCAACCAGCTGAATTCCCAGTTGGTGGCGTAATTAAAGGTTGGACAGAAGCACTTCAGTTAATGCCTGTTGGTTCAAAGTGGAAACTATACATTCCTTATGACTTAGCATACGGCGCACAGGGCGCTGGCGGCGATATTGGCCCATACCAAGCCTTAATCTTCGATATTGAGTTACTGGATATTGTTGCTTAATCGCACCACCATTTAAAAAAGCACCTTTTTAGGTGCTTTTTTATTGGAACTTCTTTTAGCTTTTAATGCCTATCTGTTTAATTACAACAAATTTTTATTGAGCATGAACTTTAAGCGCCTACTTATCATAATAATCTGCATCCTATTCTTACAATCCTGTGGCCTAAAATTTTGGTACAACCGCTTAGACTGGGTAGTTAGTTGGAAAGCTGATGATTTTGTTGAGCTCACTAGCGAGCAAGAAGATAAACTCGAAGCTGCGGTAAGAGATAAGTTAGCGTGGCATCGTAGCACTCAGCTTCCGCGTTATATATCCCTCATTACTGAGCTAGAAGCTGATTTGGGTAGTGATAAGATTGCGCAGAAATACGATTATTACCAAAAAAGCTTTATGGATTTTTATCAAACCGTTGTAAAAGAAGTAACTCCTGAGTTGCTTAATTTAGTCGCCGATTTAGACAATAAGCAAACACAGGAATTAATGAAAAATCTTAATGATAATGCCAATAAAAGGCTACAAGAATTCAATAAGCTAAGCTCCGAAAAACGCCTAAAAGAAGTTAATGAAAGCATTATTGATGGCTTTGAAGAGTGGGCAGGCAAACTAACCAAGGGGCAAAAAACAATGATTGCTCAATGGGTTGATGAAATGTTGCCAACGGCAGAATTACGCTTTGAGTACGGCAATCAATGGCGCGTGGCAATGGACTATGCTTTAGCCAATCGAGCTAATCCTGAAGGTAAAGCCACCATTGAGAACCTGATATTAAATCCACGGAACTTGCAAAATGCAGAACTTAAAAGTCGTATTGAATCCAATAAAAACATTGAAAAACAATACATTTTGCAATTACATGCCAACATGACCGCCAAGCAGAAAAAACGCTTTCTACGCAAATTAGAAAGCTATCGGGAAGATTTCCAAGATCTGCTTGATGATTAAGAACCTATGAATCTTAAATGTTCTTTTTCTGAATTTTTTTATGAAGTTGATTAATTTGTTGTAGCGCCGCTGAGCCGTAATATTGGGTCAAATCATAAGTAAAGACTCCTGCCGCAACGGTAGGGTCGGTTTTGACCAAGGCTTCGGCTTCTTGCAAAGTTTTGACGTTTAATATGAAAAGTCCACGTCGCGGTTTATGGCCAGATAAAGGCCCGGCTAATACCAGCTTACCTTCTTCAGCTAAACGCCCCATATTGGCGAAGTGGCCTTTAAATAATTCCGCTCTTTTTTCTTTGTCGGTGATATTGGCGTCTTCTGGCCCCGTTTTTAAAATGACCAAAACGTAAGATTTCATACCATAATCATCGGCGCCTAATTCTTTTGCTAACTCCTCGTTAAAGGTAGCGTCTTCTGTTTTATCTCCCGCCGACAGTTCAAATGTCACTAACCAACTCGAAGCCAGCACTACTAGTAAGAGCTTATTCCAGTATTTCATTGATCACCCTATTTATGAATCTTTAGATAAACTCAGTATACTCAAGAAACTATTACTGACAACTGGTTAGGATAGAGCTTATTATTGTTCTGGATTAAATTGAAACAAATAGACTAGTTATTGCGTCTATTGACGCAAACTTAGTTTATAGAATCAATCAGATGAAAATTGCCAATACAAATTTAGCGCTTTTATTAGTCGCCATATCCACTGCTTTGTTAGCATTGAGCATGGCTTTACTGGGCCACCATAACCACATTCAGTTAATCACTGATTTCTACTCCGCAAGCTCTTTCTTATCTGGAAACAGCCTAAATCTTATTGCTGTGACAGCTTTT
>JABXIW010000055.1 GCA_013372875.1 Gammaproteobacteria bacterium | reverse complement strand
GAGTTCTACCAACACGCAACAAATGAATTCATGTACTTGTCATCTCTATTCGTACTTGGTTTCTTGGTGTTTGGTCCGCAACTTCTTATCGGTGTTGCAGCGGTTGGTTTTGTTCCTAAAAAAGCAATCAGTGTGGCTGACGGTGTGAAAGGTACATTCGCTTACCTAATCGGTGACAGCTTCGCGAAACTTGGTCTCGGTATGATTGCAGACGGTACACCAATCTTCGGTCTAACAGGCTGGAAAGGTACTTTCGCAGCCCTAGATACCTCCGCCATGATTTGTATTGTTTTGCTTGCTTTCGTTGCTATCGCGGAAGAGAAGAAGATTCGACACGCGAAGAAGCTTCAACTTGCACAAAACCAAGCCTAACTTCTCTGCGCGCTTTACTTCGGTAAAGCGCGCAAGATCATTAAAATGAGTTGATCAATTCAGTATCATTAAAGGTTTTTCTGTTAGCTCCGTTTTGGGGCTTATTGTTGTTTGTTGTCTGCTCTATTTGGTTGTAATGATGATTCATGTTGCTCTAGTTGATGATCACGTCATCGTGCGTTCTGGTTTCGCACAATTATTAAATTTAGAAAGTGATATTACCGTTGTTGGTGAATTTGGTTCTGTCGCCGAAGCACGCACAGGCTTGCCTGCGGTACACCCACACGTTGTCATCCTAGATATTTCCATGCCCGATGAGAGCGGATTAAACTTACTGAGCGAAATTCCAACTGGCATTGCCTGTGTCATGCTAAGCGTGCACGACTCCCCTGCGATGGTGGAAAAATCACTAAAACTTGGTGCAAAAGGCTATCTAAGCAAACGCTGTAGCCCAGACGAACTTATTCAAGCCGTGAGAACCAGTGCGTCTGGCGGCTGCTATCTTACCTCCGACATTGCCATCAAACTGGCAACACCAAGTGACAAAGCTGCATCGCTTTGCCAACTAACAAGACGCGAAAATGAAGTGTGCCAGCTTTTAGCCAAAGGGCTGGATGTAAAATCCGTCGCGGCAGAGCTTGGCTTGAGCCACAAGACCGTACACGTTCATCGAGCGAATGCCATCGACAAACTCGGCGTGAAAAACAACGTTGAGCTCGCCAAACTATTCTCTCAAGAGTCCTTTTAATGCGAGCCTATTCTGTCACAACGATTTGTGGCCTGTTTGTTATGGCCTGTGCTTGGTTCTGTTTGTGGGTGATCGCCTACTACTTTGTCAACGATCCAGAGCTCGCCATTCTGCTTTTCCCATTCGCCTTACGATTGGGGATTGCGCTGCACACTCGCACCGCTTACTGGCCAACAATCTACGTATCAGAATGGGCGCTGACGATTGCACTTGCGACCCTATTAGAGCAACCTCAATGGCTCACTGTGCTGATCGCCAGTGTTGCCAGCATCCCTGTCACACTGATTGCGAAAAAATACTACTACGGTGACCAAAACCGCCACTTAGCCGTCATGGGCGTTGTGATCATCATTACCGCCTTCATCAACGTAATGGCGGTCGGCTTTCACGTGCCTTCTGTTTACATGGTGTGGTTAGCCAGTATTTCTGGTGGGTTGATGCTGGTTCCTATGTGCTACCTACTGTGGAACTACCTATTTCAAAGCCGATGGTCGCCTCTGACATCGCATCTTTTGAACAACACTGTGGTGTTCAGCATTCGACACATAGTGTTTTACGCCGTACTTCTTATCGGCAGCATTCTGGTGCAAACGAGTTTGCCTGAAGAGTTAAAACGATTTGCGCCATTTTGTATGGCTATCCCAATCATCGTGCTGGCACTTCGTTACGGCTGGCAAGGAGCCCTACTCGCCACCATGCTCAACAGCATTGCGCTGATTGCGGCTCGCAGCGGCGTATCGAATCTAGAAATCACCGATTTGTTGTTGTCTCTTTCAGCTCAAACCATCACCGGCATCATGCTGGGTTTGGCGGTTCAAAAGCAAAAAGATCTCAACCACAAACTGCGTGGCGAGCTATCCCGCAATCAAAACCTGTCTCGTCAACTTATCGAAGCGGAAGAATCGGTAAGACGCGACATTGCCCGCGAACTGCATGACGAAATCGGCCAGAACATTACCGCTATCCGTACTCAAGCCAACATCATCAAGCGCATCGATAACGCGGAAATGAGCGCACATTGCGCAGATACCATTGAGGGACTTTCTCTCAACGTGTACGACACCACTAAGCGACTGTTAAGCAAGCTAAGACCCAAAATGCTGGATGATTTGGACTTAAAAGAATCCGTCGAGCAACTGACGCGAGAGATGGAATTCGCCAATCACGGAACAACTGTTCAACTGAACTGGCAAGGCGATTACACCAGCCTGAGTGACACACTCAAAGTCACCCTATTCCGTTTATGCCAAGAGTCATTAAATAACGCAGCCAAGTACGCAGAAGCGCAGTTGATCAATATTGAACTGACAATTGGAGAAGCTGCGGTGTCACTGATGATTCACGATGATGGTGTCGGCTTCAAAGTTCAGGACAGCATGAAAGGCATGGGCGTTCGCGGCATGCAAGAGCGTGTGCACGCATTAGGTGGGAAAATGGTTATCTACTCCACCAGCGATCAAGTGATCGGCACTCAAATCAGCATTACTTTACCTAAGGTGTAGCTCAAGATGTTTGGATTTTTACGTTCACCTAAATTTACTCAACCGAGTCTGAGCAACGAGCAAATCGACCAGCGTTACCGCCATTGGCGTTTGCACATTATGTTGGGGATGTACATCGGCTACGCAGGTTTCTACTTTACCCGTAAGACCTTTAACTACGCCGCACCAGCGATGATTACCGATCTTGGCTTAGATAAAGGCGATTTGGGTCTTATCGGTACGCTTTTCTACATTACTTACGGCTGCTCGAAGTTTATTTCCGGTACGATTTCAGATCGCTCTAACCCTCGTTATTTCATGGGATTAGGATTGATTGCGACAGGTCTGGTCAATATCGCGTTCGGTTTTTCTAGCTCACTCGCGGCTTTCATTACTCTGTGGATCTTAAACGCGTGGTTCCAAGGCTGGGGCTGGCCTTCATGCTCCAAGCTGTTAACTACTTGGTATTCACGCTCCGAGCGTGGCTTCTTATGGGCGATTTGGAACACCGCACACAACGTTGGTGGCGCGCTGATCCCTATTTGGGTGGGCTATTTAACGTTGCACTACAGCTGGCGTGAAGGCTTTATTCTACCCGGCATCATCGGGGTATTACTCGGTCTATTCGTTTGTTGGCGATTGCGCGACAAACCCACAACAATGGGCTTACCAAGTGTCGGACAATGGCGCAACGACGCACTAGAACTTGCGCAAGAAAATTACGGACGTGGCCTCACCTACCGCGAAATTCTGAAATCGTACGTATTTAACAACAAATACATCTGGCTGCTCGCGTTCAGTTATGTACTGGTTTACATCGTCCGAACCGCAATCAATGACTGGGGAAACCTGTACTTAACAGAGCAGCATCACTACAGCCTGATTAACGCCAACGCTGCTCTGTCGATGTTTGAAATCGGCGGTTTTGTTGGTTCATTGGTTGCAGGTTGGGGCTCAGACAAACTCTTTGGCGGTAACCGTGGGCCAATGAACTTGCTGTTCGCGATTGGGATTTTCTTATCTGTCTCTGCGCTTTGGCTGATGCCTCTGACCAACTTTGCATTCCAAGCGGCGGGATTGTTCTCTATCGGCTTCTTTGTCTTTGGGCCACAAATGCTGATCGGTATGGCGGCGGCTGAGTGCTCTCACAAAGATTCTGCCGGCGCGGCAACAGGGTTCGTGGGCTTGTTCGCCTACATGGGCGCAGCATTGTCTGGCTATCCACTGGCGTTAATTCTTGAAGAATATCATTGGACGGGTTTCTTCATCACTATTTCAGTTTGTGCAGCCGTTATTGGCCTTTTGTTGCTGCCATTTTTGCAAGCACAACCGTCACGAAAACCACTCGAACCCAAACCTCGGTTGTAAATCGACTTATCGCCCTTCGGGCAAATTGGCGAGTGACCTAACCGCGCTCGCCATCCTTATTTAACGTATCTCTGCTCAATTTTTCTTCCGATTCAGTTCGGAGGGTTAACTATGGGAAAAATTCATGAATTTGAACACTATTTCATCGCATAGCTTCTTTCAAATGAACAACAAAATCCAAAACTACGCTTGGGGAAGCACCTCTTCTATTCACGATTTGTTTGGCTTTTCTAACGAAACGAATGAGCCTCAAGCAGAAGTATGGATGGGGACTCACCCAAACGGCTGCTCTGAAGTTCAGATTGAGCAAAACACGCTGCCTTTGTCTGAACTGATCAAACAAAACCAACCCGCTTACTTATCAGCAGAAACCGCAGCGAAATTTGGCGACCTGCCCTTTCTGTTTAAGATCTTAGCGGCCGAACATGCACTGTCGATTCAAGTTCACCCAAGCAAACAAGATGCCGAAATAGGTTTCGAAAAAGAGCAACGTGCTGGCATTCCACTAAACGCGAGCCATCGTAACTACAAGGATCCAAACCACAAACCTGAGTTGGTGTACGCGCTTACAAGTTACCAAGCCATGAACGGTTTTCGCTCGTATGCCGAGATTATTGAGGCATTTAGCCTTTGCGATATCGATGAGCTACGCGCGCCACTAGATGCATTCAAACACGAAGCCAACTCACAAGGTTTACGCGATTTCTTTGTGCACATTCTGACCATGGAAGGAGAAACAAAAGAGCGAGCACTGAAACAGCTTCTTGCCCACGCTCACGCTTCACATCAATCGGAGCAAGGCACTGACGGCGACGTTTTCCAGCTCATCTTGGAACTATCCACTCAATACCCCGGCGATGTCGGCTTGTTTGCGCCACTACTGTTGAATGTCATCACGCTGCAACCTGGCGAAGCGATGTTCCTGAGCGCAAGAACGCCACACGCTTACATTAAAGGAACGGGATTAGAGATCATGGCAAACTCAGATAACGTTTTGCGTGCAGGACTCACGCCGAAACATATGGATGTTGAAGAACTGGTTAAATGCACAGACTTTGTGCCTAAGCCGTTTAACAGCCTTGTTCTAGAACCCAATGCCGATGGTTGCCAAAACCTTTACCCCGTTCCCGTGGCAGACTTTAGTTTCAGCATTCTTAACCAACCGAACAATGAAGTGGTTGAGGCAAACAGCGCAGAGATTTTGATGGCGATTGATGCCGACCTGACACTCATCAGTGATAACGGTGAGACGTTAACCGCCGCGAAAGGACAATCGGTATTTGTTCCTGCTTACGTTGGCCATTACCGTATTCAAAGTGTGGGACGTGTGGCTCGCGCCTTTAACTAACTTCTGAATAACGGATTCAAGCTAGCGTCTGACCCAAGGGACTGGGTTAGACAATTTATTTCTTTCATAGATTGAGCCAGCCCGATTTGAAGGCAATCATGCTTATACCTTGTCGACTCCAAACACTAACAGTCTGAGCTCTCTAAGTTCTCTGAGAACCATAACCTCCCGATTCCTCTATTCACTGCACATCCATTGTCAAAACCCATTTATTTCCGGTAAATTCGCCGCTCCAATATCAAATCACTTGGATAATAAAGGCGCTTGCACAGTGGTATTTGTTGCAAAACGTATAATCAACGTTGTAATCAAAGCCTCAATCACTACAATCTCTGGTTCGATTTTTCAGTTAACGTTTGTATGCCGAAGTTAAACCAAGATAACCCTGTTCAAAGCTCCGCCCTTTCCGATATCGAAACCAGCAGTAAGATTCAATCGGCATTAGAACCGAAGTTTCACAAGCCAGAGAAACGTCTCTGCTTAAGCTCAGGCCTGTCGGATAAGCATTTGGCGCGCCGTTGGCAAGTATTGGAACAAGTGACCAATAAAGATCATCTTCTTGACCCTTTCACGCAGTCACATTGCGACGCTTACTCCAACAACATCGAGCACTTCATTGGTACTGTCAATGTGCCGGTCGGCATCGCAGGTCCTTTACGCGTCAACGGTTTGTATGCGAACGATGACTTTTTGGTTCCACTCGCAACGACAGAAGCCGCGTTAGTCGCTTCCTACAACCGTGGCGCAAATCTTATTACCGCCGCTGGTGGCGCAAGCGCATTGTTACTGAGTGAAGGGGTGAGCAGAACACCAGTGTTCGCCTTTAATAACCTTGCCAACGCTGGTCAGTTCGTCAGTTGGGTTGTGACCCAATTTGAAGTATTTCGTCAAATAGCGGAATCCACCACCTCACATGGCAAACTCAAAGACATCAATGTAAATATCGAAGGAAACCACGTTTATTTGGTCTTTGAATACGTGACTGGTGACGCTTCCGGACAAAACATGGTGACCATCGCAACAAACGAAGTGTTCCATCATATTTTGGCGACCAGCCCAATCAAACCAACTCAAGCATTCTTGGATGGCAACTTATCAGGCGACAAAAAACCAAACGCGCACACACTGCGCTCGGTACGCGGTAAGAAAGTATCCGCCGAAGTGACCATTCCAGCAGAGTTGGTGGAAAAATATCTGCATACAACGCCGGAGTCTATGGTTCAATTTGGCAAAATGACAACGGTGGGCGGTTTACTCAGCGGGACAATTGGCGTCAACGCGCATTACGCAAACGCTCTTGCCGCGCTGTACATTGCTTGTGGTCAAGATGCCGCTTGCGTTGCAGAGTCTGCCATTGGTATCACTCGTATGGATGTGGACTCTCAAGGCAACTTGTACGCGTGCGTGACCTTGCCAAACATCATGGTGGGAACGGTTGGCGGGGGCACTGGCCTTCCAACGCAAAAAGCATGTTTGGATATTTTGGGTTTGCACGGCAACGGCAAAGCGAAAGCCTTAGCCGAAGTCGCAGCTGCGCTTTGTCTGGCTGGCGAACTCTCGATTGTGGGCGCATTTTGTGCCGATCACTTCTCCCGTGCTCATCATAAATTAGCGCGTAAATAACAGACTCGCCGCTCAGAGAAGACCTTTTGTTTTTCTCTGAGCGCTGAACTTCTGCGGGGCACTTATTCAGATCCTTCTCTTCGATAATTTTCTTTCATGGCTCATTCGTTTTAAACACCGAGTTCGCTCTCATCGATAAAGCCGCCTCTTTACATTGGGCAAAATTGACCGTCAGTTCCGTATCTGTTCACAATTATTCTCTTTCTTACGCGGTGTTTCTTTCTTTTTGTCTATACATAAAATTCAGTAAGTTATCTCAAATTACCAATTCCTGTCGTTACAAAATCGTACTATTTTCAGTAATTGTGTTTTTTATTAGTCACTTATAGCGACTATACTCACCTCTGCAGCTGCTTGATTTTTCTAAATTTATTTTAAAGCTCACACGAGCGTCACTACTCCCGTTAAATGGATTT
>JABXIW010000393.1 GCA_013372875.1 Gammaproteobacteria bacterium | reverse complement strand
TTTGAATGGCGTGAGCCAGGTTGTTCCATGTGCTTGGCGATGAATGCTGATCGCTTAGAACCCGGCGAGCACTGCGCTTCAACCTCAAACCGTAATTTTGAAGGTCGTCAAGGGCAGGGTGGTCGTACCCACCTTGTGAGCCCAGCAATGGCTGCGGCAGCTGCGGTGTATGGTCATTTTACTGATGTTCGCGATATTGAAGTTAGCAAGCTCTCTACCAAAGAACTTGGAGGTAATGTGTAATGGAAGCTTTTACTCAACATACAGGTTTAGTAGTACCTCTTGATCGCGCTAATGTGGATACGGATGCGATTATTCCCAAACAATTTTTAAAGTCCATTAAGCGTAGCGGCTTTGGCCCTAACTTGTTCGATGAATGGCGTTATCTGGATCATGGCGAGCCAGGTATGGACAATTCAAAACGCCCTGTGAATGAAGAGTTCGTTTTGAATTTCCCAAGATACCAAGGTGCTTCTGTGTTATTAGCGCGTGAAAACTTTGGCTGTGGTTCAAGTCGTGAGCACGCGCCATGGGCATTAGAAGATTATGGCTTTAAAGCTGTAATTGCACCAAGTTACGCCGATATCTTTTTCAATAACTGCTTTAAAAACGGCATCTTACCCATTGTTTTAGATAATAAAACTATGGATGTGTTATTCGAAGAAGCTGAAAGTATTGAAGGTTATCAATTAGCGATTGATTTGGATGCACAAACCATTACGCGCCCAAATGGCGAAGTGATTAAGTTTGAAGTAGAACCAGATCGTAAGCACAGTTTATATAATGGCCTTGATGATATTGGCATCACTTTGCAGCAAGAAAGTGCTATCACAGAATACGAACAAGCGCGTAAACAAAGAGCGCCTTGGTTATTTAGTTAAAATGGTTAAATCGTCCAATTGCTTTGTTATTAAGCATTATTTGTGTGCTTATGTACTTAATGTGCACTGCGTGCCAAATAATGCTTAATGCCTCGCACTAGAACAATTTTCCGCATTTTAAAGTTATAGAATTTAAAGTTCCAAGAAGCTTTGGAATCAAAAGAGATAAAAGACAATGACAAAGAAAATTTTAGTATTACCGGGTGACGGTATTGGTCCAGAAATCGTTGGTCAAGCAACCAAGGTTTTAGATTTATTAATCGAGCAAGGCTTAGACGTATCTTATGACAGCGCTCTAGTAGGCGGTTCATCATTTGATGCGCATCAAGTGCCATTAACCGATGAAGTGTTGCAACAAGCGCGCGATGCTGATGCGATTTTATTAGGCGCGGTTGGCGGCCCTAAGTGGGAAGGTTTTGATATTGCAGTTCGTCCCGAAAAAGCGTTATTGAAATTGCGCTCTGAGTTGGAATTATTTGGCAACTTACGCCCAGCGATTTTATATCCACAATTGGCGGATGCTTCGAGTTTAAAGCCTGAATTGGTTGAAAACCTTGATTTAATGATTATCCGTGAATTAACGGGCGGTATTTATTTCGGCCAGCCACGTGGTGTTCGTACATTGGATAATGGCGAGAAAGAAGGCTTCAACACTTATGTTTACTCTGAAAGTGAAGTAGAACGAATCGCTCATGTGGCTTTCCGTACGGCTATGTTGCGCGATAAGCGTTTGTGCTCGGTGGATAAAGCTAACGTTTTAGAAGCAACTGAGTTATGGCGTGAAGTGATGGATCGTGTGGGTAAAGAATATCCTGAAGTTGAATTAACCCATATGTATGTGGATAACGCTGCAATGCAATTAGTGCGTGCGCCAAAGCAATTTGATGTGATGGTTACGGGCAATATGTTTGGCGATATTTTGTCGGATTGCGCGGCTATGCTTACCGGCTCAATTGGTATGTTGCCATCAGCCAGTTTGGACATTAATGGCAAAGGTATGTATGAGCCGATCCACGGCAGTGCACCTGATATTGCGGGCCAAAATAAAGCTAACCCTATCGCGACCATTTTGTCAGTGTCGATGATGCTACGTCATAGCTTTGGTGAAGCCGAAGTTGCCGATAAGATTGATGCCGCTGTTAGTAGTGTGCTTGATCAAGGCCTGCGTACAGCAGACATTTACACAGATGGCGATACTTTATTATCTACATCAGAGATGGGTGATGCTATAATTTCTGCATTAAAATAATTTCCTATCCCGCAACGATACTGTGTTAAAAACTGGCTTAAAGTGCTCGATTATTTTTATAAACTCCGCCTTTGCGCCAGTTTTTGCCTTGTCTCGTTTTTGCCTAGAAAATTATTGGTTAGCAGTTATTAACAAGGATTTTCAATGAGTTCTTTAGAAGTTAAAGGGCTAACCATTTCCCGTAACGAGCAGATCTTGCTCGAAAATGTCGATTTAAGTTTTCAGGCTGGCACTATTACTCATCTATTTGGTGAAAATGGTGCGGGCAAAACCAGTTTGATGCGCGCTTTGGCTGGGCTTTTAAATCTGGATACTGGCGAAGTTTTTTGGCGTGAGCTTAAAGCCCATCATCCCGAAGCTAATTTTTCGCAAGACTTATTGTTCTTGGCACATAACTTAGCCATGAAGTATGAGCTATCGATTGCTGAGAATTTGCAGTTTTATGCTGCATTACGTGGAAAAGCTGTATCTCTTGCCGAAATTAAAGCTGTGGCTTCAGAGCTTAGAATTGAAAACTTACTCGAAAGGCACTTTGCAGAACTATCAGCAGGACAACAGCATAAAGTCTCTTTATCTCGATTAGTCTTAGAAAACGCCAAACTTTGGATCCTAGACGAGCCTTTTGTCAATCTAGATGCGCAAACCCGTGATTGGCTTTCCCATAAGATGATGGCGTTTGCCCAACAAGGCGGGGTGGTGATCTTCACTTCTCACCAAGCTATTGACGGCTTAAAAATCCATCAGAAAATATCTTTGTCTCACGATCAGGAAGAGAGCGAGGTTGCGGCTTAATGTTTTTAACTCTGCTGAAAAGAGAATTAATGTTGGCACGCCGAAACTGGGTGGCCATTTTAATTCCGCTGTTTTTCTTTGTGATGGTGGTTTCGCTCTTTCCATTCGCCGTTAGCCCTGAAGCTGAGTTTTTACAGCAAATAGCCCCTGGAGTTATATGGGTTGCGGCATTACTGGCAACTTTGTTATCACTTGACCTCTTTTATCGTGGCGATTATCAAGATGGCTCTTTAGAGCAGTTGCTTATTATGGCTAGCCCAACACAAGTAGCTTTTTCGAAAGTGTTAGCCCATTGGTTCGTGACAGGATTACCTTTGGTCTTAGTTTCGCCATTATTAGCGGGCTTAATGCACCTCAATTACAGTCCAGATAGAGCTATAGTTGATCTAAATCATACTCCCGTGATGATGCTTTCCTTATTATTGGGCACACCGACACTTTGCCTGCTTGGTGCTGTGGGTATGAGTTTGTCATTAGGCGCGAGTCGCAATGGCATGTTAGTTGCGGT
This sequence comes from Gammaproteobacteria bacterium, assembly GCA_013372875.1. The sequence goes on along the minus strand of JABXIW010000393.1, from coordinate 6,017 downwards.
GATGATTTTACCGCTGTATATACCAATTTTAATCTTTGGCAGTGCGGTAATTACAGCATCTTTGGCAAATAGTGGGTATAATGCGCAGCTGGCGATTTTGGGGGCAATTTTGTTATTTGCCTTAGTTATGACTCCCTACGCGATAGGGCGAGCATTAAAAGTCGCGGTAAGTTAATTTACACAGAATTCTGAACAGATAGAGAATAGGGTTTAATGGCAAACGCTTCCAAGAGCTTCTGGCGCTGGTTTCATCAATTAGGTTCCCCCAAGTGGTTCTATCAAAAGTCAGCTAAATGGCTGCCTTGGCTATGGGCTGCAACCGCTGTCTTATTCGCCTTTGGTCTTTATTATTCTTTGTACGCCTCGCCGGTTGATTACCAGCAGGGCAATAGCGTGCGCATCATGTACATCCATGTGCCAGCGGCGGCACTTTCCATGATTGCTTATTTGGTGATGGCAATTTGCGGCATTATTGGGCTGGTTTGGAAGATGAAGATGTCCTTTATGGCCATGCGAGCCATAGCGCCAATAGGGGCGGCCTTTACCCTGATTTGCCTATTTACAGGCTCGCTTTGGGGCATTCCAACTTGGGGCACCTGGTGGGAGTGGGACGCTCGCATGACCTCTGAGCTGGTCCTGTTATTCCTATATCTTGGCTTTATCGCCTTACACAGCTCTTTTGCCGATAGGAATAAAGCTGATCGCTCAGCCGCTATCTTGGCCATTGTTGGCGCTATAAATGTGCCCATTATCTATGGTTCGGTAAAATGGTGGAATACGTTGCATCAAGGTTATTCCGTAGGAAACGATGGATTGGCTGATGAGTTTAAAACACCACTCTTTATTATGGTTGGCGCTTTTTACTTGCTGTTTGCCATTATGGTCATTATTCGTTTGCGTCTTGAGATTATGAATCGCGAAGCCAAGTCCAAATGGTTACAAGAGGAGCTTGCCTAATGGCGTTACAAGAGTTTCTGGCGATGGGTAAGCATGGCTTTTACGTTTGGTGGAGTTACGGTTTAACTGTATTGACAATCATTGTGTTGTTTATGGCATTTGCTTGGTATAAAAAACAGCTAATCAATAAAGTAAAAAGCCTGAGTAAGCAACAAGCACCAAAGGCTCGTACGGTCAAAACCGAACAAGTTAAAACTGAACAAGTTTCAGACTAACCTTATAAATAAATATCATGAAAGCGCATCGTAAGAAAAAATTACTCACCATTTTGTCGGCACTGGTTTTATTAAGCATTGCCGTGGCTTTGCTACTATATGCCATCCGTAATTCGCTGGATGTGTTTTATGAGCCAACCCGTGTGGTGAATGGTGATGCGCCTTTGGATAAAACGATTCGAGTAGGTGGTTTAGTCACTGTTGGCTCAGTGAAATACGCTAAAGATAGCCTTTATGTGGAATTTGATATTACCGACAACCAAGAAGTCATTACGATAACTTTTGACAAAAGCCTGCCAGACTTGTTCCGTGAAGGCCAAGGCATTATGGCGGAAGGTAAGCTAGTCGATCGCAAAACTCTAAAAGCGACAAAAGTGCTAGCTAAGCATGACGAAAATTATATGCCACCTGAAATCGCCGATACGCTCAAGAAAAGCCATCAGCAAGGCGTTGAAAATATGAAGCAAGAAAAAACCAACGAAAAGGGCGATTATTAATGATCCCAGAGCTTGGTCACTTCTTTTTAATTTTAGCATTAGTTAATGCGGTAATTCTCGGCACACTACCTTTCTATGGCGCTCATGTTCAACATAATGGTTTAATGCGCCTAGCACCTAAAGCATCTATTGGTCAGTTCATTTTATTGCTGGCAAGTTATATTTGCTTAACCATCGCTTTTGTACAAGACGATTTCTCGGTGGCTTATGTCGCCAACCATTCCAATACCTTATTGCCATTGCGCTACAAAATTACGGCAGTGTGGGGCTCACACGAAGGCTCACTTTTGTTATGGATTTTGATTTTGTCAGGCTGGATGGCGGCGGTTGCAATTTTTAGTAAAGCCTTAACTAGCGTGATGCGAACCCGAGTGCTTGCCACTTTGGGTTTGATTTCTGTGGGCTTTGTCAGCTTCGCTTTATTCACCTCAAATCCATTTGAGCGCGTTTTGCCATTTATCCCTATCGATGGTGCCGATTTAAATCCGCTGCTACAAGATTTTGGCATGATTGTGCATCCGCCGATGCTGTATATGGGGTTTGTAGGTTTTTCGGTGGTGTTTGCATTTGCCATTGCAGGTTTGCTACAAGGTGACTTAGATCAAAAGTGGGCAAAATGGGCACGTCCTTGGACAACGGTCGCATGGATTTTCCTTACCGTTGGTATCGCACTTGGCAGCTGGTGGGCTTATTACGAGCTAGGTTGGGGCGGCTGGTGGTTCTGGGACCCAGTAGAAAACGCATCTTTTATGCCATGGTTAGTCGGTACGGCTTTGCTGCACTCACTCGCGGCAACGGAAAAGCGCGGTGCTTATAAGTCTTGGACGGTATTGCTAGCCATTTTAACTTTCTCTTTGAGTTTGCTGGGCACTTTCTTAGTGCGTTCTGGCGTTTTAACATCGGTGCATGCTTTTGCAACTGATCCTGAGCGCGGCCTATTTATTTTAACTTTTTTAGGCTTGGCGGTAGGCGGTGCTTTAACCTTATACGCTTGGCAGTTTGATAAGCTAAAATCAAACAATAACTATACGTTAGTCTCTAAAGAAATAGCTATTGTTCTAAATAACGTATTATTGTTCTGTAGTTTGCTTGTGGTTTTTTTGGGTACTTTATATCCGTTAATTGCTGATTATTTATGGCAAGAAAAAGTGTCCATTGGCCCACCATTTTTCGATCCCTATTTTTCATTCTTTTTTGCTTTTATTCTTTTTCTAATACCGTTTGGGCAGCAAATGAATTGGAAGCAAAATAAATTAAAAACCTTAGCCATACAACAACTAGAACTATTCTTACTGTCGATGGTTATTGCCTTTGTTTCTATTTATGGCTTAGCAGATAAAATCGAATGGTTTGCCTTGCTGGGTATCAGTTTAGGCTTATGGCTAATGTTATCTTGTTTGTTCTATTTATATGGTCAAACTAAAAATGCCAAATCGTTATTTACGGGCTTAAAGAAAATTACCCGCAGCTATTGGGGCATGATTGTGGCGCACATTGGGGTTGCGGTAACTGTTATTGGCGTCATTGTTACGACTTTCTATTCGCTGGAAAAAGATGTTCGTATAGCACCACAAGAAACCGTAGCAGTCCAAAACTTGGAGATTGAGTTTGTAAAGTTTGATAACTTTACTTTTGAAAACTACATCAGCTCGCAAGCTACCTTGAAAGTTAGCAAAAATGGTGAATCTTTAGCAGTTTTAAAGCCTGAAAAACGTCGTTATCGGGTTTCTAATCAATTGATGACAGAGGCAGCAATCAATCCAGGTTTTTTCTCGGATCTCTATATTTCCCTTGCGCAACCTCTAGAAAATGGCGCTTGGGCGATAAAAGTTTATTACAAGCCATTTGTCCGTTGGATTTGGCTGGGAGCCTTATTAATGGCATTGGGTGGTTTGCTGGCCGTTTCTGATAAACGTTATCGTGAGAAGAAGTTTAAGCAAAGGGCAAAAACTAAAGAGGTTAATGCTCAATGAAAGCAAAAAAATTAGTTATTGCTTCTATTCCGCTGGTGATCTTTGTCACTCTGGTGTTCGTGTTTAAATCCTCATTAAATAATGATCCAAGAAAACTAGAGACTAAATTAATTGATAACCAAGTGCCCACCTTTAAATTAGCCTCGGTTAACAACCCAGAGAGGGTGTTGACCAATGCCGATTTGCCAAAAGAAATCTTCTTGCTCAACGTGTGGGGTACCTGGTGTGTCTCTTGTTATGCCGAGCATCCATATTTGATGAAGTTTGCAAAAGAGTATTCGATTAAATGGGTTGGCATGAATTACAAGGATACTCATAAAAATGCTATTGAGTATTTGCAGAAGTATGGCGATCCCTTCATTTATTCGATTGCTGATACCGATGGCCGTATGGGTATTGATTTGGGTGTTTATGGTGCGCCAGAGACTTTTATAGTTGACCAAAATGGAGTCATCCGTGATCGCCATGTCGGGGTTATCGACGATAGAGTTTGGAATAATATTATTGTGCCAAAACTTAAATCGATTGGTTGGGAGCCAGTGAAAATGGAGAAGAAGTAATGAAGTATCTACTCAGTTTAAGTCTTTTATTGGCGTCAGTGACGTTATGGGCTAGTCAGCAATACGAATTTGATAGCCCTGAGCAAGAACAAGAGTATCGAGATATCACCAGTCAATTAAGGTGTCCTAAGTGCCAAAACCAGTCTATTGCCGATTCTGATGCGGGTTTGTCGGAGGACTTGCGCTTTATTGTTTATCAAAAGCTGAAAGCCGGCGAAAACAAAGAGACTATATTGCAGTATATGCAGCAACGCTATGGTGATTTTGTACTTTATGATCCGCCAGTATCACCAAAGAACTATATTCTATGGTTTATGCCATTTATGGTGTTTTTAATCATCATTGTGGCATTGATCAAAAAAGTTGGTAAGCGAGAATTAAAACCTGAGGACGATCTAAGCTAGTTTAGCGGTATATTTATGATAATGACGGCTTTATTTATTTTAGTAGCATTAGCTTGGGCAAGTTGGCTTTTTAACGGCGCCTTTGTGGCGAAAAAACGTCTACTATTATTTGCAGGATTTAGTTTAGCCTCAATCCTTATTGCCTATGGACTCTATGCAAAACTAGGTTCTGAAAAGTCCATTCGTGAGCTCGCTGAATTGCACCAAAGCCTTGAGCAAGACGATTTAAAATCATTGCTGGAAAAAACAGCTAATAAAACCATTAGCATCGAAGAATTATTTTCAGAAGTGCGTTTGCGCAATTTAGAATCGAATGACAAGAATGGCTGGATGACATTTGGGCGCTTATTATTACAATCGGAGCAAAAGGAATTAGCCGCTCAAGCCTTTAGCCGTGCGGCTAGCTTTGGAAGCGCGAGCGAAAGAAACAGTACTAAGCTCGAGATTGCTCAAACCTATATTGAAAACCAAGAGTTTAAAGCTGCTCTGAACCAAATTGAGCTAGCGTTACTAAGTAATCCAAGACACGAAGGGGCGCTTTTATTGCGCGGTGTTGCTGCCATGCGTTTGCAAGATTACCAATTGGCTATCGACTCTTGGAGCTTTATGTTGGCCCATCGTTCTGCTGATAGTGAATCGGCAAAGTTACTGCAGGAGCAAATAAATTTAGCAGAACAAAAACTAGCAGAGCAAAAAAATAATTACATCGCCATCGAAATCGATAACTTTGCTAACTTACCTTTACACTCATTTACAAAGGCCTTTGCATTGGTTCGACCTGTTGCTGGTGGAGCACCCATTGCAGTAAAAGTATTCGATGTCCATGAGTTCCCACAAAACTTAAAAATCACCCCAGAAAACCTAATGATAGCAACTTCAGATTTTTGGCAAGTCATTGATTTATATGTGGAAGTTCGACTTTCTAAGTCTGGATTGGCTAAACCTGAGCCAGGTGACATCTATGGCCGTTCAGAGGCACAACTGGGCTTAAAACCTACCCAAGAGTTCAAAATTTCAATCGATAAAACTGTGAACTAGTTTTTCCTATTTTTACAAACCTTTCTTTGACTAAATAAAATTCTGCGATTAGTCTCAAAATATCAGGAATTAGATGTAACAAAGCGCAAGGCTTTATGTCTAACTGCTTGATTATATTGTAAACACATTAGGAGTAATCACATGTTAAAGAAAGACAAAAGTAAATTAGCCGTTTTAGTATCAGCTTCATTAGCAGCTTCTGTTGCTATGACTACAGCTTCTGCAAGTCCATTCGCAGTTAATGATCTAGCTCAAGGCTATAACCTTGCGCAATTCGACGGTGAAGGCAAATGCGGCGAAGGTAAGTGCGGCGAAGCTAAGAAAGACGGTAAAGAAGGCAAATGCGGCGAAGGCAAGTGCGGCGAAGCTAAGA